>JAZRDC010000118.1:0-34638 GCA_045660065.1 Clostridia bacterium
ACCATCTCTTACTTCGTAAACATATCCATCTCCATTATCTTCGCCCAGAAGTCCAAGATCCTTATGAATATAACGTTCAAAGCATGCGTCTACTTCCTTAATAAAATTCACATTATTTTTAACATGTTTCCATGCATCTTCTGTAAATACCGCAATTCCAAATTCAAATTCAGGCTTACTTTTTGGCATTGCAAAGTATGGGATTAATGATAATTCTTTCATATTTAATTTCCTCCTATATGTAACAGTTACAAATAATGATATAAAACTTTTTGATAATGGTTATATACCAACACCATTTGACCTATACAAAGAATTTAATAAATGATGGTTTAAATATACCGTTATCGCAAAAACAAAAAAATTAAATTTATTGATTTGAGCCGATAAGGAAGAATAACAGCCGCAACGAACTGTGTTGTGGCTGTTATCTTTTTATAGTATATTTTACAGTATGCTCTTTGGTATTTAATTCTTCCTTCTGGTCAATCCAGTAACCGGTATTTAAAATATATGTAGTATTGTTACTTTTTTCAATAATATTTTTCAATATAATTTACTCCAGTCATTTCATAATTTTATTTTACCATAAAATCTGTAATAAAAAAGTGAAAACTACAAAAAAGTATCCATTTTTCGTGTTAGTGTCTACAAATAGATTTGTTTGGTACTTTTAATACCTGTGCTCAAATGATAAAATATATTTAAGATGGTGATAATAGTGATTTGCAAAATTGTAAACAGAAACGAAACAAGATAACACAGGTGAATATCCTGCACAAATGTTAAAGATAAAATAAAAGAGGTGTTAAAATGATTTATTGCGAAACAAATTATAATGCAGAAGAAATCAAAGACAAAATCCACGCTTGCTGGATTGGTAAAAACATAGGTGGTACAATAGGCGGCCCGTACGAAGGTACAAAAGATTTTCTGGACATAAAAGGATATGTTACCGAAAAAGGCGACCCACTTCCTAATGATGATTTGGATTTGCAACTTGTATGGCTTGTTGCTCTGGAAGAATATGGCCCTTATCAGATGAATGCAAATGTTTTAGGTGAATACTGGCTTAAATTTATTCCGCCAGAATGGGCTGAATATGGCGTTTGTAAGGCAAATATGCGTATGGGGCTTTATCCACCATTTTCAGGTGAGTATTGCAATAGCAAATGGCAAACTTCAAATGGTGCGTGGATTCGTTCTGAGATATGGGCATGTCTGGCTCCGGGATATCCTGAAGTTGCAATTCGTTATGCGCAGATGGATGCTTGTGTTGACCACGGATTAAGTGAAGGTACATATGCAGAATGTTTTACCGCCGCTTTAGACAGTTTAGCATTTAACGGTGGCAGTATCCGTGAAATTATTGAAAAGTCACTTTCTTACATTCCTGAAGATTGTCGTGTAGCAAAGGCAGTAAAACTTGTTTTAGATAGTTATGACAAAGGGTTGCCTTACAGAGAAGTAAGAGAAATGCTTGTAAAGCAAAGCGAAGATATCGGTTGGTTCCAGGCACCTGCCAATATAGGGTTTACTACTATTGGTCTTATGTATGGTGAAGGTGACTTCAAAAAGTCTGTTCTGTATGCAGTAAACTGCGGTGATGATACAGATTGCACAGCGGCAACTGTTGGTGCATTTTTAGGAATTCTTTACGGTAAAAAAGGTATTCCTGATGACTGGAGCGAATACATCGGTGATAAAATTATTACCAAGGCAATCGACTGTTCTTGTTGGGTTGTGCCAAAGTCTTGTAAAGAATTGACTCAGCGTATTATAGATATGATTCCGATAGTTCTTCACGCAAACAATGTAAAAACAACTATTACAGATAAAGAAACATCCATTGACCTTGGTCTGGTTGATACATATAAATCAGGAGGTCATTTCCGTTGGCAAGGCCCTGAAAGAATTATGCAGGAACTTTCTTATTACAAACCTTTTTCATATTTTGGTGGCAGCAGCATTTATGCAAAGGTTTATGTAACCTATGATAAAGAGCCAAGAATTACCGAAAATGGAGAGGTACAGGCAAAACTTATTATTGAAAATCAGTTCTGGAATCCAACAAATCTTTATTTTAACGTTATGTGCCCTGAAGGATTTACTGCAAACTATCAGAAGACCGCGTATGTGGCACATGGTTCTAAAGATTTAAGTGCAGACTATATAGAATGGGATATAACCATAAATGCAGACTGGGGTGTTCAGCCTGTAAATAAAATTTTTGTTGAAATAAGCTCTCCAGGCAAACTTAACAATGTTGTTGTACCTGTTATAGTATTGGGATAAAAAACAACTTTTATGTTTAAGTAGAAAGGAAGTGTAATTATGCAATCAAAACAAATTGTATTTACAAAACCAAACACAGCTGAATTGCTTAAGCGTGAACTGGGGCAGGTAAGCGGGACTCTTGTAAAAGTTAAAACTCTGTTTTCTACTGTAAGTTGCGGAACAGAAAAAGTAAATATTACAGGAGATCCAACTGTATCGATAAGCCAAAATACAGGAACCATATTCCCACGAGTATCAGGATATTGTTCTTCCGGAATAGTTGAAGAAGTGGGAGAAGAAGTAACTTCTGTTAAGCCGGGCGACAAGAGTTGGATGGAAGCTTGTGCAGCAAGCACAGGAACAGATTCAGTATGAAATGGAAAATGTGGTAACTGTAATTTCGAAAGATATCTGTGAAACAGATTGCATTCATCCGCCAACAAAAACAAAACTTGCAAAAAGAATAGTTGAGGTTCTGATTTAGGAGGAAATTATATGGTAAGTGCGTATTGTCTGGATTATAACAACTGGGTATGTATTCCCAGACATGTTAAAGAAGATTTTAAAGAAATGGCGGATATGGGGTTTGATACTATTTGCCTGAGCTTTTGCGAAAGCGAAATGATGTATTCAAGAAGAACCTTTGAAATTCTTGTGGATTTGGCTCATAAAGAAGGACTTAAGGTTCACGTTATTCCAAGCAGACTTGGCGGAAGATTTGCGGGAGCACCTCTGATGCCCAGCATGTGGCTTGCGATGAATCCCGAATATGCGGTAAACGAGGATTACTGGTGTCCCGTTGCCTGCGTGGAATCAAAGCCTTTCCGTGATTTTGTAAAAGACTTTATGAAAACTCTGATTACAGATTATGACTTGGATGGCATAGTATGGGACGAGCCGAAAGCACCGACTCTTATAAGCCACCATCCCGACACCGTAAAAAGATTTGGTGAAAATCCCACAGCTCTGGATATGGCAACGGGCTACTGTGAGTTTTTGGAAGACATTACGGATTACTGCAAAAGCTTAAATCCAAAGCTTGTGCAGACGCTTTTTTGCATAAAAGAAGAGGAAGAATTTTTTACATCAATGGCAGCCAAAAACAAGGATATAGAGTACTTCGGTTATGACGGAAACCTGGCAAGACAGAGAGTGTTTAAGGAAGATATTGCCTGGACCAAATACAGAATTGAATCAGCCTGGGAAAGAACATTAAAAGAATGCAAAGAGGCGGGAAAAAAGACATTTGCTTTGGTGGAAACAATGCAGATGCCAAGAGAAGAGCATGAAAATTTTGAAGTAAATTTGAACAACTATCTTGAAAATTATCATCCTGACAATCTTGCACTTTATTATTATGCTCACAATGCAGATGATCCCGAAGGATTGAATGAAATAATCAAAAAAGCGATGAAGAGGCATATAAAGAAAATGTAAAATGGGAATGTGGAATTTCGGTTCCCGATGTTGAAAATCTTTGTCTTTTGTCAGAAATCCTCGGTGTGTCTCTTGACTCACTTCTTGAGCATTGCTACAAGAAGAAAATAATGATAGGCGTTGACGGCGGAGGAACAAAAACTCAGTTTATGTTATTTACCGAAGACGGCAACATTCTTGATACAATAAAACTTGATGCCTGCAACCCCAACATAACGGGAATACAGGGATGTACCGAAGTTCTTATCCGTGGTATAAACTCCCTGATGATTACAAACCCGATTATCTCAGGTATTTTTATAGGCTCAGCAGGCTTTTTGCTCGGAAACAACAGTACTGAGATTATGAACGAACTTAAAAAGCAATATCCTCATATTAAGATAGACTGCGCCTCCGATATGCTTAATATTGCAGCCAGTGCCCTTGAAGACGATACCTGTTGTATCGCCGCAATATGTGGGACAGGCTCATCTGTGCTTATTAAACAAGGACAGAAACTAACAAGACAGTCGGGTTACGGATATCTTGTAAGCAAATCAGGAAGCGGATATGATATCGGGCGTGATGCTTTGTATGCGGTAATGTGCGACATTGATGGTTATGGTGAAAAAACATCACTCACACCCCTTATTCAATCAAAACTTGGAGAAAGCGTTTCCGATATTATAGACAAGGTTTACAAAGGCAACGCAACTTTTACCGCTTCTCTTGCTCAGTATGTTTTTGAATGTTACCGAAAAGGTGATGCTGTCAGTTCAAAAATTATAAACGAAAACGCAAAGGCTTTGGCAGAGGTTATAAATTTTTCCCACAAAAACAACAAAAACATACGCCACGCCGTAATCTCAGGGGGGATTATTACTAAGAACAAGGATTTTGCAAAACTTGTCAGAGATTATCTCACAGATGAACTTGAAATGATAGTTCCCGACACTGACCCAATACTTGGTGCATGTATGCTTTGTGCAAAAATGTGCGACGTAAACACATCGGGACTTTTAACTAAACTAAAGGAACAGTACAGAAAGGTAAGGTAACCCAAATGCTGAGAACTGAAATGAGAAATGAAAAAACAAAAAATATAGATAAAATGAGTACATTTGATATGATAAAACTCATGAACGAAGAAAATATGAATGCCGTTAAAACTGTGGGAGAATGTGCTGAAAGCATAGCAAAAGCCATCGATGTTATAAGTGAGCGTATGGTAAAGGGAGGTCGCCTTTTCTATGTAGGTGCAGGAACATCAGGAAGACTCGGAGTTGTTGATGCTGCCGAATGTCCTCCCACCTTCGGCGTTGGTTATGACAAGGTAATAGGTGTTATGGCAGGCGGCAAGGACGCAATGTTTAAGGCAAACGAAGGCGGCGAAGACAAGGCAGAAAACGGAAAAGCCGACCTTGAAGCTTATTCCTTAAATGAAAATGACAGTGTTATGGGCATAAGTGCCGCAGGCGGTGCCGCTTACGTTGTAGGTGCTCTTGAATACGCAAAGCAGTGCGGTTGTGCAACAGTTGCTCTTTCCTGCAACCCAGACACAAAAATAGCCAAGGCTGCCGATATTGAAATTTTCACAGACACGGGTGCTGAGGTTATTACAGGCTCAACACGCCTTAAAGCAGGAACTGCACAAAAACTTGTTCTCAACATGATTTCCACTTTCTGTATGGTCAAAAACGGGTATGTATACGAAAACCTTATGATTAACTTAAAACCCACCAACATAAAACTCCGTGACAGAATGGTGCGCATTGTCTGTGACATTACGGGCGTAGGCTATGATGAAGCCGAAAGCCGTCTTGAAAAAGCAGACTGGAGCATCAAAGATGCAGTTGAAAACCGGAAAAATAATGACATTTGAATTCTAAAAGGGGAAAAACAATGATTTGGGAAAAATTCACCACCGGAGAAACTTACGGCGGTGCATACGAGGCAATAACAAAAATGATGGAAGGCTTTGACACCGACAAATCCTATGCCGATATGATAAGACTGCGTGTCAGCGGTAAACTCTCAGATGTTGCAACCGATGTTTACTACGTGGCACACGAAGATGGCAAGGCTCTTTCACGCCATTGGATGGGTTGGGGAAAGCACAAAGATTCAATAGGAAACTGGGGCAATTTCTACACAGCGGAAGAATGCAGAGGAAAAGGTATAGGTGGAAAACTTCTCAATATGTGGTTTGAAGATTTCAAATCAAGAAGCGACCTTCCTCTTTGCTTTTTCTGTACTGCCAACAAAGAGCTGACGGAAGTCTACGGCCGTTTCGGATTCAGACCCGCCCTTGACGGCAAGGACTGCGGTCCTCTTTATCTTCCCGTCGGCAATAGTCCTGAAACTTTCCGTGAGTTTGCCGATGGTTACTACAAGCCTTCAGATGCTGTCTATCACCGTCCAGTTGACATAGGCTACAGGCATGAAATAGACTGTCTTTTAAGATTCTACTACTATAACAACGACCTTCAGTTCGGCTTTGTTGAAGATGATATGCACTATCTTGAAGCAGGGTATCTATATCACCAAGACAACACAGGCATGTTATTTTCACAGGATGGGCACTGTGTAGGCTGGAGCTATAATGGTAAAATACAAATTCATCCTTTATACGAAAAATGCGAAATAATTAAGGAGTGGTAACAATGATTTATTCATCAATCGAAACAAGAAATGGTATTCCATACCTTACAGTTAACGGAAATGAAATTTCATCTAATGCATATATTACATACTTTACGGAAAAAGCAAGGTACGATCAGTTTGCAGATGCCGGCTACAAGCTTTATTCCGTTCCTTTATTTTTTGCTTCCCAGACAATCAACGAATCAAGCGATGTGCCTCCTTTAGGGGTCGGTATTTTTGAAAAAAAGGGCAACCCTGATTTTGCTATTGTTGACAGAAAAATCAAAGAGATACTTGATGTATGCCCCGATGCTTACATTTTCCCAAGAGTCAATATGACGTTGCCTCGTTGGTGGGAACTTGAAAATCCCGACGAGCTTAACGACGTAGGAATGCACGATGTCAATAAACGCCGCATTTGTTTCTCCTCAGACAAATGGGCAAAGGCAACGGAAGATTTTCTCGGTCAGTTTTTAGATTATATGGAAAATTCACCCTACCGTGACAGAATTTGCGGCTATCAGCTTGCAGGAGGAAATACTGAAGAATGGTTCTCTTTTGACTTTTTAGGCTCTATCGGTCTTCGTTCAAGAGAAAAATTTGCAGAATACATAAAAGAAACAGGCTGTGAGGACAACGAAGTAAATTACTACAAATTCCTTTCTTATATCGTAGCAAAGAGAATTTGCGACTTTTGCGCATTTGCAAAGAAAAAGCTGGACAGACGTCTTGTTATCGGCGTATTCTACGGCTACAATTTAGAGCGTCCTGACAGAGAATCCTGTCATAACGCTACCGAAATGGTCCTTAACTGCGATGATGTGGACTTTATATGCTCTCCTGTTTCCTACACCTTTTCAAGACGTGGCGGAATTGACCATCCTTGTATGCTTGCAGTTGATTCCTTAAAACTTCACGGGAAACTGTACTTTGCGGAAAATGACACACGCACACATCTTACAAAGCCACTTCTTGAACATCCCCATTTCTACAGACCTGTGTTTATGGCTCGTGATAAAAATCTTTCTATAGAAAATATTAAGCTTCACTATGCAAGAGCGCTTACTCATGCACACGCACTCTGGTGGTTTGACATGGGTGGCGGTTGGTACGACGATTCCTACTACATGGAAATGCTGTGCGAATTTTTAAGCATTACAAATCAGTCGAAATCAAAGGATATGACAAGCATAAGTCAGGTTGCGGTAATTGTCGATTCTGAAATGATGAACAGTATTCCTTCCGGTAGCGAAGAATTTCTTACAGTTTATCATATCCGCCGTCAGCTTGGTCTTATGGGCACTCCTTATGATTGCTATCTTGCAAGTGACTTTGAAAAAATCCGCGATAAGTACAAGGCATTTATTCTTCTTTGTCCCGTGATGACAAAAGCTAACAAAAAAATTCTTGAGGAAAACAACAATGTATTTGCAGTAAATGTTGAAAACAAAGACCTTGAACCCGAAACTTTACGTTCTTTCTGCAAAGAAAAGGGTGTTCATATCTATTGTGACAAGGATTGTGTTATTTTTGCAAACAACAGTTATCTGTTCTTACACACTGCAAGTAAAGATATTCACAAAATCAATCTGCCCGAGGGCAAAAAACTAAAACAGATTTTTGGAGAACGTGTTAATCCCGATGTTGACATTTTACCCGAAAACACCGGATTTTTATTTGAAATCATTTAACTATGTAAGATACTCACTAACTTTAAAAAAGTATGACAAATTATTTGCCATAGGATATTTTGTATATATAATATTTGTTATGAAATCAGGCCATATGGGCGCAAAAAAAGTTTATAAATTCCTTGGCGTAGAAGATAAATTACTTTGGTATTTCAGGTCAGGAGGCCATTTCCATACAGTTGAGGATATTAAGCAACTTGTCAACGTTATAAGAAACTACAAATATTACCTCTAAACATATTCTATCATTTGTACTTTAGTATTATAAGTACCAAACAAACCTATTTGTAGACGTTTGTGTTAAAATACGGATACTTTTTGTTTTTTTGCTTTTTTTATTATGGGTTTTATGGTAAAATAAAATTATAAAATACCTGGAGTGAATTATATTGAAAAATATTATTGAAAAAAGCGACAATACTACATATATTTTAAATACCGGTTACTGGATTTACCAGAAGGAAGAACTCAATACCCAAGAGCATACTCACGAGTTTATTGAGATGGTATATACATTTGCAGGAAGTGGAGTACATATTGTAAATGGGATAAGATATACAGTGAAAAAAGGTGATCTTTTGTTTCTGAATTACAACTGTACCCATGCTGTGGAAACTGATGGAGGACTTGAGTTGGCAAACATTATGTTCAAACTTGAGTATATTGATTTAAACCTTAAAAATGGTGGCAATGTTTTTTCACTTCTGGACACAGATAATTTTTCAGATTTTCAGAATATGATTAATAAAGATAACTGCAAAATTCACTTTTCCTTTGATGAGCGAGAAGAATTTGAAATGCTTTTAAAAAGAACAATAAAAGAACAAAATAGTCCTATTGCAGGAAGTGATTTCTTGATAAAATCAATGCTTAACCAAATTCTTGTACTAATTTTCAGAAAAATGGACTTTGAACTTGCAGACAACTTACCAATAAATGCAGAATTGCTGAAATTTATAAAAAACAACTGCAATAAAAATCTGAAACTTAAAGACATATCCAACAAAAACTATTACAGTTCTTCCTACTTAAGTTCACAATTTAAAGAGTATACAGGCGTAAGTTTTACGGAATATGTTATAAATTGCCGTATAGAAAGAGCAATGGAACTGCTTGAAAAAACCACAAAACCCATTGAAAACATTATGACAGAGTGTGGTTTTTCCAACAGAACAAGATTTTTTAAAAAATTTAAGGATAAAACAGGCACAACGCCTTTTAAGTACAGACAATCTTTTAAATAACACCTACCGCGGATGCACTCAAAAATTCGCACGCGTTCACGCACCGCACACCTCGGGTTCGTTCTGATTCTATCAAAAAACAATATCTCTTGTGACAAATGGTTCTTCGGGCACTACCACAAAGATGTGGTAGTAGATGATTTAAAAACATTATGAAAATGAATAGGACTGAATCCTGCTTTGTTTGCTATGGTTTTAAGTGATCACTTTGAGTTAATTATCCCACGCAGGCATAAACCAGTCAAAATTCTTCTGTTTCACTCAATTTTCACAAAAAAATAAAACCGCCTTAAGCCTTGGGGCTGTAAGGCGGAAGTGGTTCTCCTTAAATTACTAAGTTCGGTGAAATTATGAATCAGTTAAACGAACTCAAAGACAAGAAAAAGTTTTATTAAATAAATATCCACCCGCTATTGAAGTGAACCCCATTTAGTTCACTATCGCATAGTTTTCTTTATACAAAAAGTGGCTGACAAATGTCAGCCACTTTTTACTTCTTAAGATTTTTCTTTGCTTGTCTCATAGCCAGGATACGATTCATTTCGTTATAAACTATCATATATCCTTCATCAACACCCATACCCGGTTTTGCAAGAATCTGAACAGGCTGTGTTGCCATAGCGCAGTGAACACACACCTGTGCACTACGGTCAGTTTCGTTACATGTACCGCCCTGATAAGCACCGATTCCCTTTTCTTTGCAGTAAAGCACCGCTTCAATAGTATTATTGATACCACCAAGGTCAGGGGTCTTAATCTGTACCATATGACCTGCTTTGTTATCGGCAAAAAGTTTTATATCTTCAAGTGTATTGCACCATTCATCTGCAACAAGCTCTACGTCGCAGTTTCTGTCATCAAGTTCTTTTGTAAGGGCTGCCAACGCTGTAAGCTGTGTTTCTCTGTCACAATCGCAGTCCATAGGTCCTTCAATACGAATTTTAAAAGGCTTTGCAATTTTGCCGATTTCTTCTATATAATCCGCCATTGCCTTATAGTTGTTATTGCCAAAAGCTGCACCGATTGTACCATACACATCTATGTGCATAACAGGAGAATAATTTTCATCTGAACGGAAGTTTAAAATACGATCACGGAGCCATGCTACATATTCTTTAAGCTTTCCACCATCTCTACCAAGTTTTGTATCAACATTGTTGATAAGAGCATGTGGGAGAACCTGCGCACCCTTGATAATCATTTTGTCTGAGTTATCATAACGGTCATCACCTGACTGGGTAAAAATCGGAATTGGTGTTTCTGATACATTGCATCCGTATTCATCAGCTACAACTTCACACATCATTCTTCCTGTTGCCTTTGCAACTGCATCTAAAATTGCCTGAGATATACCATAACGGATAGCAGTATGAAGGCGCTTGCCATCAACCGTAATTGCTTCCATCATTTTGCATAAATCACGGAAATTGTCAGCCTCTTTGCCAACAAGTTCAGGTTTAATATATTTATCAATAACCGGTATAAAATCTGCCGCAAGGAACAACGGATCTCTTCCGCCTGCGCCTGAATACTGAACAGCAGCACAATCGCCATAAGCAACCTGTCCATCTTCCAAAACCAACATAACAGAAATAGACTCCCCTGCCTGACGAACAGCACTGAATCCATCTGTTACCGGTGCGCCTGTATAAAATACACCATCGTGGCCTGCCCCCTGTTTAATAGCACGCTGGTCATCGAAATAAAAACCTGTACGACCTTGTGAACAAACAACATCTATAATTTTCATAATACATTTCTCCTATATCAATATTTTGGTCTTCCAACCAAGCGGCCCTTACCGATAGCATACACATCATCAATTACCATCTGGAATGATGCTTTGCGGTTTTCAGCCTTTGCGCGTTCTTCAATTTTTCCTTTATGGAAATCAATAAGATCCTGACTGAACGGAAGATTTCCTGTGTTTAAAATACGAACTGCACCATCGTTATCACGGCAAGGCAACATTTTACCTGCGTTTGCACGGCAAGGAGCAAAAGGAACATCTAAAACACCCGCTTCAACACCACGGCACACACCAACTGCTATATCACCATTACCAAGTTCAAAACATTTATCAACAATAGCACGGGTTTCTAAGCGAATTATTTCTTTTTCCTGCTCTAAATTATCTGAATGGAATGTCTGGTCTGAGAGCATATTTACTACCTGCTTTGTGCAACGAAGCCCCTGTGCATTTGCTTCCATTGTAGGAATACCAACCGCTTCATGAGGTGTTTTAACAATTACTTTAGTTGCCTTTGACAACGCTGCAATAAGGCTTCCTGAGGAAATTACACCAAATGCCTTTGCTTCATCGGCAGGGAAACCACCCATCCACTGATGAAGAACAGTAGTAACTTCAACATCTTTGTATCCGTATTTATTTAAATATTCATCGGTTAATTCCTGCAATGTGCGGATAGCCGCAATATCCTGTACAAGATTTCCGCACTGGCCATAACCAACAGTTATGTTTTTAACACCCTGTTCAGCCGCAAGTAATGCTTCGATAATTGCAGCCGCGTGAGAAATACAAGGCGGAACTAAAGTGCCTGTTAAAGGTCCGTATGGTTCACGGTTGATAGAAACGCCCATTTCTTCATAAATACCAGTCAGGCGGTCAACATACTGCCAGTCGCTGATTGTTCTTTCCATAGGAATATTTTTGCAGTATGGAAGATTATATGAAATGCCGCCCCCTTCATAACTTGTAAAACCACCGGCATATGTAATTTCTGTTAAAAGTCTTGCATCGGGAGTTCCGTGGCGCACCTGCATAGGAACATTTACACTCTCAATAACCTGACGGCACTTTGCTACACCGTGATTAACCGCAGGAAAGCCGTTTAGCATAGCTCTTTCCAGACGCAACGATTCTGCTATACCATTTTCCGCTTCTTCATATCGATTTTGTCTTGTGTAACTATCAATAGTTGATGGCAACAAATCTGCCTCTCCGTGCTGCTCAAGATACTGCATAAGTTTTATGTGTTCTTCTACAACAGGAACACCAGCGCGAGGCTGCACCAATGTACGGTTATTGCGTTTTGCTTCTAAAAGTTTTTTAGAAAATTTTCTGGACTCAGGCATAGCCTTGTGATATGCAACTGCCTCTTCAAGATCCACATCTTTTCCTGTAGGCCACTGCATCAAAACTTCCTGTCTTAAACGATTAAATTCGCCATCAGAAATACGTTTATTTCGAATATCCATGGTATTCAAGCTCCTTTTTCATAATTCGTAAGGCTGTTTTGGGGTAATAAGATGATAAAAGTCCCATTGCAGCCAAAATATATGTTCTATCTACCCACACATCAGCGCTTTTTGGTCTGAGTGATGCGGGATTTTTTTGTGAGTAAAGGGCATGCGAGGCTATTTCCTCGGTCCTTTTTGTATGTATAAGGCTACCGCCTGTAATTACAATTTGTTTTACCTTTGTAAGATTTTTACCCTCCTGCACAAAGGTCTGTCCCATCATTGTATATGTTTCTGATATGGTTCCTGCATGGCGGGTAACAGCTTCATCAATAGCACACGATGCCAGTGCAAAATCAAGTGCTTCTAATTCTTTTTCACCATTCGGTAACTTGTCCGTATTTGCTTTTAAGTCTTCTATCAGTTCTATTGCCCTTTCTTGTGAAAGTCCCGAAAGATGACATATGTTTTCTATTCCTTTAGCATCCACAATTCCCTGAATACTGTACCTCATACCTATGTCGCCTTCCACCGTACGCTTTGCGTATGGTTCAGGAAGCCCTTTATAAACTGTGTTCATATGCTCCGGCATCCCATCAGCAATAGAATAAACATCTGTTGTTGCACCGCCCACATCAACAGCAATCAGTTCACCGATTCCTGTTTCATCTTCATATCCGTTTGCAAGCAATTCCATAGCCTGAAGCACCGCCGACGGTGTTGGCATCATTATATCAGAAAGAAGGTTTGTTACCTTACTTAATCCTTTAGCCTGTATGATACGATTTAAAAATATCTCTCTGATCTTTTTTTGTGTAGGCTCTATCTGCAAAACTCCAAATTTAGGCATTACATTAGGGCAGGAATAAACCTCTTTTCCTTCAAGTATTTTAAGACACTGGCTTTCTGCCGTGCGATTGCCGGCAAACACAATCGGGAATTTCGAATTCATATTTGCAAGCATCGTTGCGTTGTGAATAATACACTCTTTATTTCCGCCATCTGTTCCGCCCACAAGCAAAAATATATCAGGATTGATTTTTTCAATTTCCTCTATATCACTTTCGGTTAATTCAAACGCATAAACACCCACTGCTTTTGCTCCGGCGCCGAGACTTGCAAGTTTTGCAGCCTCACCGGTAAGTTCAGGAACAAGTCCGCTTGTAACCATGCGAAGTCCTCCTGCCGCAGATGAACACGCATAACAGGCATCATACTTAATCTTCCCGGTTTTTTGCTCTAAAATTTTAAGTCCTTCGCCCAGCCCGTCATTTATATCTGTCTGCACCGTCGTGTACGAAGCACAGGTTGCAAGTATTTCTTCCTTTTCTATGTCCACAGCCGTAAGTTTTGTATATGTACTGCCAAAATCAATCAGCAAAACATTGCTCATTAATTTTCACCATCCGTATCAAGAAGTTCGTGAAGTGCTTCAATGGTTGTTTCAGGTGATGTTCCCGGTGGGAATGCTCTGTCAAATCCCATTGCTTTGAAGCGTTTTTCAACATCTTCAAACTTTTGTTTGCCAATAACAATATTTCCACCTACAAGCAAAGGAATCCCTTTAAGCCCTGCTTCATCACACTTTTCACGCATACCACGACAATCAAGCTCACCTTGTCCGTAAAGAGAAGATATAACAATAGCATCTGCTCCGGATTCAATGGCCGCTGCAATATATTCTTCCTGAGAAACCATAACACCAAGGTTTACTACTTCAAAGCCGGCTTCTGTAAAAGCGTGGTATAAAATTTTGTTGCCAACAGCATGAACATCAGCACCAATAACGCCGATGACCAATACTTTTTTCTCCTTATTACTCATATTAATACCTCATTAACATTATTTCATAGATGTTCTATGATTGTTATATACCTATATAATACAATGTGATATATCATTTGTCAAGAAAAAATAAGCGTTTATAACATTTTTTTACATTTATATGGTTTTTTCATCACGTATCTTTTTTATTTTGGTTTCGAGATATAAAACAGAACCCTCGTCCATTTCGTAATTACATTCAACCACGTTACCTTTAAACCTTGATATCGCTTTAACAGCATCAGCATCGAAATATTTTTCATAATTTTTAGGAACAAGAACCGTGTCTTTTCCCTTAAGATATTTTTCAATTTCCCGGCTGTCGGCCATTATAAAAGGATTGCTTAACACAATGCCTTCAGCATACATTTCACAGGTGTTATATATAAGTTCCGCAAAGCGAACACTATATCCTACAATGCCAACTTTTTCACCCGTACGGAATTTAATAATGTGTGACAAGCATCTCGCAGAAGGTCTTAGTGCAACACGTGCTATTCTTTTTTTCTCAGGAACAATCCCTTCTAAATATTCAGAGTGCAACGCCGTTGTAACAATAAGATCAAAGTCCCCATTCAATTTATATGGATATTGTTTTATACTGTCAAAAGTATAAGAGTACAAATCAATCTCATCAATATGTCTGAGTTGTTCGGACATCTGCGAAAGGTTTTCGGGATTACATTCAACCACTGCCACTTTTACATGTGACTCTTTCTGAGAATACTCACGAAGTTTAAGGTCTAAAAATATATTTATTTCAGGCGCCGATAACCCCATACCTTCCAGACGCTTAAGCATTTCATCTATTGCAGCCATAGCCTGTTCTTTTCTGCTCCCTGAATTTACAGGCTGATATTTTACAAAAGTTCCTCTGCCCTGTATCTTTTCTATAAAACCAATACGTTCGAGTTCATCATATGCTCTTTTAACAGTGCCTCTTGCAACACCAACCTCTTTTGTCATTTCGCAAACTGTCGGAAGCTGCTTACCGGGCGAAAGTTTACCATTTTTTATAGCCGTACAAATAACATCCACAAGCTGCTGATATATTGGAATATCCAGTTTGGTATTAACCTTATAAATAGATTCCATTTTCTTTTCTCCCTTTACAATTGTTATATAACAATTATATATCTTTTTCAAATTTTGTCAACACTCTTTGCAACAATTAAGACACGCCTTGGTAAAGCGTGCCTTTAAAATTACTTTTCCTTTTTTTGTGCAAGATAAGCTTTTCTTCCTGTTTCATAAAGATTATTTCCTTCACTGTCAATTATTACAATAGCAGGGAAATCTTCTACTTCCAGTCTTCTGATTGCTTCTGCTCCAAGGTCATCATAGGCAATAACCTCAGCTTTTTTGATACACTTGCTAAGTAGCGCACCGCAACCGCCGATAGCTCCGAAATACACTGCGCCATGTTTTTTCATAGCTTCAATTACCTCAGGACCTCTTTTACCCTTACCAATCATACCTGTTTGTCCGATAGCAATCAGTTCAGGGCTGTAAGCATCCATACGATATGATGTAGTCGGCCCCGCAGAACCAATAGCCTGTCCCGGTTTTGCCGGTGTAGGACCTACAAAGTATATGATACTGTCTTTTACATCAAGCGGAAGTTCTTTGCCTTGTGCAACAAGTTCGCATAAACGTTTATGGGCAGCATCTCTGGCAGTATAAATCACACCTGATATCAAACAGCTGTCGCCTGCTTTTAATTTCCTTGCATCTTCACGGGTTAATGGTGTTTTAATAGAAATAGCCATTTATATCACCTCCGAACAATGTCTTGTAACATGACAATTTATATTAACCGCTACAGGTAAACCTGCAATATGTGTAGGGAACTTTTCAATATTTACTGCAAGTGCAGTAGTTTTTCCTCCAAAGCCCTGTGGTCCTATACCAAGGTTATTGATTTCTTCAAGCAATTCTTTTTCAAGATTTGCATAGAAAGGATCTTCATTCGGTACATCAACACTGCGGATAAGCGCCTTCTTTGCAAGAAAAGCCGCTTTATCAAATGTTCCGCCTATACCGACACCTACAACAATAGGCGGGCAAGGGTTAGGACCTGCTTCTTCAACTGCTTTTACTACAAAATCTTTCACGCCCTGCAAACCATCAGACGGTCTGAGCATTGCAATTCTGCTCATATTTTCGCTGCCAAAACCTTTTGGTGCAACAGTAATTTCTATTTTATCACCTGGTACAATATCGTAATAAATCATAGCAGGAGTATTGTCGCCGGTATTTACTCTGTCAATCGGGTCACGAACTACGCTTTTTCTCAAATACCCTTCTTCGTATCCCTGTCTTACACCTTCATTTATAGCTTCTGTGATATCACCGTTAACATGAACATCCTGTCCAACTTTAAGAAATACGCACGCAACGCCCGTATCCTGACAAACAGGCTGATCAATATCATCAGAAATATTGTAATTTTCAATAATGCGCTCCAAAATTTCTTTTGCCTGCGGCCATGTTTCCTCCTCGTGGAATTTTTCTATGCGATTTTTAATATCGCAACTCAAATGACAATTTGCATCAATACAAAGTTTTTTTACCACTTGGGTAATTTTCAAAGCATCAATTTCTCGCATAATTCTTTCTCCTTTCATTTATGTTATAATACGTTATATATTCTGTCTGAAATATTACCATCACGACCGATAACCTCTGCTACCACTTTATCACCCTTAGGGGCCTTTTGTGGACAACCTGTTATTTTTTCGGTTTTTTCTTTAAGTTGTAAAATATCTATAACCGGTAACTTTGCTTCTATTAACCGCTGTTTAAGTTCTTTATTTTTAGGATTAACTGCAATTCCGCCCTGGGTAACTAAAACATCAATATCCTTTCCCGGAGTTGATATGCAGGTCACACGGTCTGTAACAATCGGCAATCTTGCTCTGAACATAGGGGCAATAATCATAGAAAGTTTAGAACCCGCCGCAGTATCACTATGTCCGCCTGAGCCGCCCATAATATATCCGTTTGAGTCTGTATGGACATTTACATTAAAATCGGTATCAATCTCAGTTGCACCTAAAATAACAACATCAAGGCTGTCAACCACCGCGCTTTTACTGTTGGGAGATGCATACTGCATAGCGGAAATTTCCTTGTGTCTCGGGTCATTTTTTATAGATTCCACCGCTTCTAAGTCAAAACACTGGACATCCATAAGATTACGGAAACAGCCTGACTTAAGCATATCTACCATATACCCTGTAATTCCTCCAAGACCAAAACTTCCCGCAATGCCTTTTTCAAGCATAATGTCTTTCAAAAACTTTGCCGCAGCAAGTGATGCTCCGCCGGCACCCGTCTGAAAAGAAAAACCATCTTTTAAAAGCCCTGAAGCTTCTATAACCTTTGCCGCATGAGATGCCATAACCAAGCCCACAGGGTCTCTGGTAATTTTAGTAGTTCCCGAAACAATTCCTTTAGGGTCACCAATGGCATCTACACTTACCACATAATCTATATAATCTTCGGAAATTGACCAGTCCTGCATAGGATATGGTACAAGATTATCAGTAATTACCACTGTTTTTTTTGCATACATAGCATCTGCAAAAGCATAACCAAGACTGCCACATGCAGATTTTCCGTATTTGCCTGAGCAATTACCCATGGTATCGGAAGTAGGTGCCGCGATAAAAGCAACATCAATTGGTGTTTTGCCTGAAACTATATCACACGGTCTGCCCCCATGAGTACGAAACTCTATTGGTTTTTCCAGTATTCCTTTTGAAAATACCCTGCCAAGACCTGCCGAAATATAATCCGCTGCAACACCTGTAACCACGTTATTTTGTATATGGTCAATCAGCGGCATATGTACATCAAACAAAGAACTTGCATTAACAGTTATATCTTTAATTCCAAGATTCGCTATTTCCTCTAAAACCATATTCAAAACATAGTCGCCATTACGAAGATGGTGATGAAAAGAAACTGTCATCCCGTCTTTTAAGCCTGAAAGCACAATGGCTTCACGGATTGAATTTACTAATTTATTCATTTATATCCCTCCCGTTTAAGCCCAACGCCTCTGCCATAGAAATTGTCTTCTGTGCTCTTGCAACGATAGGAGCATCTATCATCTTACCGTGTAATGAGATAGCTCCCTTTCCCATCTGCTTTGCGAGATTTATTGCATCCATCACCTCATAAGCGTAATCAATTTCAGCTTTGGTAGGACTAAACACTTCATTTATAACCTCAATATGTCTTGGTGAAATAGATGCTTTACCTGTAAATCCAAGTGCTTTTGCAACTTTTGCATCTTCTATAATACCCTCATCATCGTTTACATCGGTAAACGGAGTATCATAAACATCAACGCCTGCCGCACGTGCAGCAACAACAAGGCGACCTCTTGCATACTCTATTTCTCTGCCTTCCTTAGTGCGTTTACACTGAAGGTCAGCAGTCAAATCCTCGGCGCCAAGAAACAGCGCCTTTACACGATTTGAACACGAGGCAATCAGATAAGAATTTTCAACTCCCAGCGCAGTTTCAATAAGCGGCATAAGACCAACTGTTTCGTTTTCCAAGCCATTTTTTTCTTCAACCTGCGCTATATATTTATCTGCCACCATCACATCTTCAGGTGTGCATGTTTTAGGCAAAAGTATAAGGTCTGGTTTTTCAGGAATAATTGTTTCAAGGTCTCGTTTCCAGTAATCTGTATCAACAGAATTTATGCGGACAATTATTTCACAACCATTAAAATCCATATATCTCATGGTGTTTCTCACAAGAATTCGTGCCGCATCTTTTTCCTGGGGAGAAACAGCGTCTTCCAAGTCAAATATTACAGCATCAGCACCTAAGCAATTTCCATTTATAAGCATATTAGGATTATTACCCGGCAAAAACAACATACTACGGCGCATTATTCTTCCCCCTTTCCGCGAAGAACTGCAGTTTCGACTCTTGCACGTATTACACATTCAAGCGCCCCCCTGTCAACTACTCTGACCTCAGCACTATTTACACCGGTCTGAGCCAAAACATCACCAACAACTTCTCTTATTTTTTTGCCAAACTGTTTTTCTACAACAGATTCTAATTCAATCTTTATACCATCATCGCCGGGTTTTATCTCCACATAAACATCACTGGATTCCATAGTTCCTGCAGTGGCACATTTTTTAATATCCATTCAAAAGCCCCTTTCATCCTTTTTAAGCAAAAGGTATAGTTCAATTTATAGATATTATATAACACAATTTAAGAAAAAGCAATTATTTTTCTTTTTCCCTTTACTTTTTTGTTTGGTATGAGTTATAATAGTACTATAAAATAAAATCTTAAAAGGTATTATTTATGTTTATTGAACTGTTATCGAAATCAAACAAAGCAAAACTTGATAAATGGAAAGATTTTTTAAAAAAATCTGATTTAGAGCCGGATAATTCAGTAGAACAAACTGTG
Organism: Clostridia bacterium; assembly: GCA_045660065.1. GTDB lineage: Bacteria > Bacillota > Clostridia > RGIG6154 > RGIG6154 > RGIG2094. The sequence continues at coordinate 19,751 of JAZRDC010000118.1, forward strand.
CTTTTATGGGAAGATGACACTCTCATTGCCACAGGCTCAAGGGATGGTAATTTACTCAAATGTATTGCAGTAGACAAATCCCACCAGGGGGAAGGACTCACTGCCTCCATTATCACCGCCTTAAGAAAAGAAGCTTTTTCTGAAGGAATAAGCCATCTTTTCTTATATACAAAGCCTCAGAATAAACTGATGTTTTCCGATTTGTTCTTTTATCCGGTGGCACAAACCGACAAGGTTCTCCTGATGGAAGACAAAAGAGATGGTATAAACAAGTTTTTGGACCAACTCCCAAAAGTCAGCCACTCTGTTAAAAACGGATGTATTGTTGCAAACTGCAATCCTTTCACTTTAGGGCATCAGTATCTTATCGAAAGCGCATGCAAAGATTGTGACCATCTTTATGTATTCGTTGTTTCAGAAGACAAAAGCAGATTTTCTGCAGATGACCGTATAGAAATGGTACGCCGGGGCATTTCGCATCTTCCAAATGTTAGTGTGCTTCCTACCGGCCCATACCTTATTTCTTCGGCAACATTCCCAACCTATTTCCTGCCTGACAGAGAAAACGCCATTCACATTCAATGTCTTTTGGATATTGAAATATTTGTAAAATATTACGCGCCGAAGTTTAACTTAACAATCCGCTATGTAGGAACAGAGCCGATTTCGCCAATGACAAATCAATACAACATGGCTTTAAAGGAATTTTTGCCGAAAGCAGGTATTACACTTAAAGAAATTCCAAGACTTAAAATAAAAAATACACCAATAAGCGCAAGTCAGGTAAGAAACTTGATTGACTCAGACGATATACAAACTGTTAAATCGTTGGTACCTGATACAACATACGAATTTTTAGTTAGTAAAGGTTTAATATAGATAAGGAGACTTTGAATATGCAAGAACGTCAGAAAAATCATATTTTGAGCAGTTATTTTGCACCAAGAGGACATCAACGCATGTACGCTCTCGGTATGCAATTGGCACAACTTTATTTATCACCATTTGATAAACTTATCGGTGTGATAGGGGATGCAGGTTCTGGAAAAAGTGCCTTGCTAAGAGGTATGTTTCCCGGTCTTGAGCTTACCAACGATGATGATGGTGTATATGTGCGCCCTCTTCCGATTCTGGAACAAGATGACGGGTACTTTTCACCGCACACCTATCACCTTGATATACGTTTTGAAAACGGATTTACACAGATGTCTACTCTTGCCGATGCCATAATTGAAGCTTTGCAGAATGGAAAGCGAGTTATTGTTGAGCATTTCGACCTTATTTATCCGTTGCTTGGCTTCAACGCAAATCTTATCATAGGTGTAGGAGAACAGGTATTAATAGCAAGGCCTAATCTTTTCGGACCTGAGCCGCAGGAAATCCGTGACAAAGTATATGAATCTCTTTCTTATCGACTGATGGCTCATACCGCAGAGGATTTGTGCGAACTTTGTATGCCTGAACACGAAATGTTACGCTGTGGGCATGATGATGTAAGGCACGGATTTATCATCACTTTCCCGGAAACAAAGCCTGATTTTGATATTCTTGAAATTGAAAAACATGTTAATGAGATGATTTCACAAAACCTTTCCATTACATATATAGATAACAACCATATATCCGTAGGCGGTCGCAAGCACTTCTGTACCGGTCCAAGAATACATGTAAGTCATACAGGAATGATTAAAAACTTCCACTTATTAAATCACTTTATATACGACCGCTTTAACCGTAGATATTTGTTGGTTGGATGTGTAGGAAAAGGAGCCGAGGATAACTTAAAAAAACTGGATGCTCATCAGAAAAAACAGACAGATCTTATTTTGTAATTATGTGGGAGACAAAATGGCCGAAGTTACTTTACAACAGATTCTTGATTCGCGGGACGAACGCGTCAGAAAACAACAAAATATCTTAAATCAGTTTAAATATCCCATTATAAGTTTTACTATGAACATTGCAGGTCCTGTCAAAACATCCCTATTAATTGAACGTGCTTTTTTTGAAGGCATCAGACTTATAAAAGAGAGTTTTCCTAAAAAACGCATTACACATCAGGACGTAAATGTTAAAGTAACAGGCTGTGAGGCTATATTTTCGGTAAATGCAAAAGCATCAGAAATCAAAGACATTTGCACCAATATTGAAGATAACCTGACTATTGGAAGACTTTTTGATATGGATGTAATTGATACAAACGGAAGTAAACTTGAAAGAAAAAATGTCAGAGGATGTCTGATTTGCGGTGCTCCGGGAAAAAACTGCGCTGCATCAAGAACTCATTCAGTTGATGAATTACAGACTGCAACAAAAAAAATCATAGAAGACTATTTCTTTTTGGCAGATAAAAAGCGTTGCTCCAATCTTGCAGTAAATAGCCTTTTAGATGAAGTGCATACCACTCCAAAACCCGGACTGGTAGATTGCCGTAACAACGGCAGCCATAGCGATATGGATATACACTTGTTCGAAAAAAGTGCAAATACTCTCAAACCATATTTCAGCAAATGCTTTTCCATTGGCAAGGAAACATCTGCGCTTTCTTACGATGAAACATTTGCCCTTTTGCGCAAAGCCGGAATTTCAGCAGAAAAGGCTATGTATGAAGCGACCGGCGGAGTAAACACGCACAAAGGTGTAATCTATTCTATGGGTATTCTTTGCGCAAGCGTTGGAAGATTGTGGTCACCAGAAAAACCTTTTGCGGATGCTTCAAATATTTGCTCTGAAAGCGCAAATATTGCAAAAAATGCCATTAGAAAAGATTTTGAACAAATAGACAAATCAACTGCAGGCGGAAGTCTTTATTTGCATCATGGCCTTATGGGAATCCGCGGAGAAGTGGCATCAGGGTTTGAGTCCGTTTTAAAATTTGCACTTCCGCAATATGAAATCCTGAAAGATAAAAACTTCACACAAAATGATGCAGGCACCATCACACTACTTCGCCTGATTGCAAATGTTAAAGATACAAACCTTTATCATCGCGGAGGAATTGAAGGTGCCAAATACGCCGCACTGACTGCGAGGAATTTATTAAAATACTCTCCTGAGCCTTCAAAAAGACAAATTGAACTTTTAGATGATGACTTTATAAAGCATAACTTATCTCCGGGAGGTTGTGCAGATTTACTTGCTATTACATATTTTTTATATGCCTTAAATAATTAAGGGGATGTAAAAAAAGCCCAGACCGCAAAAAGGTTTAAAATAGTATAAATAGGACAGGTAAAAATTTATAGATTGTCAACTAAATGTAGAAAAATCTCACTTTTGTGAGATTTTTCTGTTTTAAAACCTTTTTGCTACGAAAAAACTTCGCCTCTTCGTCGAAACACGCTTTAATTTGTTCGCAATATCAAGTATGCCATTGCTCGCTTTAGTCGCGGTTTCTCCTCTCAAAATCGAAAAGTACTTTTCGATTTTGTAAAGGAAGAGTCGTGCATAAACGAAGATTTTCGTGCTTGCACGGAAACGGAGAAAAAGCACGGACTCTGACGCTGTACGCCTTCGGGTACCCAAACACCAAAGGAAGCCTTTGGCGTTTGCTCAGTTTTTCCGTCCTGAACATTTTTTCCTATCCTCGGAAAGGGGGTGTAAAAATAAATTTACACCCCTTTTTTATTTACTTCTGTTATTTTTGGCAATTTCAGAAATCTCTGAAAATTTTGAATTTATATACGAATACCCGTTTGCGCTATGAGGAACAAGGCAGTTTGAGCAATCTTTTATACCTTCTTCTGTGTAAACAAAGTTTCCGCCACATTTATCTCCCAGAGTATAAAGCGGGCAATAGCAAAACATACAGTTAAATGTCTCGCCGGCACCCTTGTGACACGGAAAATATTTGCATGCGGTATTTTTAAAACAAGTATTATCGTTTTTCACAACCAAGCCCCCAATATCCTTTTTTACTTTTCTCTTTCCAACATCTTTTTCGCGGATTTCTGAAGTTTTTTCTTAATTCGCAATTTTATTATATCATACACAGAAGCAAAAAAGCAACCAAAAACATAAAATCCGCAAGCCCTTACAACTGTATGGTAAAAGTGGCGCTCCTTAAATTACTAAGTTCGGTGAAATTATGAACCAGTTAAACGAATTAAAAGACAAGAAAAAATTCTACTAAAATAACCCCCCTATGACAATTTATTTGTCATAGGGGGTCTCATGTTATCTCTTATTTGTATACAATTATAACCTCTTCATCATATTTTTTATGCCATTCAACAAATTCGTCAAAAGTATCTTTTAAAATTTGAAATTTCTCCTCTAAAATATCTGTTATCGCTTTTCCGCCTATAACGGTAATATGAACAGGTGTCTCCATATATCCTGTAAGCATATCCCAGATAGCATCTAAATTTTCTCCACACCAATCGGGAAATTCAAGCCCTTTTATTATCTTTTGATAAAATTCCGATAAGTCAGTAACACCAGCTAAATCTATTGTATAATATTTCATATTTACCTCCTAAATTATCTCTAAAAATGTATTGTAATGATCATACGTAACAAATACAAGACCATCGTTAGAATACAAAAGCCGATGGGTATTTCTGAAGCCGCCTGTATAATTTATATCTGCCACAAGCGTTACGTGACATTCAAGGACAAGTTTCATTTTACCATAAGTAAAAATGCTTGCTTGCAAGGGTATTTTTACGCAGCCGTCAATATTGCAGAATGTACGGGGAGTACATTAGCGACCACGTCGCAAAGCCTTGCAATGCAAGGCTTACTGCATTCATTATACCCTAAAATATAAATTTTTGCAAATATCTCAAACCATTACGGCTGTAAGGCGGAAGTGATTCTCCTTAAATTACTAAGTTCGGTGAAATTATGAACCAGTTAAATGAATTAAAAGACAAGAAAAAATTCTACTAAAACTAACCCCCTATGACAAATAATTTGTCATAGGGGGTTGGTTTAAAACATCAGATTTTCAAAAAAATCGTAGTCTAATTTTGTGTCTGCTCCCGAAATGGAAGAAAGCAGTTGCTGTTCGTTTTTACAGCCTACGATTGCCACCGTGTCAAAATAAGGGTTTGAAATAAGGGACGATAAAGTTGCCTGTTCCAAAGAAATTCCTTTTTCGGTGCAATATTTCATAACTTTTTCAAAACGCTCTACATTTTCAGCACAATGATAGCGCTCTTTTGCCTTTGGTGAAAGGGCGTCGATGCCCCCTTTTGCCATTTTATACATATATCCCTTTGCCTGAGATGCGAATGCAAAAACAGGGGTTTTTGTTTCTTTATAAAAGGCGTATTCTTCCTTTGTAATTTCAACAACGTCCTGCACAATATTGATGTCAGATGCGGTCTTTGCCAATGCCCATTTGATTTGGGATGCGCAAAAAGGGGTAAGATTATTTTTTATTGCATAATCATTTGCCTCTTTAATTCGCTTGGCCGTCCAGTTTGAGGCACCGATATTTAAAACTTTTCCCTGCTTTATAAGTTTGTGAAGAGTTTCCATAATATCTGACACAGGAAGGTTTATGTTATCTCTGTGAAGCCACAAAATATCAACATAGTCTGTGCCTAAATCCAAAAGACTTCCCTCAACATCTTCAAAAATATCTTTTTCCGAAAGTCTCGGGATATCCATTCTCTTTGTTGAGGCAGGATGGGCGCACTTTGTGGAAATAACAAGGTCGTCTCGCTTACCTCTTTTTTTAAGCCACTTGCCAATCACCCTTTCGCTTTGCCCCGGGGTAAAATCACCCGACCATATTGAATAACTTCTTGCAGTATCAATGGTGTTTCCACCCTGCTCTACATACAAATCAAGGAGTTTTTCACAAAGTTCAGGCTCCATTTCCGCGCCAAAACAATCGGTTCCCATAACAACCGATGTGATTTTTAAATTGCCGAATGTTTTAAATTCCATTTTAATCCTCCAACAAAAAGTCGCTCATTACGGAATTTGCAAGGTCAAAGCCTTTTTTACTTAAATAAATTCTGTTATTTTCTTTAATCAAAAGTCCGCATTTAACATTTTTATCAATTTCTTTTCTGAAAATTTCAAAAAAACTTTTATTGAATTTTTCCTTGAAATCAAGATTGCTGACACCTTTTTCAAGACGCAGACCTAAAAACATAAACTCGGAAATAAGGTCTTTTTCACTTTCCTTTTCACCTTTTTCCCAAAGAGGTTCAAAATTGTCCGCAAATTCAAGATAGTTTTCCATTTTTTCGGGATTCTGGTATCGAACTCCCTCAAAAAATGAACTTGAACCAAGACCAAAGCCAACATACTCTGTTAAATCCCAGTATTTTAAATTGTGTCTGCTTTCAAAGCCTTTTTGAGCAAAGTTTGAAATTTCGTATCTGTTATATCCCTTTTCTTTTAAAAACTCCACCAAAAACTCATACATTTTTCGGTTCTCGGCATCATCAGGGAAGTTATATTTTTCCTGATTTTCATAAAAGTAAGTATTTTCTTCCAATTGCAGACCGTAGGCAGAAATATGCTTCGGCTCAAATTTTACTGCATCACTTAAAGTCTTTTCCCATATTTTTTCTGTCTGGTTCGGCACTGCAAACATAAGGTCGAAACTGATGTTTTCAAAACCTGCGATTCTTGCTGCTGCATAACATTCCATAAAATCTTTAAGATTGTGGCATCTTCCCAAAGTCTTTAAAATTTTATCGTCTAAAGACTGCACACCAAGGCTTAATCTGTTCACTCCAAGGTCTTTTAAAACCTTGAATTTTTTAAGGTTTGCAGTTTTGGGGTTGCACTCCACCGTAAACTCAGTATCAGGCAAAATATTTATGTTGTCTTTTATTGCAGTAATTATTTTTTCAAGATTTTCTTCATTCAAAAGAGTTGGCGTACCGCCGCCAAAAAAAACAGAATCTGCATCAATCTTTTGAATTTTGCCGAAACTTTTAATTTCATTTACCAAACTTTCGGTATAAATATTTTGCACCATATCCGATGCACAAAATGAGTTAAAATCGCAATAATTGCATTTTTTTACGCAAAAAGGGATATGAACATAAATCCCTCGATTTTTCATTCATATCCCTCCAGTTTTTTAAATTTCTCAATGGAAAATTACCATTTCCCATTGGTTTTTGCAAATTTGTTCAGCACCGCTTCGTAAGATTTTGCGGTTTGGCAATCTCTATAATTTACGAAAAAATGCTCAGAACGGACAAACCGAACCCGAAGGCGTATTGGCTATACGCTGAGAGGTGAGGTTTGCTCCGTAGCAAAATTCATTTTGCGGTCTGGGCATTTTCCCAATTTAGTCAAGTTTCAATACTGACATGAAGGCTTCCTGCGGAACCTGTACCGTTCCCACCTGACGCATACGCTTTTTACCTTCTTTTTGTTTTTCCAACAACTTTTTCTTTCTTGTGATATCACCGCCGTAGCATTTCGCCAAAACGTCTTTTCTCATAGCCTTAACGGTTTCTCTTGCAATAATCTTATTGCCGATTGCCGCCTGAATAGGAATTTCAAACATCTGGCGTGGAATTGCTTCTTTTAATTTTTCCGCAATTCTTCTTGCTCTTGGGTATGCTTTTTCGCTATGCACAATAAATGAAAGTGCGTCAACCACATCGCCGTTTAACATAATGTCAAGTTTTACAAGGCTTGATTTTTCGTAGCCTTTAAGTTCGTAGTCAAATGAGGCATAGCCTTTTGTTCTTGACTTTAAGGCATCAAAAAAGTCGTAAATAATTTCATTAAGAGGCAACTCATAAGAAAGAGTTACTCTGTTTTCGTCTAAATAATGTGAGTTTATATATCTGCCTCTGCGTTCCTGACAAAGTTCCATAATGTTACCCATATACTCGGTTGGAAGCATAATTGATGCAGAAACCATAGGTTCTTCCATCATAGAAATCTCAGTTGGCGACGGCATATTTGTAGGGTTGTCAAGATAAATAACCTCGCCGTCTGTTTTGGTAATTCTGTAAATAACTGACGGTGCAGTTGTAACCAGGTCTAAGTTAAATTCTCTTTCAATTCGCTCCTGGATAATTTCCATATGAAGCAGTCCCAAAAATCCGCATCTGAAACCAAATCCAAGTGCGATTGATGTTTCAGGCTCAAATGAAAGTGCCGCGTCGTTTAACTGAAGTTTTTCCAAAGCATCACGAAGATCGCCATATTTTGAGCCGTCTGCAGGATAGATACCGCAGAAAACCATAGGGTTTACTTTTTTATAGCCCGGAAGCGGCTCTGCTGCAGGTTTACTTGCCAATGTTACAGTATCACCAACTCGTGTGTCCTGAACATTTTTAATAGATGCTGCAATATAGCCAACTTCGCCTGCTGTGATTTCGTTTGAGGACAAGTGTCCGTTAGGGTGAAGATAACCAACCTCAACCACGTCAAACTCTTTGTTTGTTGCCATAAATCTGATGGTCTGCCCCGGTTTAAGGCTTCCCTCAACCACTCTTATATAAACGATTACGCCTTTGTACTGGTCGTAATAAGAGTCAAAAATAAGGGCTTTAAGAGGTGCATTTTTGTCCCCTTTTGGAGCAGGAACATTTTTAACAACATCTTCTAAAACATCTTCAATACCGATACCCATTTTAGCAGAAATCAGCGGTGCTTCATCTGCAGGAATTCCGATAACATCTTCAATTTCGTTTTTAATTTCGTCAGGTCTTGCACCGGGAAGGTCAATTTTGTTGATAACAGGCAAAAGTTCAAGGTCGTGATCAAGGGCTAAATATGTGTTTGCCAAGGTCTGAGCCTCGATACCCTGCGCCGCGTCTACTACTAAAATTGCGCCTTCGCAGGCAGCAAGGCTACGGGACACTTCGTAGTTAAAGTCAACATGACCTGGGGTGTCAATTAAGTTTAAAACATAAGTTTCCCCGTCCTTTGCTTTATATAAAAGACGAACCGCGCGAGCCTTAATTGTAATTCCGCGCTCACGCTCAATATCCATATTATCTAAAATCTGTTCTTCCATTTCTCTTTTGGTGAGTAGTCCTGTATGTTCCAAAAGACGGTCCGCCAAAGTTGACTTACCGTGGTCGATATGTGCAATTATAGAAAAATTTCGTATTTTATTCTGATTTTCGGACATATTTACCTCCGCTAAAAAATTTTCAAATTATCCTAAACTATATTATACCAATTTTTTTAACAAAACGCAAGTTATTTATTAAGTGATGAAGGCGATATACCATATATTTTTTTGAACGCCTTTCCGAAATATAAAGGGTCTTTATAGCCTACCGCCTGTGCCAGTTCCTTTACCGTTGTAAAATCTCCGCAGTCAATAATTGATTTTGCGTGAGAAATTCTTTTTAAAACAATGTATTCTTTTGGGGTAGTTTTAAATCTCAGGAAAAAAAGTTCCCTGAAATATGTGTTTGAAATTCCGCAGAGAAGATGCAGTTTTTCTGCCTTTAAATTGGAATTGAACATATTGTTTTTTAGATACAAAACTGCAGGTTCAATTAAATTAAATTTCTGTTTATCTGCGTAATTAACGCCCTCTGCATTTGACACAAAGGAAAGCAGACTGTAAAACTTTGAAATGCACTCACACTTATCGCCCAAAGTGCCGAACTTCCACAAATCAGAAAAACGGCTTTCAAAAAATTCAAGTTCTGCAAAATCTTTTAAACTGCAACAAAAAGGCTTTACATCTGAAAAATCGCCATCAAAATTGATTGTTGTGCACACGCTTTTTTCTGTGGTCTTATATGAATACACATAGCCTTTGGGAATAAAAATCATTTCCCCTGCTTTTATTGTAACTGTTTCGTCAGGAAAATCATAAGTAATTTCGCCCGAAATCCTTATGTTAAAGCCGTTGGTTCCGCGTCCTCCAACCTTTGCCAAGGGTTTGCTCTCCCTTAAAAGCGCAGAAGTTATTTTTAAATTTTCTATATTTTCAAACATTACAACCCACCCTTTTTACTCATTTTAACATAAGATAGTACATCTTGCAACATTTCTCACTTAAAATTTAGTTGTTATTTTTCCATATTGCTACTAAAATTCCATTTACTTTTTAATTATTTGTGATAATATATTATATCTAGAAAGAAGGAATAAAAATGGAAACTAAAAATTATAACAAACGAGTAGCGGTACTTTGTTTTTTGATGGTTATGATATCACTGGGGCTTTGCTCAAGCGGAAGAAGTATGTACTTAACCGCTATTTGTGATGCTTTAGACCTTCAAAGAGGTGCTTTTTCAATAGGAACTACTTTCAGGCACGTAACAACTGCGCTTATCAACATTTGTTTTGGCGCACTGGTTATGAAATACGGCACAAAAAAACTTATGGGTGCAGGATTTTTATGTCTTATCGCTTTTGCACTTATAAATGTTTTTGCCACCGAGCTTTATCAGTTTTATATTTCCAACATCTTTTTGGGCATCGGACTTTCCTGGTGCGGTGTTACAATGGCAAGTACAGTTGTAAACAGAACATACACAGAAAATAAGGGCAAAATTATGGGTGCGGTGCTTTCTGCCAACGGTATCGGCGGAGCATTGGCGGTACAGATTATTTCACCTATTATTTTTGCTGAAGGAAAACCATTCGGCTACAGAACTTCATACATAATGGTTGCCTGTGTTTTGTTTGTTGTTATGATGACCATTATGCTTTTGTATAAAGAAAATCCAAAGACAAAAAACATAGAAGTTGTTAAGAAAAAGAAAAAACGCGGTGCAGGCTGGATTGGTATGGATTATGCCGAAGTCGTTAAAAAGCCTTACTATTATATCGCAATTTTCTGCATTTTCATAACAGGCGTTGCAATTACAGGAATTTCTGAAATCGCAACACCGCATATGTATGATGTTGGTTTAAGCAAGCCTTACGTTGCTATGCTTGGAAGTATATCGTCTGTTATGCTTACAATTTCAAAGTTTTCAACAGGCATTGTATTTGATAAATTCGGAACAAAAACTTCTATGAATGTTTGTTACTCCTGCCTTGTTGTATCATTGATAGGACTTGTTCTTATAGCAAATACAACTTTTGGCAGAGGGGTTGCTCTTACAAGAAGTTTTATTGCCTCTTTTGCACTTCCTTTGGAAACTGTAATGCTTCCGTTTTTTGCAAGTGAACTTTTCGGCGACAAGCCTTTTGAAAAGGTTTTGGGTATATTTATGGCGGCAAAATACACAGGTGCTGCATTAGGTTCACCTTTCGGAAATCTTTTGCACGACTTTTTAGGAAACTACAACCTTGCTTTTGTAATTCTCAGCATAATGACTGTATTTGTTATAATCACAATGCAGTTTGTACTGTCCGCTGCAAACAAAGACAAACAGGTTATTTTAATGCAAATTCAAGAATAAACAATTATGAAAAAACTCTCACAGTTCTGTGAGAGTTTTTACTATTTCTATGAACTTTTCTTTTCCGAGGAATGAGTTTACTGCCTCTAAAAATGCGTTGGCAGAAAGTTTTGACGGAAAGCCGGCTTTTTTCATAAATTCTTTTCTTAAAGCATCAGAATCAGGACCTCCCGACAAACCACAGGCAAATAAGTCTGCCTTGGTAACAGGCTCTAAAACCTGCTTTTCACCCTCGGTACAACCTGCTTTTTTAAGGGCATCTAAAATCACATCTTTTGTCATTCCTTCAACCCCTAAAAGGCCTTCTTTTCCTGCCTTTTCTTTTCGCTTTTCCTTGCCTGCAATTTCAGGGATATAGGCGTTTTTGATATGTTTTGTATCAACCCAGCCTTTTAAGTGATTTCTTATTAAAAAGCCTGCAGAGTCAGAGTCTGTCAAAATCACAATACCCCTTTTTTGAGCATACATTTTAATAAATTCCTTTTTCTCTTTGTCCTTAAAAAGGCGGAACCCGTCTGTTGCGATAACAGTTGCGTCGATTAAAGAGTCCAGTTTTATTTTATCGTATTTTCCTTCAACAATTATAACTTCTTTTATTCTCATTATTTTATCAGATCGCAGATATTATTTGCAAAATCAACAGGGTTTTCTAATGTAAGACCTTCAATTAAAAGCGCACCGCCATACAAAACCTCTGCCATTTTTTCTGCTTTTTCCTTATCATTTTCAAAAAGATTTTTAAGTTTTTCAAATACAGGGTGATTGATATTGATTTCTAAAACTTTCTGGGCTTTAATTCCCTGTGCATCCGGCATCTGATTTAAAACTTTTTCCATTTCAACAGAAAGTTCGCCCTCATTTGTGATGCAAACAGGGTGTGATTTCAACTTGCCTGTAAGGCTGACTTTTGCAATTTTGCCCTCTAAAGTTTTTGCAACAAAATCAACCAAATCGCGGTTAGCTTCGTTGGTTTTCTTTTCGCTTTCCTTTTCTTCATCAGAACGGACATCTAAATCTGCAGATGCAATTGATTTGAATTCTTTTTCTTGGTAAATGCCCAGCATTTTTAATGCAAATTCGTCCACATCTTCTGTTAAATAAAGAATTTCAAAACCTTTTTCCAAAACGCTTTCTGCCTGAGGAAGACGGGCAATTTTATCAGCAGACTCGCCGGTCGCATAGTAAATAACCTTCTGGTCTTCTTTCATTCTTTCTACATATTCTTTTAATGTTGTAAACTTGTTTTCATAAGATGAAACGAACATCAAAAGGTCTTGTAAAACCTCTTTGTGCATACCAAAATCGTTATATACACCAAACTTAATCTGTCTTGCAAATGATTTGTAAAATTCTTCGTAATTTTCACGGTCATTTTTCTGCATTAATAAAAGTTCGTCTTTGATTTTCTTTTCTAAACGGTTTGCTATAATTTTAAGCCCACGGTCGTGCTGAAGAAGTTCTCTTGAAATGTTAAGAGATAAATCGGCAGAGTCAACCAATCCTTTTACAAAACTGAAATAATCAGGCAGTAAATCTGCACATTTTTCCATAATCATAACGCCGTTTGAGTAAAGTGCCAAACCCTTTTCAAACTCTTTTGTGTAATAATCATAAGGCGCTCTTTTTGGAATAAACATAAGGGCTGTGTAACTTGTTGTACCCTCTGCAGTTGTTCTGATTGTCTTTATAGGGTTTTCAAAATCGTGAAATTTTGATTTGTAAAAATCGCCGTATTCTTCGTCAGTTACTTCTGATTTTCCTTTTCTCCAGATTGGTACCATTGAGTTTAAAGTTTCGTCTTCGTATGTTACATCAAACTCGCCCTCTTTGCCCTCTTTAGGAGTTTTTTTGGAAACGAGCATTTTGATAGGATATTTAATATAATCAGAATACTTTTTAATAAGATTTCTGATTGTGTATTCTTCCAAAAATTCGTCGTAATTTTCATCATCTGTGTTTGGCTTGATATGAAGTGTGATAATTGTGCCGTTGTCTTGTTTGTCGCAAGGCTCAACTGTGTAGCCTTCAGGGCCGTTGGACTCCCACTTAAAGCCTTTATCTTCATTAAAACTCTTGCTTTCAACTGTGATTTTGTCTGCCACCATAAATGCAGAATAAAAACCAACGCCAAACTGACCGATGATATCAACATCATCTTTCTTTTCGTTTTCGTTTTTAAATGCAAATGAGCCTGATTTTGCAATAGTTCCAAGATTTTTTTCCAACTCGTCTTCTGTCATACCGATACCTGTGTCGGTAATCACGATTTTTCTTGAAAACTTGTCAAGTGCAATTCTTATATAGAAATTTTCCCTGTCAAACTTGATATTTTCATCTGAAAGTGAGATGTAATAGAGTTTATCAATAGCATCTGACGCGTTAGAAATAAGTTCTCTTATAAAAATTTCTTTGTTTGTATAAATTGAATTAATCATTAAATCAAGCAAACGCTTTGACTCTGATTTAAATTGTTTCATTAAGAAACACCCTTTCTTTAATTGTAACTATTATGCATTTTATCACAAAAAAACATATTGTCAAGTTTTACTTGTAAAATTAAAATATATGTGGTAAAATGTAGTTTAGGTAGTTATGTACGAAAGGAAGTTATTATATATTATGTACAATTTTTCCAATAAGATTAAGGACTTGGAAGGTTCTGCAATCAGAGCTGTACTCAAAATGGCTCAGGGCAAAGATTTAATCACATTTGCAGCGGGAATTCCTGCTCTTGAAACTTTGCCTGTTGATTTTATTAAAAAAACAATTAACGAGGCTTTGGAAACCAATCCTGGCCTTGCACTTCAGTATGGCGTAACAGACGGATACGGCCTTTTGGTTGAACGCCTTCAGCAAAAAGTTAAAAATATGGGTATGAACCTTAAAGAAAACGGTGTTATGGTAACATCAGGCGGTCAGCAGGTTATCGATTTGGTTGCAAGAAGCCTTTTAAATGAAGGGGACACCGTTTTATGCGAACTCCCAACATTTATCGGCGGACTTAACGTGTTTAAGTCATACAACGCAAATGTAGTGGGCGTTGAACTTGAAAAAGACGGTATTAATTTAGAAGATTTAGAGAAAAAATTAAAAGAAAACGATGTTAAGATTTTATACACAATCCCAACATTCCACAACCCGATGGGAACAACAATGACAGAACTTAAGAGAAAAGCAATCTTAGCTCTTGCTCACAAGTATAATTTCCTCATCATTGAAGATAACCCATATGGCGAACTCCGTTTCAGCGGCGAAGAAGTGCCTACAATGAAGTCTTTAGACGCTGAAGGCAGAGTTATTTACGCAGGTTCATTTTCTAAAATCTTATCACCTGGACTTCGTGTTGGTTTTGCAGTTGCACCAAAGCCGATTTTGGAAAAAATGGTTGTTGCAAAGCAGGTTATCGATGTTCACACAACAATGCTTTCACAGATTGTTGCGGCAGAATTTTTAGCATGGGACGGTTATGACGCTCACATTAAAAACTGCTGTGATTTATACAGCAAAAAAGCAAAACTTATGAGCGAATGTATCGATAAATACCTTCCTGAATATGTTACACATACAAATCCA
>JAZRDC010000119.1:0-43548 GCA_045660065.1 Clostridia bacterium
CTGAACAGTGAAAAGTTTTTCTTCGTGGGCAGATTTTATAATGCTTGAACGGGTGCTTATAATCCCATCAACACCCAAAGTTTTTGCATACTGTATTCCGGTTTTGTCTTTTCCGATGCCTTCTGCCAGATCAAGATGAATAAACACTTTTTTTCCCTTTGTGTGGGCAAACTTTACCTTTTGCTCCAACGATAAAATGTTGGGAGCGAGATAAAATATAATGTTTACTTTTGACTCTGTGGCATCTAAAAATTCCTTATCGGTTCTTACTGCCGCAATAACTTTTCCTGTTTCCATTTTAATCCCCTATTCTGCGTTTGCAGCGGCAACGATATTGCATCCGCAAACATCTTTAATTAAAATATCACCGATTTTAACGGGAGTTTTAACCTGTGCAGAATTAATTGCTTTCATACATTCAAAGATTTTTCCCTTTGGAATGGGTCTGTCAGTTTTAACTGCAACCAATCCTTTATCGGTAACAATTGTTGAACTAATGTTTCTTACAGGGTTTGTAAATTCAGAAACTGCATAACTTTCGCCTCTTTTGCAGGTGTTTCCTGAAACGCTGATTACTTTATCGCCATCGAGTTCAACTTCCAAGTTGCAACCGATCGGGCATGTAATACAAGTAAGATTTTTAATCATTGATTAATCCTCCAGTCTGATGTCGAGGGCTTCAATGCCTTCGAGCATATCTTTTTTAATTACAATACTTTCCATTTCGCCGGGTGCCAACTTCTGTTTTTTCTTATTATACAACAAATTCTCTCCGTTGTATACACAAATTTTCTTATTTTTGAAAACATCTGACACTCTGAAATAAACAGTTACATCTTTTTTCTCTGTAATTACCTGCGGAACTGTGTAACGAACTTTGCCGTCGCATGAAATTTTAATTTCGCATTTTTCATTTTTAACGCCTTTGATAAAGTCAGCAGCCGCTTTACCTGCGATTTCTGCTTCTTCTGATACAAAGTCAACAAGGTCATGAACGTGAAGAACGTTTCCGCATGAGTAAATACCTTCAACATCTGTTCCACGGTCCTGATTTACCACTGCACCGCTTGTAACAGGGCTGATTGAAATATCTGCCTGTTTGGTAAGTTCATTTTCAGGAAGTAAGCCTACTGAAAGCAAAAGTGTATCGCAAGGGATAAATCTTTTTGTTTCAAGTTTTGGTCTGCGATTTTCGTCAACTTCTGCGATTGTAACCCCTTCAAGTCTTTCTTTTCCGTGAGTTTCAACAACTGTGTGGCTTAAGTAAAGAGGAATATCAAAGTCGTTAAGGCACTGCTGAATGTTTCTTGCGAGTCCCCCTGAATATGGCATAAGTTCGCAAACTGCGTGAACCTTTGCACCTTCCAATGTCATTCTTCTTGCCATAATAAGTCCGATATCGCCTGAACCTAAAATAACAACTTCTTTGCCCGGCATAAAGCCTTCCATATTAACAAGTTTCTGTGCAGTTCCTGCGCTGTAAATACCTGCAGGTCTTGAACCAGGGATATTTAATGCTCCCTTTGGACGCTCTCTGCAACCCATTGCTAAGATGATTGCTTTTGCCTGAATCTGGAACACACCGTCTGTTGTGTTGGTGCAAGTTACCACTTTGTCAGGTGTGATGTCTAAAACCATTGTGTTTAATTTGTATGGAATTTCAAGGTCTTTAACCATTTTTTCATATTTATATGCGTATTCAGGACCTGTTAATTCTTCACCGAATTTGTGAAGACCGAAACCTGAATGGATACACTGTCTTAAAATTCCGCCTAATGAATCGTCACGTTCTAAAATTAAGATGTCGTCAATTCCTGCATTTTTTGCTGCAACTGCCGCACTCATACCAGCAGGACCGCCACCGATAATAACTAAATCTGTCATTATTTAACCTCCTTGGTTTTTCCTGTAACAAGATAGCCTTTGCCTGTTTTGTTTACAGTTGCAAGATCACCGTTCTGCGCCAAAAGTTTCATAATATAAGGACTGCAGAAACCACCCTGACAACGGCCCATCTGTGCTCTTGTTCTTCTCTTAACGCCGTCTAAATCAACAGGCTTCGGATTTTTTGCCATTGCTTCTAAAATTTCGCCTTCTGTTACTGTTTCGCAACGGCAGATAATTCTGCCATAAGCGGGATTTTCTTTAATAACTTCGTTCTTTTCTTCCAATGGAAGTTCTTTGAACCATCTCATTGAACGTCTTGTGCCAACCCAGTTTTCTTTTTCCAGAAGAACAAGGCTTTTTGAAAGCATATCTACAACATATTCTGCAATAGCAGGTGCTGATGAAAGTCCAGGTGATTCAATACCTGCAACATTGATAAAGCCTTTTACAGGTGCGTTTATAATAAAGTCGCCTGTTGAGCCAACTGCACGAAGTCCTGTAAATGATGTGATGCTTTTTCCAAGGTTGATTCCTTTAGCACTCTGGAATACGCCTGATTTAACAGCGTCAAGACCATTTGAAGTTGTGTTTTTATCTTCTTTATCTTCAATATTTTCAGATGTTGGTCCTAAAATAAGGTTGCCTGATGCAGTAGGTGATGCCAAAATACCTTTACCCATTTCGTTAGGAGTTTTGAAGATTGTCTGTTTTAAGTGGCTGCCGCATTCTTTGTCCAATAAGATATATTCGCCACGGCGTGGGATGATTGTAAAACTGTCATCTCCTGCCATTTTTGCGATTTTATCTGCAAATACACCTGCAGCGTTGATGATGCGATTTGCAAAAATCTTTTCTTCGCCTGAGAAAATTTCAAATCCGTCTGCGTATGTTTTGATGTCAGTAACTTCAAAGTTTGTTTTAAGTGTGACACCGTTGTCCATAGCATTTCCCATTGCAGCGATGCAAAGTTCATATGGTGATGTGATTGCTGCTGTTGGTGCGTAAAGTGCACAGGTTGCATCGTCTGAAACGTTTGGTTCTAATTCTCTTAACTCTTTCTGGTCAATAATTCTTAAATCTCTTACACCGTTTTTGTTTCCGCGGTCTAAAAGTTTTTCAAGGTGGGCTTTATCTTTTTCGTCAAAGCCTACAACCAAAGAGCCGTTTCTGATATATTCAACTCCAAGGTCAGTACACACCTGCTCAAACATTTCTGAACCTTTTACATTAAGAAGTGCTTTTAAACTTCCGTTTTCTGCGTCAAATCCTGCGTGGACAATAGCAGAGTTTGCCTTAGTTGCTCCCATTGAAACATCACATTCTTTTTCAAGTACAACTGTTTTGATATTGTACTTTGAAAGTTCTCTTGCAATCATTGCGCCTGAAATGCCGGCACCGATTATCGCAACATCATACATTTTTCATTACCTCCCGTAAAAAAATAAACGTACCTTAAGAAAGGGCATAAAAGCCCCCTTAAGATACGTCTCCAAATCTCTGTATCAAGGATATTTTAGCATCTATATTGGTGTTTGTCAATATTTTTTGATAATTTTTAAGCATTTATACTTGATTTTTGTGTAAAGGTGTGGTATACTATATCAGCATTGATTGAAAAATCAATATGCACCCTTAGCTCAGCTGGATAGAGTAACCGGCTACGAACCGGTAGGTCAGGGGTTCGAATCCCTTAGGGTGTGCCAAAACAAAAAGCCATCTTTTGATGGCTTTTTTTGTTTTGCAATTTAATAAGAGTTCGAACCCTGAGAGAGCATTTTACATAAAAAACACCTGATTTTGACAATCAGGTGTTATTCTTTTTCAAAATTAATTATATCTTCAATTTTGCAATTCAGTGCCATGCAAATTTTGTTTAAAACAAAACTGTCGTATCTGACAACTTTGTTTTTATAATAATTATCAATTATATGATAACGAATGCCTGTGCGTTTGGATAATTCATATCTTGAAATATTATGTCGCTCTAAAGCAGTATCCAGTGTGATTTTTATCATAAACTCACCTCTCGGTATATATTTTAATAAATGTATATCTTATTGACAATTCCCATAAAGAGATATATACTTATATAAGTGCATTGGAAGAGGGAGAACATTATGGCTGAATTTTGTTTGGATTGTTGGAGAAAAATGAATAAGGGTAGGGAAGATAATACAAAGTATATGTTATCAAAAGAACTTGATTTGTGCGAAGGGTGTGGGGAATGGAGGCATGTAATTATTATGGAACGGAATGCGTACTATATGCGTAAGTTCAGATATTTTATGTTGCCTTTTAAATGTATCGGTCTTATTTGGAGAATAATGATGCTGCCATATTTAATATATAAAATCAGGCAAAAATATAAGGATAATTGATTTTACAGGTGCAAAATAGCATCTGTTTTTGTTTTTTTAAAATTTTTCTTGCATTATTTTGATTTTGTGTTATAATAGGAAAGGTTTTGGAAAATTTTGAAAGGAAGGCGCAGAGTGTGGCAAGTGTGATTTTTGGAAATATAATTAAATTTGTGAAAAAGAATTCTGTTATGTCTATTGCACTTTTTGCGGCGGTTATTACAAGTTTTATTGTGCCTGTTGACAAAGAGTACATAGGGTACTTTGATTTTAAGACGCTTTCTTGTCTTTTTTGTGTGTTGGCTGTTGTGTGCGCTCTTAAAAACATCAACTTTTTCTATATGCTTGCAAAAAAGATTGTTTCGGTGTTCAAAAACATAAGATATGCAGTTCTGGCGCTTGTTTGTATTACTTTTATCGGCTCGATGCTTATTGCAAACGATATGGCGCTTTTAACATTTTTGCCACTTGGTTACATTGTGCTTTCTACAACCGGCAAAGAAAAATATATGGCATTTACATTTATTATGCAAAACATTGCGGCAAATCTGGGAGGGATGCTTACTCCTTTCGGCAATCCGCAGAACCTTTATTTATATTCAACTTTCAACATTCCAAACGGCGAATTTATGAAAATTATGGCACCGCCTTTTATAATTTCAGTTATTTTAATTACTGTGTGTTGCCTTGTTTTTGTTAAATCAGAGCCTTTAGAATTTGAAAACACAAAAATTCAGTTAAATCCGAAAAAGACTATTCTTTATCTGGCACTTTTTGCACTTTCAATTTTGATTGTTTTCAGATCGGTACCGTACTGGATTGGTCTTGTAATTATCCCTGCAGTGCTTATTTTTGCAGACAGAGAAGCACTTAAAATGGTGGATTATCCCCTTCTTTTTACATTTGTATTCTTCTTTGTATTTTCGGGGAATATGGCAAGAATTGCCCCTGTAAGAGAACTGTTTTCATTTCTTTTAGGTAAAAGCACACTCCTTTTTTCGGTGCTTTCCTGTCAGGTGATAAGCAATGTGCCATCTGCCATACTTTTATCCCAGTTTACGGGCAATTATCACGACCTTTTGCTTGGCGTAAACATCGGCGGTGTGGGAACTTTAATTTCTTCTCTTGCAAGTTTAATAACATTCAGAGAATATGTAAAGCACAATCCAGGCAAAAGCGGATCTTACATAAAGAAATTTACTGTTTATAATTTCGCATTTTTAATGATTTTGGTTGTATTTTGTATGTAAAAAGAGAGCCTCGGCTCTCTTTTTTTATAAATAAAAATAATAATATATTGAAATAAGCAGATATTTAGTATATAATATGGGTTAAATAAGTGTAGTCTATTTACTGAAAGAAGGAATTCTATTATGAAAAAAGCAAAAAGATTTTCAGTATTGGTGTTAAGCGTGATGATTTGCTTGTCGTTGTTACCATTGAATACTGTAATAGCGGCAGAAATTAACAAGAGCATTGTACTTGGCACTGAATCTATCAAAGGCGGTCAATCCAACAATGTTTATTTCGGTCATTATAAGCAGTCAAGCCTTGGCAGTGCAGAACCTGAAGGTGTAGAAAATATAGACTGGGTAAAAGTCGATAATGGGACTTCACATGGCTATGGCCCATATTATTCAATTGATCCGATTAAATGGCGAGTGCTTTCAAAATCAGATGATAAGGCATTTTTGTTTTCTGATAAAAACCTTGACGAATATCCCTTTAATCAGGTATACGGACAAATAATCTGGGGAAAGAGCACAATGCGCTCATGGCTCAATGGTTACGACGAAACATACAACAACTGCGGTATCAGTTATGTTAATAACAATTTTATTTCTTCTGCATTTTCGGCTAAAGAAATAACATATATTGCAGACACGGTAGTAAAAAATGATTACTACTCATATTGGGGAACATCAAACGAGTATGATACAATAGACAAGGTGTTTTTACTGTCTATCCCCGAATCACAAAATCCTGATTATGGCTTTGACAGCAGTTCTCTTTATGAATCAAGTGTTACACGAGAGGCAAAACTAACTGAATATATTATCGGATGCGGACATGCTGACAACTGGTGGCTTCGCAACCCGGGAAGTAGTTATCTTTCTGACCACGTTTATGTGCAGGCACAAGGCTGGATTATGCACGGGGGAACATCTCCGGCATACGCACTTTCTGTTCGCCCTGCTATTAATCTGGATATTTCTTCTGCTTTGTTTGCATCTGCAGCCAAAGGAGGAAAACCTGTTGGTTTTAACGCAGTTACTGACTACGACGGCATTGATTGGAAACTGACAGTAAAAGACGATATTCGTATCAATTTTGAAGCAAAAGCAAGTGCAATTTTGGGAAATGATGTTGTTATTTCTTATCAGAATGCATTAACAGGACCAACTGAATATATATCGGCAATCATTAAAAATGGTGATAATGTAAAATACTACGGAAGACTTGGACATGCAGAACAAAACGGAACAATAAGTGTGACTTTGCCGAATGATTTTGACGGTGATAAAGGCGATACATTGTGCATCTTTAACGAACAGTATAATGGTGATTGTGAAACTGATTATGCAAGTGAACTTATTGAACTTTCCCTTACAGATATTAATACAGGTGCTTATGCTACAATTGAAGGATACACACAAGACAAGTGCGCCGCTACAATTAAATCAGCAATACCGGGAACTTATATGGTTATATTTGCAGATTATGAAAATAAGCGTCTCAGCAAAATTGATATGGTTGAATACACCTTTACAGAAGGTGCTACCGTAAATGTTGAACAGGAGGACAAAACCTTTAAACTTGGCAAAGGGGACAAGGTTATGTTATGGAACAATGGAACAAAGTTTACACCTCTTTGCAGTGCCTTTACTATTGAATAATAAAAAAGAAATCGCTTCAGGCGATTTCTTTTTGTTTACAAATTTATTTTATTGTGGTAAAATTAAGTGTTATACAAGGAGATGGGAAAATGAGAATTTCTGAAATTTACAATAAAATAAAACAACCGAAATCTTTTGAGATTTTTCCGCCTAAAGGGGATTTGAGCGTTGACACTGCAAAAGAAACTGTTAAAGAGTTGATTGATTTAAATCCTGCGTTTATAAGCGTTACTTATTCTGCAGGAGGTTCGGGAAACAGCCACAAGACAGCCGACCTTGCAACTATGATTCAAAAAGATTTTGGCGTTACTGCGGCGGCTCATTTAACCTGCATAAATTCAAGCAAAAGCGACATTGAAGAAACAATCAAGACTTTAAAAGATGACGGTATTGAAAATATTTTAGCCTTAAGGGGCGATATTGTAGATGGCGGGGCGGCTACAGATTTTAAATACGCAACCGACCTTATTCCTGTGCTTAAAAATGCAGGTTTTTGCGTTGGTGGTGCTTGTTATCCCGAGGGCCATGTGGCGTGTGAAAGTTTAGAAGACGACTTAAATCATTTATATGAAAAAGAAATGGCGGGTGCGGACTTCTTTTTATCCCAACTTTTCTTTGACAATGATGCATTTTTTAAATTCCTTGAAAAGGCAAGAAAAATCGGGGTTACAAAGCCAATCGAGGCGGGTGTTATGCCGATTTTGAGCAAATCTCAGATTACAAGAATGATTTTTATGTGCGGAGCATCCCTTCCTGCCAACATTATAAGAATTTTAAACAAGTATGAAAACTCTCCTGAGGATTTGGAAAAGGCAGGTATTGAAACTGCTCTTAATCAAATTCAGGGACTTCTTTCAGGCGGTGTTGACGGGGTTCATATTTACACTATGAACAAGCCACACATTGCAAAAACCATTATGGGCGGTCTTAAATGAAAATAGATAAAAATGAGGTTTTGAGATATCTTGGCCACAGGGGGCAGGAATACTCAGAAGAAATTGACATAAAGATTGATTTTTTGATTGAAAATGCTTATTCTGCTTGCAATCCAAAGAGCATCTGGGGCGTGTTTGAGCCTGAATTGTCCGATAAGGTTTATTTAAAGGGAACAAGCATTGCTTTAGAGGGGAAGGATATTTTTAATCACTTAAAGGATGCAAAAAAAATTGCGGTTTTAGCAGTAACTCTCGGCATTAATGCAGAGCGGGAAATTTTGAAATTTCAGCAGTTTGATATGGTGTCGGCAGTAATTTCCGATGCAGTTTTTGATGCTTATATTGAAAGCGTGGCAGACAGCGTTCAGGATGAAATCGAAAATTTTGCAAAAAAGCAAAACTTATTCATAAATTCAAGGTTTAGTCCCGGGTATGGGGATTTTCCGCTAGACATTCAAAAAGGAATTGCAGATGTTTTAAATTTGGGTAAAACTATTGGTCTTACGGTTACCGAAAGCAATCTTTTAATTCCAAGAAAAAGCGTTACGGCGGTAATTGGGCTTTTTGATGAAGTGCAACAAAAGATTAAATGCGGTTGCGAAAACTGCAACCTGAAAGATAAATGCAAAAGTAAAAGGGAGTGCGTGAAAGATGTTAAATAACGGATTTTTGATTTTTGACGGTGCTATGGGCACAAGTCTGCAAAAGTATGGCTTGGCGGCAGGACAGCTTCCTGAACTTTTAAATTTTTCTAATCCTGAAATGATTGAAAAAATCCATAGAGAGTATGTTGACGCAGGCGCTGATGTTGTAACCACCAACACATTCGGTGCAAACAGACTTAAACTTTCAGGGAAAGCGGAAGTTGAAGATGTGATTGCCGGGGCGGTAAAAATTGCAAAAAAATCAGGTGCAAAGTATGTTGCCCTTGATTTAGGACCAACAGGTCAGGTTTTAGAGCCAATCGGAACACTTACTTTTGACGAGGCTTATGATTTATACAAAGAGCAGGTTAAGGCAGGTAAAAAAGCAGGGGCAGACCTTGTTATAATAGAAACTATGTCAGACCTTTTGGAAATCAAAGCGGCAATTTTGGCAGTTAAAGAAAACTCTGATCTTCCTTTGTTTGCAACAATGACTTTCGGAGAAGACGGCAGAACTTTTATGGGCACAAGCCCTGAAAATATGGCAATTACCTTGTCATCTTTAGGGGTTGATGCTTTGGGGGTAAACTGTTCACTTGGCCCAAATGAGTTACTTAAAACAGTTGAAAAAATCTGTAAGTTTTCAACAAAGCCTGTTATTGTTCAGCCAAATGCGGGACTTCCGAAAGTGATTGACGGGAAAACTGTGTTTGAGGTAACTCCCCAAGAATATGTAAAAGCAATTGAAAAAATGATTGATATGGGTGTAGAAATCATCGGCGGATGCTGCGGAACTACCCCTGAACATATTAAGGCGGTTAAAGAACTTACAGAGAAAAAAGTGCCTGTGCAAAGACAAATTCAGCCTGTAAGTGCAGTTACAAGCGGACAAAATGCGGTGATTTTAGATGGTACAACTGCCATAATCGGTGAAAGAATTAACCCAACAGGCAAACCTAAACTTAAAGAAGCACTTAGAAATCTTGATTTTGACTATATTGTGTCAGAGGCGGTAAATCAGCAAAACGCAGGAGCGGATATTTTAGATGTTAATGCAGGGCTTCCTGAAATTGACGAGCCTGAAGTTTTAAAGGCGGTAGTTAAAAAATTGCAGAGCATTACACCACTTCCCCTTCAGATTGATTCGTCAAATGCAAAGGCGGTTGAAGGTGCGGTAAGAATTTACTGCGGAAAGCCTATTATTAATTCTGTTAACGGCAAAAAAGAAAGTATGGACGAGATTTTGCCAATCGCTAAAAAATATGGTACAAGCATAGTTGCCCTTACTTTAGACGAGGGCGGAATTCCTGAAACTGCCCAAGGAAGATATGAAATTGCAGAAAAAATTGTAAAGGAAGCACAAAAGTATAATATACCGAAATCTGATATTTTTGTGGATTGTTTAGTTCTTACTGCATCTACAAATCAAAGCCAGGTTATGGAAACTTTAAAGGCAATACAGTTGGTAAAATCAAGACTTGGGATTAAGACAGTTCTTGGCGTGAGCAATGTTTCTTTCGGACTTCCTTCAAGAGAAATTTTAAATGCGGCGTACCTTGCGGCGGCATTCGGTGCAGGTCTTGATATGCCTATTTTAAATCCGTTGTCAGAAGATTACAGAAAAATTGTTTCTGCTTTTAAAGTTTTAAACAACGAGGACAAAAATGCTGAAAAATATATTGGTGAGTTTTCAGAAGTAAAGAGCCAAAGAGAAGAAAAGGCAGAAATGGATTTAAAATCCATTATTATAAACGGGCTTAAAGGGAGTGCCGAAAGTGCCACAAAAGAACTTTTGAAAAGTAAAGCACCTCTTGAGATAATTAACGAAGAATTTATTCCCGCACTTGATATCGTGGGGGCAAAATTTGAAAAAGGCGAAATGTTCCTGCCGCAACTTATGGCATCTGCCGAGGCGGTTAAAGTAGGTTTTGAACTTTTAAAGGGAAAGGCGCAAGATACATCAAAGGGAACAATTATACTTGCTACCGTTAAAGGGGACATTCACGACATCGGCAAAAACATTGTTAAAATGCTTTTGAACAACTACGGTTACAACGTTATTGATTTAGGTAAAGATGTTGCTCCTGAAGTGATTTTGGAGGCGACAAAAAAACACCAAGCGCCACTTGTTGGCTTGAGCGCTTTGATGACCACCACCGTTAAGGGTATGGAAGATACCATAAAACTTTTAAAAGAAAACAATCTTTCTTGCAAAGTTATGGTGGGCGGTGCGGTCTTAACCGAAGAATATGCTAAAATGGTTGGAGCAGACTTTTATGCAAAAGATGCTTTAGATGCAGTAAAAATCGCAGGTATGATTTTTAGTGAATGATGAATAACCACAGAAGAAAATCGCCTTCGGGCGATTTTTTTGTACAAAAAACCACCTATGGTATAACCATGGGTGGTGCGATTTTTTATTTGCATTTTAACTCTGCGATGCACATTTTGCATACGCATTTGTCTTTGAACATAACGGTATCTTCTTTGCTGCCGCAAAGTACGCAGTCCTGATTTTTTTCAAATCTTTTGATGATAACCGAATCTCCGTCTCTGTAAATTTCAACAGGAGTGTCTTTTTCAAAGCCAAGAATTTTTCTGATGTCTTTCGGAATAACAACTCTGCCGAGATCGTCTATTCTTTTTCCATTTTCGGTTGTTTTGCTCATATTTATCCCACCTTTCGATTATATTTTACAACATTACAATCGAAATGTCAATAGATTTTTTGCTAATTTTTGGAAAATATTTCATTTTTTTACCAAAATCATCTATTTTTTACCAAGAGCGGCGTTGAGAGCGTCGAAAAGAGCATTATTTTTGAATTCTTCCTGTTCTTTTTTGGTTTTGTTCATATAACTTTTAACATCAGAGTAATTTGAATTTTTCTTACTTTCCTTTTTCTCATCGGCTTTGCCTGAATATCCGCAGGTGCATCTGAAAACTTTACCGTTTTTTGAGTCAGTCAGCACCATTTTTTTGTGGCAATTTGGGCATCTTGCGTTGGTGTTGAAAGAAACATTTTTTCTGTACTTACATTCTGTGTTTGAGCAAACAAGCATTTTACCCTTTTTACCATTTACAGAAAGCAGAAATTCGCCACATTCGGGGCAGATTTCCTTTGTAATATTTTCGTGCTTATAAGTTTTTGCACTTTCTTTTACTGCATCAACCAAAGAGGAAGAATATTGTTCCATATTCTTCATAAATTCTTTTGACTTTTCTTCACCCTTGCTGATTTTTTTCAAGGTTTCTTCCCATTTTGCAGTAAGTTCGGGAGATTTTAAATCGCTTGGAACAATGTCAATTAACTGGATGCCTTTTTTAGTTGGAACTAAAGTGTTGTTCACCCTTTCAACCGAACCGCTGTCCACAAGTTTTTCAATGATGTCTGCTCTTGTTGCAGGAGTTCCGATGCCAGAAACTTCCTTGAGCATTTCTTTCATATCCTTGCTTTCAACAAATCTTCCTGCATTTTCCATAGCATAAAGAATTGAAGCCTCAGTATATCTTGATGGTGGCTGAGTGTGCCCTTCGGTAAGTTTGGTGTCCAAAACCTTAAAACTGTCGCCGGGACTGATTTCAGGCATTGTCTGGTCTTCGTCCTCTTGCTCTTCGTCGTCAGTAACGGTATTGAACACATTTCTCCAACCGTTGTTTTTGATAAATTTTCCTTTTGCGTAAAAATCATTTCCCTCACACTCACACAAAACTGTTGTAGCCTCGTATTCGCAAGGACCGATAAACATTCCCAAAAATCTTTTGACTATAAGGTCAAAAATATTTCTTTCTTCTTCCGATAAAGCGAATTTATTAACACTTTGTTCAGTTGGAATAATTGCGTGATGGTCAGAAACCTTTGAGTTGTCGATAAATCTTTTGTCCGCTTTATAGTTTGACAAATCAATGGATTTTACGATTTTTGCGTATTCATTAATAGAAATAGCATCAAGACGCTCTTTGAATGAGTCCACAATATCATCTGACAGATATTTTGAGTCAGTTCTCGGGTATGTTACGATTTTATGGCGCTCGTAAAGGCTTTGCATAATTGAAAGAGTCTGCTTTGCAGAATATTTGTAAATTTTGTTGGCATCTCGCTGAAGTTCGGTTAAATCATAAAGTTGAGGTGCCAAATCACGCTTGTTCTCTTTTTTAACATCAGTTACTGTTAAACTTTTGTCTTTGATGCTGTCTGCAAGGGCGGTGGCAGAATTTTTGTCGTAAATTCTTGTTTCACCGCTTTTGTTTTTAAATTTGAATTTAAGATTTCTTGTAAGAGCCTCCAATGTGTAAAAAGGCTTTGAAGTAAATTTATTGATTTCTTCTTCGCGTTTTACAATCATATATAAAGTAGGAGTCTGCACTCTGCCTGCTGCCAAACGAGCGTTATATTTGCATGTTAAAGCACGGGTGATGTTCAAACCCACTACCCAGTCTGCATGGGCACGGCAAACACCGCTTTTATAAAGATTTTCGTACTCTTTACCGTCTTTTAAGTTAGCAAATCCCTCTTTGATAGCCTTGTCGGTCTGTGATGAAATCCAGAGTCTTTGAATTGGCTTTTTGTAAGATGCTTTTTCAATTATCCATCTTGCAACCAACTCACCCTCACGACCTGCGTCTGTTGCGATAATCATACTTTCGGTGTCTTCTCTTTTTAAAAGTTCTTTTACGATTTTAAACTGCTTCTTGGTTTCATTGATTACTTCAAGTTTGATTTTTTCAGGTAAAATGGGCAGGTGTTCCATTCTCCATTTTTCATATTCTTTGTCGTATTTGTCAGGGGTTGCAAGGGTTACCAAATGCCCAAGCGCCCATGTTACGGTGTATTTTGGTCCGTCAATATATCCTTCAAATCTTTTGGTTGAGCCTAAAACTCTTGCAAGTTCTCTTGCAACAGAGGGTTTTTCGGCTAAAACTATTATCTTTCCCATTCTTAATTCTCCTTTTAAAAAAAGGGAGTAAAAACTCCCTTTAATTATATCAACTCTCCGTCAAGCGACCAAGTCTTCGAGTCGGTAATTTTAACATTTATAAGTTTTCCTGTTAAATCTTCCGAGCCTTTAAAGTTTACGATCTTGTTTTCAGGCGTTCTTCCGCACATAGTATCAGGGTCGTTTTTAGATGGTCCGTCAACTAAGATTTCAACAGTTTTGCCAACAAAATCATCGTTGCTTTTTTTGGAATAAATGTTTTGCACTTCCAAAAGTCTGTCAAAGTTTTTCTTTATTTCTTCATCTGTTAAAACAGGGGTCATTGTAGCGGCTTTTGTACCGTCTCTTTTTGAATAAATAAAGGTAAAAAGTCCTGAAAAACCAACTTCTTCAACCAGTTTTACGGTGTCTTCAAAATCTTCATTTGTTTCGGTTGGAAAGCCAACGATAACATCTGATGTCAATGCGATATTCGGGATTTTTTCTTTAAGTTTTTTAATAATTTCAAGATATTTTTCTCTTGTGTAACCGCGGTTCATATCTTTTAAAACCTTGTTGCTTCCCGACTGGAAAGGCAAGTGCAGTTGCGGACAAACTTTTTTGCAATTTGCCATAACAGAAATCAGGCGGTCTGAAATATCTTTAGGGTGAGATGTTGCAAAACGAATTCTTTCAATTCCCTCAATTTTGCTGACTTCTTCCAAAAGATACGCAAAATCAGGCGCACCCTCTAAATCTTTTCCGTATGAGTTTACATTCTGACCCAAAAGAGTTACTTCTTTGTAACCTTCTTTTGCAAGTGCTCTTACTTCGTTTAAAACGGCTTCAACCTCACGGCTTCTTTCTCTGCCTCTTACATAAGGCACAATGCAGTAGGTGCAGAAATTGTTGCAACCGTACATAACAGAAACCCAGGCTTTATGCTTATCGTCGCGGGAAACGGGGATATCTTCTGCGATTACACCGTCAATGTCCACAACATCTTTTACTCTCTTTTTAAGTGCTGCTTTTAAGATCTCAGGAAATCTGTAAACAGAGTGCGTTCCAAAAATCATATCAATATGCTTAAACTTGGTTGAAAGCATTTCGGCAACTTTTTGTTGCTGGGGCATACATCCGCAAACGCCGATTAAAACATCTT
This sequence comes from Clostridia bacterium, assembly GCA_045660065.1. GTDB lineage: Bacteria > Bacillota > Clostridia > RGIG6154 > RGIG6154 > RGIG2094. The sequence continues at coordinate 14,799 of JAZRDC010000119.1, forward strand.
TTTTCTTTTTTGTTTTTAAGAATTTAAGCGCACCAACATTGCCTTTTAACTTCTGCTCGGCGTTATCTCTTACCGCACAGGTGTTAAAAAGTATAACATTTGCGTTTTCTCTGTCATCTGTCAAAGTGTATCCCATTGCAGAAAGCATACCCTTTAAACGCTCAGAGTCATTTTCGTTTTGCTGACAGCCGTATGTTACCACGCAGGCAGTTTTTTCTACGCCTGATTTTAAGTTTATTTCTCTTATTTCAGATGCGATTTTTTTCTGCTTTTCAAGTTCGGTTGCGCTTACAATTATTTCTTCTCTTTTTGCCATTTAATTTTCCTCAAGTAATTTATTTTTTATTTCCCATAAGTCTTTTGACAAATCCACATAGTATTTATGAGGATTTTCAAATCTTTTCACTTCGTCCCAAAGGTTGTCCGTCTGTTCCCTGCAGTAATCTCTGATTTCGCTTAAAGCCTTTGGCTGATACAGACATTTACCATTTTCAAAGATTTTCACAAGAAGTTTCTTTGCCACAAAATCTGTAACCGTTTTTTTCTTCCATGTGTGTTCAGGGTCGAAGATAACATAATCTTTTGTATCGTCAATTTCCTCGCCGTGGAGAGTTATAACATCGGCGATAGCCTTGCCTGTTTCTTTTGAAAACAGTCTGTAAAGCATTTTAAATCCCGGTGTGGTGATTTTAGCAACATTTTCGCTTTTTTTGATTTTAGGTGTAATTTCACCGTCGTTTTCAATGGCAACCAACTTATATACTCCGCCGAAAACAGGCTCGGATTTAGATGTGATAAGTCTTTCGCCAACACCGAAGGAGTCAATTTTTGCGCCCTGCATCAAAGTATCTCTTATAATGTATTCGTCCAATGAGTTAGATGCCATAATTGCGCAGTCTGAAAAGCCCTCTTTATCCAAATATTCTCTTACTTTTTTTGTAAGATAGGTAATATCACCGCTGTCTATTCTGACGCCTTTGGGGCGTTTGCCAAGGGGCTCTAAAATTTCTTTGAAAACCTTAACTGCATTTACAATGCCCGATTTTAAAACATTGTATGTATCAATTAAAAGTACGCAGTTGTCGGGATAATTTTTTGCATATGCTTTAAATGCTTCGTATTCTGAATCAAATGCCTGAACCCAACTGTGAGCCATAGTGCCAACTGCAGGAATTCCAAACATTTTTTCGCAGATTGTGCAGGCAGTGCCGTGGCAACCGCCAACGTATGCGGCTCTTGCACCATAGATTGCGCCATATGCGCCCTGAGCGCGTCTTGAACCGAACTCAAAAACCTTTCTGCCGTCTGCCGCGCGGACAATTCTTGATGCTTTTGTGGCAATAAGGCTCTGATGGTTTATGGTTAAAAGAATCATAGTTTCTAAAAACTGTGCCTGAATGAGGGGACCTTTTACCACAACAATAGGTTCACCCGGGAATATAGGAGTACCCTCGGGAACTGCCCATACATCACAGCAGAATTCAAAGTTTTCAAGATATTTCAAAAAGTCTTCGCAGAAAAGATTTTTAGCCCGCAAAAATTCAATATCTTCTTTGGTGAATTTAATATCCTGAATGTATTCAACAAGTTGCTCAACCCCGCACATAATGGCAAATCCGCCATCTTCGGGGATTTTTCTGAAAAACATATCAAAATAGCCGATTTCGTCAGTCTTGCCCTGAACAAAATAACCGTTTGACATAGTAAGTTCGTAAAAATCTGCAAGCATTGTAAGATTTAATCCGTTACCTAATTCGTTAGTCATACCAAACCTTCCCTTTATTAAAAATAGGTTTGCCGCAAATCGGCAAACCCTTTAGTTAATTCTGATTTTATTTCTGTGTTTTGTTTACATTCATAAAATAATAAACAACTTCGTAAACATAGAACAACAATGCAAAAATTGCCGCGATTACGTATCTTTTCGCTGTATACATAAATACATTCAATAACGCAGGAATATTTATTACATAGTAAAATCTTAAGAATAATGTAATCAAAAGCACTGCGATGCTGATTGCAAGGTAGTAGGGAGCGTTTTTGTTACCCTTTACCATAAAGAAGATACAAGCGATAATGCCAAGTGCTGAAATTGATGCCAAAACCATCAAAATTCCCGGCATAGTAATTGCAGTTCTTACAGACAAAGAACCTTTGTACATAAAGAATAATAAAAATTCACCTAATATAATATAAAGAGTTGACAATAAAAATCTGTTAACTACTGCTTCGTTTTCTCTTTTCATACCCTATCTATAATTCCTTTCGTTATATCTCTCCGAAACAAAAATCCAGAATCGCAAGTGTTGAAATTGCCGCCGTTTCGGTGCGAAGTATTCTTTTTCCAAGTGTTACAACAGGAATGGACTCTGCTAAAAAAGAATCTGCTTCTTTTTGTGAAAAGCCACCCTCAGGACCTATTATGTAACCTGCACTTTCAGGCATTTTGCCAAGTGCCAAATCTTTTAAACTGCCTTGCTCTGCCGCCTCATATGGGGCAAAGAAAATTTCGTTTTCTTTTAAAAGTTTTATTGCTTTGTCAAATTTAACAGGCTGTGCAATAACAGGTATTGTTGTTCGTTTGCACTGCTTTGCAGCATCTGTTGCAATTTTCTGCCATCTTTCGGTTTTTTTGGCAGAATCTTTGATTTTAACTATTGAAAACTCTGTTTCAACAGGTACAATCTCAGAAATTCCAAGTTCAGTTGCTTTCTGGATTATAAAATCCATTTTTGCTTCCTTTGCAATTCCCTGATAAAGAGTTATTTTAACCTTTGGCTCGGAATCAGACTCATAAATCTCTTTGATTTTAACAGTAAGTTCTGTTTTTGAGATTTCTTCAATCTCACTTAAAGCAATAACGCCCCTGCCGTTAAAAAGTTCAACGCAGTCTCCTGCACCAAATCTTAAAACACGGCTTATGTGAGATGCCTCATCGCCTGTGATTTTCACAAGGTCGCCTATATTAAAATTAACTTCTGCAAAACATCTGTGCATACTATTTCCCTTCAATTTTACTATTTTAGATCTAATTTGTCAATATTTTTAGTTAAAAATAGTTGATTATTTTTATTTTTTTGGTATACTTATATGTAAGATAATGTTAAAAGGAGTTAAATTATGAATACAAATCCAGTATTTTTCTATTCTGCCAAATCTGACAGTGAGGCTGAAATTATACTTTCAAAATTAAAAGCAGGCGGCATTGAAGCCTTTATCAAAAGAGATGACCTTGGTGCTACAAGCAAACTTTACACAGGTCAGTCTGTAACAGGTGCTGACATTTATGTGCCTTATTGCGCACTTATGGACGCAAATAACATTTTGTCAATAAACGAAGCCGACCTTCCGCCTTTTGAGGGAAGAAATCCTTCAAAAGCATCATATTCTGACGGATTTGTAAAAAAATCACTCTTACTTGCAGGTGCAATTGTGGTTTTGGTTGCCGCAATTTACATAGTAAGCAAATTCATTTAACATACAATTACAGTATACCAAAAAAGTCGTATTATTTCAAGAGGTTACTTGATTATTTTGTGGCTTTGTGGTATACTGTTTTTTGATTTTTAGGTTATATTATATGGAGGAGGATAATTATGAATAAGGAAGCTTTGGAAAAGTTTGCAAAGTTGATTGAAAGTCAGCTTGAAAGAAATGAGAAAATTAAAGCGCAAAAAGAGTTTACAGATTATTCAAAACTTGACAAAATCATTGTAGGCGTTGCAGCGGGGGACGGTATTGGTCCTGCAATCACAAAAGAGGCTGTACGCGTTATGGAATTTTTACTTGCAGATGATATTAAATCAGGCAAAGTGGAACTCAAGATTATCGACGGTCTTACAATCGAGCGTCGTGCCGCAGAAAATAAGGCAATTCCTGACGATGTTTTAGAAGAACTCAAAAAATGCCATGTTATTTTAAAAGGACCTACAACAACACCAAGAAAAGGCGATCCATGGCCAAATGTTGAAAGTGCAAACGTTGCAATGAGAAAGGAACTTGATCTTTTTGCAAATGTTCGTCCTGTTAAAATCGAAGAAGAAGGTATTGACTGGACATTCTTCAGAGAAAACACAGAAGGTTCTTACGTTTTAGGTTCTTGCGGAATTAATGTAACAGACGAAGTTGCATTTGATTTCTGCGTTGCAACAACAGAAGGTTGCGAGAGAATTGCCCGTGCTGCGTTTGAATTTGCAAGAAAGAATAAAAAGACAAGAGTTACTGCAGTTACAAAGGCTAACATTATTAAAACAACAGACGGAAAGTTTTTGGATATCTGCAAAGAAATCGCAAAAGAATATCCTGAAATTACATTTGATGACTGGTACATTGATATTATGACCGCAAAATTGGTTGACGAAAAAAGAAGAAGAGATTTTCAGGTTTTCGTGCTTCCTAACCTTTACGGCGATATTATCACAGATGAAGCGGCAGAATTCCAGGGCGGCGTTGGTACAGCAGGCTCAATCAATATGGGTAAAAAATATGCAATGTTTGAAGCAATCCACGGATCTGCACCGAGAATGGTACAAGAGGGCAGAGATAAGTTTGCAGACCCATGCAGTATGATTAAAGCCGCATCTCTTTTGATGGCACACATTGGCTACTTTGAAGAATCAAATCTTTTGGAAGAAGCAATGAACATCTGCGTATTCAAAGAAAAGAAACTTGTTATGACAGGTCGTGATACTGGCGCAACCTGCACAGAATTTGCAGATTACATTATGGAAACTATTAAAGGTTTACAAGCAAAATAAAAAATTATAATATAATAAAAACAGGCTGATTATCAGCTTGTTTTTATTTTGTTCAATATTAAAGTGTCTTTTGTATAAGTATCAATTGGGGTTTGCCGATGTAATTGAGATTATACTTTTCAACCATTTCCATTGCCTTAGGCAGCGACTCCAGGTCGCAGGCATCTTCTGCTGAATGGGAATCAAATCCAAAGGTTACGGGAGCGTTTGTTTTGCTAACCAAAGCCCAGAAGTCTTCTCTGGGGTAGAGTCTGTTTTCCCTTATCCCTAAAAAGTTGATTTCCAGTGGGATGTTGTATTTTTCTGAAGCCTCGGCAATTTTAATCATTTCACGGTCATAGACTTCTTTGGAACCTGTGAAATTAATTATATCAGGGTGGGCAACATAGGTAAATACACCTGTCTTTATGGCATCTGTTACATTGGATACATATTTTTTCAAAAACTCCTCACTATCCGTCGGAGCGGTGCAATATGTTGTGCCGGGGGTTGATTCATCTTCAAGGCAATGTTCGCCTAAAATAAGATATTCTGCACCATAGTCCACCGCACTTTTTAACATTCTTTCAAAGTCTTTGGGATAATATTCCATTTCAAAACCGATTTTAATATCAATTTTGTCCTTGTACTTTTCTCTTAATCTGTTTAATTCATCAAAATAAAACCCAATGGTTTGAGGACGAATTCTGTAATTTGAGTAATCGTTGTCGGCACGGAGAAATGGTATATGATCCGAAAAGCCCATATATTTAATTCCGCCTTTGATGGCACGGCTGATATAATGCTCCATACCACCCATTGCGTGCATACAAAGAAAAGTATGTGTATGATAATTGTAGTCCATAAAAACTCCTTGATTATTTTTGATAAGTATACCACAAAAATAAAACAATTACAATTAAATTATATTTTTTTTAAAAATATGTTGACAAATATAAAAAACTTTGTTATAATAGCAATGTTGAAAATCACATAGCGGGATTGTGTAAGGGTAGCACGACAGACTCTGACTCTGTTTGTGAGGGTTCGAATCCTTCTCCCGCTGCCATAAAAAAACGAGCACTTATGTGCTCGTTTTTTTATGTTTAAATGTGAGGGCTCGAGTCGCTTTTGTTTTTACAAAGAAAAAAGACCTCACTTTGTGAAGTCTTTTTCTTTGGTGCGAGTGATGGGACTTGAACCCATACGCCACTAAGCACACGCCCCTCAAACGTGCCTGTCTGCCAATTCCAGCACACTCGCATACTTATTCAATTGCGTCAACTCATCGTCAACAAAAGACATTTTAACATATTTAAAATGCTTTGTCAATAGTTTTTTTGAAAAAATATAAAAAATGGGGGATATCCCCCATTTTATGCAACTATTATTTTTCCTACATTATAAAATTTATCATGGCGAACTGCGTCGGTTGCAAAATAAACCATTGGATAATTTGTACCGTAAATGCCGATTTTTATATCATATTCACCCTTTTGAATGTTTTCGGGGAGTGAAATTACAAATCTTTCTGCAGTTTTTCCAGGAAGCCATTTTGTAACATCAATCCCGGTTTTGATTTCATAATCTTTTTCGCCTTTTAATTTTATGTAAAGAGGAATTTTATCATACATTGGCGCAACGCCCACATTATCAATTCCAAGTTTACATTCAATTTCATCGCCTTGTGATGCAATTTCAGGAAATTTGAAATAGTCAATTTTAAAATGATAACCCATTTTTGCAATCCAGGCATCGATTTTATCTTTCCATTCAAATGGAATCGGAAGTGATTTCCCATTAAATGAACTTATATGCCACTGCAAAGAAATCTGAATTATTTCATCAATATCCCAGCCCTGCCTTTTCCACTCGCCAAGCCACCAGAACGACTCAAATGAAATCGGGGCAGTCTGCCACAGACTTGAAAGTTTTTCAAAAGCAGGCGGATATTTTTGATAAATATGCTCACCATGACCGAATCCATCGCCCCTTGCACCCACCTGGCAAGTGCCTGACACACGTTCAATAAGTTCCGGTTTGAATACCTGACCCATAAGGCGGGTATTCTTAAAAGTGTTTATGTAAACGTCGAAAAGATTTTCAAGGTCTTTTTCGGGATAAAGTTCGAGATTATGCCCCTCACCCCATGCACCGGGAAGAGAAATATCTATTGTGTCAAAAACAGGCTCTTGATCAAATCTTTCACCAAGTTTTTTTATTGCTTTGCTGAAAAGTTCTAAAAACAAGGGATCTGTGGGAGAGTCTTTAACTCTTTTTCCGTCAGGTCTTTGGGGACAATCAATCAACTCTTTAAGCCAATGTGGAACATCGTCTCTTTCTCTTGTGCTGTGCGCCATGAGACGGAAAATAAGAGTCTGATTATGCGCTTTTGCTTTGTCAATAATTCTTTGTATAAAATTGTAATTGTACTTACCTCTTTCAGGTTCCCACTCTTTCCACAAAACTCTTATATAAACAATGGTCGCATCAGGATAAAATCCCTGTTCAAAGCCTTTTTCTTCAACATATTCAGGTATGGGATAACATTCATAATGCTCTGTTTCACAAAAATGGTTTTCTGGCTTTACAATGCAGTCTGAATAAATGGGATCTCCCTGAAAATGCTGAAAACTCATAAATCCTGTATTGGGATTTTGCTTTTCTTCGCGTTTATATTCAAAATAGTTGGTTTTACCGGCATTTTTAAGCATATTATTCACCTCTTCAATATTTTAACATATGAGTTGTCAAACATCAATGTTTTCTTTTACAAATTCTGCAAATTTTAAATTTGTTTCGTATGAAGCAGAACCTTTTTTCCATACAAGGCTTACGGTTGATACCATTGGAACTGAGGTTGCAACAGAGCAAAGGTGAGGTTTCCCACAGGTGAGTTTTTTAAATACAAAACCTGCACCAAGATTGCTTTTGATAAGGCTTTCAAGAGTGGAAAACTGCTCGGTCTGGAGCAGGATTTCAGGTGCAATCCCGCTGTCTGAAAACCATTTTTTAATAATTTCTGTCTGGAAAAATCCATCTTTAAATAAAATAAGCGGTGTGTTTTTTAAATCTTCGGGACTGATTGCTTTTAACTTTGAAAGAGGATTTTGGTTATTTACGCAACAAACAATATCAAATTCTGCAATTTTTTCAGAAATCAGTTCACCCGACACAGGACTGTTGTGAGGGATAAACGCCATATCTATAAGGTTGTCTTTTAATTTTTTCAAAAGTTCGTCTTTACCACCCTCTGAAAGAGAAAGTGCAATGTCAGGCTTTTTACTTTTGAATTCATCTAAAATTTCAGGCAATAAAATTGAGCCAATCATTGGCGGGATACCTAACTTTAAAACCTTTCTGCCTTTTGAAAGTTCTGTCATTTTGTCTTTTAAGTAATCGGCGGAATATAAAATATTTTTGCTTATGTTATAAAATTCTTCTCCCTCGGGAGTAAGTTCCATTCCACCGTGATGCCTTTCAAACAACTTTATTTCAAACTCTTTTTCGAGTTCTTTTATGGCGCTTGAAAGGGCAGGTTGTGAGATATACAAAATTTCTGCCGCGGCAGATAAGGTTTTGTGTTTTACAACTTCGTGGAAATATTTAATCTGAAGTAAATTCATATTTAACACCTCATTTTAATTATATAAATAAAATTTATATTTGTCAATAAAATATATATTTTACAAATGAAACAAAAAGTGATAGAATAAAGAAAAGGAGTGATTTTTATGACACATAAAATTGCGGTAATCGCAGGGGACGGAATAGGTCCCGAGGTAATTGACGAAGGCGTAAAAGTCTTAAAAAAAGTCGCAGAACTTGACGGCACTTTTGATTTTGAATTTACATATTTTCCATGGGGATGCGAATATTACAAGGAAACAGGCAAAATGATGGCAGACGACGGCATTGAAACTTTAAAAAATTTCGATGCAATATTTTTAGGCGCAGTAGGTGCTCCGGGAGTGCCTGACCATATTTCTTTGTGGGACTTGCTTTTGGTAATCAGAAAAAGTTTTGACCAGTATATCAATCTTCGCCCTGTAAAACTTTTAGAGGGTGCACCAAATCCATTAAATGCGAAAAAAGAAGATATTGATATGGTTTTCGTAAGAGAAAACACTGAGGGCGAATACGCAGGCAGCGGAAGTTGGCTCTTTAAGGACAAACCAAACGAAGTGGTTATCCAGAACGGCGTATTTTCAAGAAAAGGATGCGAAAGAGTTATCCGCTATGCTTTTGAACTTGCTAAAAAAGAAGGCAAAAGTGTAACAAGCATCAGTAAGGCAAACGCTCTTAACTATTCAATGGTGTTCTGGGATCAGATTTTTGCAGAAATTTCAAAAGAATATCCTGAAATCAAAACTTATTCATATCTTGTTGACGCGGCAAGTATGTTTATGGTAAAAGATCCGAAAAGATTTGAAGTTGTAGTTACATCAAACCTCTTTGGTGATATTTTAACAGACCTTGGTGCAGCAATCGCAGGGGGAATGGGTCTTGCAGCAGGTGCAAACTTAAATCCTGAAAGACAGTTCCCTTCAATGTTCGAACCTATCCACGGTTCAGCACCTGATATTGCAGGTCAGGGCAAAGCAAACCCACTTGCAACCGTATGGTCAGCAAGTCAGCTTCTTGACTTTTTTGGTCACGAAGAATGGGGCGCAAAGCTTATTAATATAATTGAAGAAATTTTGGTAGAAAAGAAAGTTTTAACTCCGGACCTTGGCGGAAACGCAACAACACAAGACCTCGGCGACGAAGTTGTAAGAAAACTTAAATAAAAAAACGGGCGTAATGCCCGTTTTTTTATTTGAAAAGTTGATTTTGGGCAAGTTGTGTGGTATAATAGCGCCGAAAATGGCAAAAGGGAGAAATATATGGAAATAATAACTCAGTTAATAGGCGGACTTGGGGTTTTGGCAAGTGTGATATCTTTTCAACGGAAAAAGCATAACTCGATTTTGCTTTTCAGAACACTCAACGAATTTATGTTTGCGATACAATATTTTTTGCTTGGCGCATATACCGGAATGACAATGAATATTATCGGGTGCATAAGAAATATTATATTCACAAAGCAAGTGGAAAAAAATAAAAAAACAACAATTTCAGCCGTTGTTTTTTGCGCGATGTTTTTTGTTCTGGGAGTTTGTGCATGGCAAGGACCAAAAAGCATATTGATAATTGTTGCTAAAATATTGTCTACCATTGCTTATGGAAATAAGAACACAACTGTTGTAAGGGCAATTATATTTGTAACATCAACCAGTTGGCTTATTTACAATTATATTGTATTTTCAATTGCGGGAGTAATCTGCGAAGCATTTACCTTGATTTCATTAGTCGCGGGAGTGGTAAGACTCGATATTATCCCAAGACTTAACAAGAAATAAAACTGGGGGAGATTAGTAATATCTCAGGGTTCGATTCCCTACATATAACAAAAAAAGACATCCAAAAGGATGCCTTTTTTGTTGGTGCAGGTGGTGGGAATCGAACCCACACGGTATCACTACCACAGGATTTTGAGTCCAGCGCGTCTGCCAGTTCCACCACACCTGCATATTTTCAACAGATGCTATTATACCACAGGTAAAGCCTTCTGTCAATTATTTTTTAAAATTTTTTTAATTTTTTTCAAAAAACACTTGATTTTTTAAAAAAAGTGTGTTATACTAGTTCTTGCATTGCGAGGCGTAGCTCAGTTTGGTAGAGTGCTTGGTTTGGGACCAAGATGCCGCAGGTTCAAGTCCTGTCGCCTCGACCAAAAAAATAACACACCCATTTGGGTGTGTTATTTTTTTGCCCGCAGGGAGGGCTTGAACCTTAAGAAGGCACGTTCTTTGCTCCATTATAATTTTTCATACAAAATATGGGAATAATTATAATGTAAATATTGACAAGGTTTTTTATTTATGATATCATTATTTTATTAGCAAAGTAGAATTTTGTGCGTTAAGTGAAGCAGGGACGGGAAGTTGTCCTGCTTACGAAAAGTCTTTAAGACTTGCGGTACAAAGTTCGCATTCCGTTGCTGCAATTAGGGCGTTTATATTTAAAAAATACCTCTTTTGCGGCATTGCCAATAAAGAGGTTTTTGTGTTTAAAACCTCAAAAATAATTTAATAATAATTATGGAGGTTTTTATGTTTAAACAGTCTTTAAAAGAATTAAAAAGCATTAAAACAGTTGTCCTTTGCGGACTTTTAATTGCTCTTGCGGCTGCTATTGAGGCGGCAAATCCCCTTAATCTTGGCGAACTTTTAAAAGTAAGGCTTGATTTTGCGGCAACTGCAGTTATGGGATTTGGGGCAGGGCCTGTGGCATCTATGATTGCAGCGGCGGTTGGTGATGTGGTAAGATACATTATCAAACCTGCAGGTGGGGCGTTTTTCCCGGGTTACACATTGTCTGCGGCAGTTGGCGGATTTATTTACGGGGCATTTTTATACAAAAAAAACAAGCAGATTTTCAGTAAAAAAATTGTTGATGTTGCGGTAAAATGTTTTGGTGCAAAACTTTGTATAAATGTTTTTGTAAATCTTGTTTTGAATTCTATATGGATTTCAATGACCACAGGTAAAGCATTGGCGGTGCTTATGCCTATGAGAATAATCAAAAATGCTGTTGCACTTCCTTTGGAGGTTGTGATTCTGACAGCGGTAATTTATTTTGTTGACAAATATCTGAAAAAATATATTTAAGGAGTTGTAAATATGGGATACAAAAGTGATATTGAAATTGCGCAGTCAGTTGAAATGAAACACATTTCAGAAATCGCAAAAACTGCGGGTATTGAGGATAAATATCTCGAACTTTACGGAAATTACAAGGCAAAAGTTGACCTTAAACTTTTAAAGGAAAGCGATAAAAAAGACGGTAAACTTGTTCTTGTTACTGCAATCACTCCTACACCTGCAGGTGAAGGAAAAACCACTACAACAATCGGTTTGGCGGACGGACTTCGCAAAATCGGCAAAAACGTTATGGTTGCACTCCGTGAACCATCACTTGGTCCTGTGTTTGGTGTAAAGGGTGGTGCAGCAGGTGGCGGATACGCTCAGGTTGTGCCTATGGAAGATATCAATCTTCACTTTACAGGGGATTTCCACGCAATCGGTGCGGCAAACAATCTTTTGGCGGCTATGCTTGACAATCATATTTATCAGGGCAACACACTTAACATTGACCCTAAAAAGATTACATGGAAACGCTGTGTTGATATGAACGACCGTCAGCTTCGTCATGTAATTGACGGTATTGGTGCTAAAGTCAACGGTGTTCCACGTGAAGACGGATATGATATCACAGTTGCATCTGAAATTATGGCAGTACTTTGTCTTGCTTCAGATATTTTGGATTTAAAGAAAAGACTTTCAAATATTATTGTTGGTTACACTTATGACGATAAACCTGTTACAGCAGGTGATTTAAAAGCAGAAGGTGCAATGTGCGCACTTTTAAAAGATGCTTTAAAACCAAATTTGGTTCAGACTTTAGAAGGTACACCTGCTCTTGTTCACGGCGGACCTTTTGCAAATATTGCACATGGTTGTAACTCAGTTCTTGCTACAAAACTTGCTATGAAACTTGGCGATTATGCAATCACAGAAGCAGGCTTTGGTGCAGACCTTGGTGCTGAAAAGTTCCTTGATATCAAGTGCAGATTAGCAGGTCTTAAACCATCAGCGGTTGTAATTGTTGCAACTATCAGAGCATTAAAGATGCACGGCGGACTTGCTAAAACCGAACTCGGGGAAGAAAATTTAGAAGCGTTAAAAGCAGGTATTCCAAACCTTCTGAAGCACGTTTCAAACATCAAAGATGTTTACAAACTTCCGAGCGTTGTTGCGGTTAACAGATTCCCGACAGATACAGATAAGGAAGTTGAACTTATTATTGAAGAATGTAAGAAACTCGGCGTTAACGTTGTTCTTTCGAATGTATGGGCAGAAGGCGGAAACGGCGGTATTGAGTTGGCTGAAGAAATTGTTAAACTCTGCGAAATGGAAAACAACTTTGAATTTGCGTATGAAGATGATTTGACAATTAAAGAAAAAATCGGAGCAATTGTTAAAAAGATTTACGGTGGCGATGGCGTAAACTTTACACCAAATGCCGAGGCGCAGATTAAACAATTAGAAGATTTAGGCTTTACAAAATGCCCTGTATGTATGGCAAAAACCCAGTACAGTTTTTCTGATGATATGACAAAACTTGGTGCGCCAACAGGCTTTACGGTAACTGTAAGAAATCTTAAGATTTCTGCAGGCGCAGGCTTTATCGTAGTATTGACAGGCGATGTTATGACAATGCCGGGTCTTCCTAAAGTTCCTGCAGCAGAAAAAATCGATGTTGACGAAAATGGCATAATCAGCGGACTATTTTAAGAGGCGGCGCCTCTTCAATGCGAAATTACCATTGCAGGAGCATAGAAAAAGTATAAATTAAAAACTGCACAGATTTTTGTGCAGTTTTTTTGTGGGAATTTTTGTAATAAATATTGATAAAAAGAGCAAATTATAGTAAAATTAGTTTGTAATATTTTTATTTACAAAGGAGTGTTTTTTTTTGATGGAAAAACTGTTTAAACTCAAACAAAACGGCACAGATGTAAAGACAGAGATTATTGCAGGTATCACCACTTTTCTTGCTATGGCTTACATCCTGGCGGTAAACCCTGGTATGCTTGGAATTATTCCTGACGGTCCGGGTCCTGCTGCAATCTTTATGGCAACAGCGCTTTCTGCTGCAATAGGTACAATCTGTATGGCGTTTTTCGCAAACTATCCTGTGGCTTTGGCATCAGGTATGGGACTTAATGCGTTTTTCACTTACACAGTTTGTCTTACAATGGAATATTCATACAAAGTTGCTTTGACTGCTATTTTAATTGAAGGTTTTGTTTTTATGATTCTTTCAATCTTTAAGTTCAGAGAGGCTTTGGTTAATAAAATTCCTGCTAACTTAAAACTTGGTATCACAGCGGGTATTGGTTTATTTATCACAATAATTGCGCTTATCAATGCAGGCGTTGTTGTTAACAACGATTCTACTTTGATTGGTCTTGGCGACCTTGGTTCACCACAGGTTGTTCTTGCAATTGTTGGACTTTTGATTATTGGTGTTCTTCACCATTACAAAGTTAAAGGCGATATCTTAATCGGAATCTTAGCAACATGGGTACTTGGTATTGTTGCACAACTTGCAGGCTGGTATCAGGTAAACATCGAAGCGGGTGTTTATTCTTTGATTCCTGATCTTTCATGGGAAGCAATCAAAGCAAACTTTGCGGCTCCTGCACTTTTCCAGTTTGATTTTGGATTTATCACACAGAACTTTGCGGCTTTTGCAGTTGTAATGTTTACTTTCCTTTATACAGATATTTTTGATACAGTAGGAACTTTAATCGGTGTTGCCCAGAAAGGTAACTTGTTGGCAGAAGACGGCTCACTTCCAAGAGCAGGCGGTGCTTTGATGGCAGATGCAGTTGGTACTGAGGCAGGTGCTTGTCTTGGTACATCAACAGTTACAAGTTATGTTGAATCAAGTGCGGGTGTTGCTGCAGGCGGTAGAACAGGTCTTACGGCACTTACAACAGGTATTTTATTCTTGTTGGCAATTCCTCTTGCTCCGCTTTTCCTTGCAATCCCCGGATTTGCTACAACTCCTGCAATGCTCTTCGTTGGTCTTTTGATGCTTTCAGCAGTTACAAAGATGGACTTTGATGGCGATGTTGCAGATTCAATCGGCGGATTTTTGGCAATCGTTATGATGCCTTTTGCATACTCAATCGCAACAGGTATTATGTTTGCCATCGTATCATGGGTTGTTCTTAAAATCCTTTGCGGTAAAATCAAAGATATCAACCCTATTATGTGGATTTCGGTTATACTTTTTGCAATTTATATTTATACACAAGTAATGTAAGCCCGCAGGGCTTCAATGTGGAATTGCCATTCCACATTGGTTTGCAAATTTGTTCGCTTCGTGGAAATACGATGTTTGTTAAAGGCAATGATTTATACATTGCCTTTATTTTTTCCAAATTCTTTTGGGAGAATATTTGCATAATAAAACATTTTTTGTTATTTTGCAAAAAAGTATTGACAAACTGCCAAAAAAGTGGTATTATACTACGGTAACCGCGTGATTAAGGTCTTAAATGCCAATTGGCTACCTTACATATCAGCGAGTCTAATGTATTGGGAGGTGAACCGTTATGTACGCTATTATCGTTACAGGCGGCAAGCAGTATAAGGTTTCAGAAGGCGACGTTCTTTTCATCGAAAAGAAAGATATCGCAGAAGGCGAAACATTTAAGTTTGACGAAGTTTTAGCAGTATCTGATGCAGAAGGAAACTTCACAGTTAATCCTGCAAACGCTTCTGTTGAAGCATCAGTTGTAGCTCACGGTAAAGATAAGAAGATTATCGTTTACAAGTACAAACCTAAGAAGGGCTATCACAAAAAGCAGGGTCACAGACAGCCTTATACAAAGGTAGAAATCAAAAAAATCAACTTATAATTTCAAGTTAAAATTTGCATGAAAAATGGAGGTGCAATAAATGGCTCATAAGAAAGGTGTCGGTAGTACCAAAAATGGTAGAGATTCCGAATCCAAGAGACTTGGTGTTAAAAGAGCTGACGGTCAGTTTGTTTTAGCAGGAAACATTCTTGTTAGACAGAGAGGAACAAAAATCCATCCAGGCCTTAATGTTAAAAAAGGCGGAGATGATACACTTTTTGCACTTGTTGACGGACACGTTAAATTCGAAAGAAAAGACAAAACAAGAAAGCAAGTAAGCGTATACGCAGCAGAATAATACACGAAATCAGCGCCGATACTAATATCGGCGTTTGTTTTTTATAACAATTTATACCTAGTGATAGGAAAAAATGTTCAGAACGGAAAAACTGAGCAAACGCCAAAGGCTCCCTTTGGTGTTTGGCAACCTGAAGCACGTCGGAGTTCGTGCTTTTACTTCGTTTCCGCTATTCGCAGAAACTCATTTTTCGCTCGACTCCTCCTTTGCAAAATCGAAAAATGCTTTTCGATTTTGAGAGGAAAAACCGCGACAAAAGTGAACAATGGCATATTTGACATTGTGAACACACTAAAGCGTGTTTTGACGAAGAGGCGAAGTTTTTTCGTAACAAAATGGCTTTTTATTAAAAAGAAAAATCTCAAAAAAGGAGATTTTTCTACAACAAGTAGTAACTTTAATTTTATTGCCATTTTTTATAAAAAAATTAGCCATTTTGTGATCTGGAGATTTTTAACATCACTTAGCATCTTTGAAAGGTGTGATAACTATGTTTACAGATAAAGCGAGAATATATGTTAAAGCAGGTAACGGAGGACACGGAAGTATGTCTTTCCACCGCGAAAAATATGTTGCAGCAGGCGGTCCCGATGGCGGAGACGGCGGAAAAGGCGGCAGCGTTATTTTTGTTACAGATAATAACTTATCTACCCTGCTTGATTTTAAATATAAGAAAAAATATGTGGCGCAAAATGGCGGAGACGGCGGTGCGGCACGTTGTCATGGTAAAAACGGGGAAAACCTTTATATTAAAGTACCTGTGGGTACCATTATCAAACACAACGGCAGAATAATTGCCGACCTTAATTCCAAGGAAAGCGAGTTTGTTGCTGCAAAAGGCGGAAACGGCGGTTGGGGTAACAGCCATTTTGCAACTGCAACCCGTCAGGCACCTAACTTCGCCAAAATGGGATTAGAGGGCGACGAAAAAGAACTTGAACTTGAATTAAAACTTTTAGCAGATGTTGGTCTTGTAGGATTTCCTAATGTTGGAAAATCTACTCTTTTGTCAGTTGTAAGTGATGCAAAACCAAAGATTGCAAACTATCACTTTACAACTCTTATTCCAAATCTTGGTGTTGTTAAAGCGGCAGAAGGTGAAAGTTTTGTTATGGCGGATATCCCAGGGCTTATTGAGGGCGCAAGTGAAGGTCTTGGCTTGGGACACGAATTTTTACGCCATGTTGAAAGAACAAGACTTTTAATTCATGTTGTTGACGTTTCAGGCATCGAAGGCAGAAATCCTATTGAGGATTTTGATACAATTAATAACGAACTTAAAAGTTATAATAGAGATCTTGAAAACCGTGTGCAGATTGTAGCGGCAAACAAGACAGACATTTTAACAGACCCTCAGATGTACGAAGATTTCAAAGCAGAAATTGAGTCAAGAGGCTATAAGATGTTTGAAATTTCTGCGGCAACAAAAACAGGTGTAAGAGAACTTGTTCAGTACGCAGGAAGTCTGCTTAAAGATATTCCTATCCCTGAATTTGAAATTGAACAGCCTGAAACAAAGGTTTACACATACGAAAAAGAAGAACCATTTACAGTTAAAAACGACAACGGCGTTTATGTTGTTGAGGGCGAATATATCAAAAAACTTCTTGGTACCTGTAATCTTGATGATTATGAATCATTAAGTTACTTCCAGAACTCACTTCGTAAGAACGGAGTTATTAAGGCGTTGGAGAAAAAGGGTATCAAAGAAGGCGATTTGGTTCGTATGTATGAACTTGAGTTTGAATTTATTTACTAAGACTATGAGAATTGCAATTTTAGGCGGGACCTTCAGTCCCATTCATTTCGGACATATTAAAATGGCAGAAGCGGTTTTGGAAAGTAAGGTTGCAGACAAAATTCTTTTTATGGTGGCAGGAAATGCACCCCATAAAAAAATAGAAACTGCCAAAGGTGAGCATCGTTATAATATGGTAAAACTTATTTGCGATAATGAAAGGTTTTGTTGTTCAGATATTGAACTAAATAAAGAAACAAATTATACTTTCGATACTTTAACCGAATTATCTGCAAAAAATCCTGAAAATGAATATTATTTCATAACAGGGGCAGATATGTTTTTGTCGCTTCCGAAATGGTACAGAGCAGAGGAACTTATGAAAAATTTCAAGTTCATCGCAATAGACAGAGAAGGTTCTTTTTTAGAAAAAAAAGAGCAGTTTGAAAAAGTCCTTTCTCTTACAGATGCAACATTTGTAAGTGTAAAAACCCCCGAGATTTCTTCAAGTATGGTGCGTGATTTAATAAAGCAGGGAAAATCAATTTCTTCTTTTGTGCCAAAAGCCGTTGAAGACTATATAAAAGAAAATGGGTTATACCTTTAAAGGAGAATAAAATGACCGATTTGTGTGAAATTATAGAGTATGTAAAAAATAATCTTTCTGAAAAAAGATTTACACATATTAAAGGCGTTGCCGAAACAGCAAAAGACCTTGCGGTGTTTTATGGTGAAAATCCCCACCATGCCGAAATGGCGGGATATCTTCACGATATCGCAAAAGAAATTTCTTTGGAAGAAATGAATATTCTTGCAAAAGATATTAATATCGGCAAGGATTTAAGAAATTCAAAGGCTATGATGCACGCAGTAGCAGGGGCTTGTCTTGCAGACAAACTTTTTGAAATCCCGAAAGAAGTGTATAATGCCTGTTACTATCACACAACGGGCAGAGAAAATATGACAACTCTTGAAAAAATCGTATTTTTGTCTGATATGATTGAACCATCAAGAGAGTTTTCGGGCTTAGAAGAAATAAGGGCACTTGCTAAAGAGGACTTAAACAGAGCAGTTTTAGCATCTTTAAATTCAACTATCCGTCATTTGGTGAAAACTGATAAAAAAATTCACTATCCGTCAATAAAAACAAGGAATTTTTTGTTGACCGAATTAAATTAATATGTTAAAATAATAAATTAAGGAACAAATCCAACTTCAGTTGAATTTGCACAATGATTATTAATTAATATTACTATGGAGGTAAACCATGGAAATTTTAGAAATTGCACAAAAAGTCGTTAAGACTTTGGACAGTAAAAAAGCACAGGATATTACGCTTTTAAAAATTGAAGAACTTACAGTTTTGTCAGACTACTTTGTTATTGCAAGTGCGTCAAGTACAACTCAGCTTAAAGCCCTCGCCGGAGAAGTTGAATACGAACTTGGTCAGTGCGATATCAAACCGCTTCATATTGAAGGGTATGACAGTGCATCATGGATTCTTCTTGACTTCGGAAGCGTTGTTGTTCACCTGTTTTTAAAAGACTCAAGAATGTTTTACAGTTTGGAACGCCTTTGGTCAGATGCAGAGCAGGTTGATATATCAGATTTAATAGAAGAATAATTTTCCGAAAGGATATGAAAATAAATGGATTACAAATTTAATGAAATTGAAAAGAAATGGCAAAAATACTGGGACGATAATCAGACTTTTAAAGCAGGCACAGATTTGTCAAAGCCTAAGTTTTACGGTCTTGTTGAATTTCCGTATCCGTCAGGCCACGGTCTTCATGTAGGTCATCCGAGAAGTTACACAGCCTTAGATATCGTTGCAAGAAAAAAACGTATGGACGGCTACAACGTGCTCTATCCTATGGGTTGGGACGCTTTTGGTCTTCCTACCGAAAACTTTGCTATTAAAAATAAAATTCACCCAAGAGAAGTAACAGAGCAGAACGTTGCAAACTTTAAGCGTCAGCTCAAGAGCATCGGTTTTTCATTTGACTGGTCAAAAGAAATCAATACAACTGATCCTAATTACTTCAAATGGACACAGTGGATTTTCCTTAAATTATTTGAAAAAGGCCTTGCTTACAAGCAGGAAATGCCTGTTAACTGGTGCACAAGTTGTAAGTGTGGCTTAGCAAACGAAGAAGTTGTTAACGGCGTTTGCGAACGTTGCGGTGGAGAAGTTGTGCAGAAGTTAACGAGCCAGTGGATGCTTAAAATCACAGAATACGCTCAGAGACTTATTGCCGACTTAGACGATCTTGACTTTAACGAAAAAGTTAAAATCCAGCAGAAAAACTGGATTGGCCGTTCAGAAGGCGCAGAAATTGACTTTAACTTAACAACAGGTGATAGCCTTACTGTTTACACAACCCGTGCAGATACACTTTTCGGTGCTACATATATGGTTATTTCACCTGAGCATCCGATTATTGAAAAGTATGCTGATAAAATTGAAAATATGGATGCAGTTAAAGCATATCAGGCAGATGCTGCTAAAAAATCTGATTTTGAGCGTGTTGAACTTGCAAAAGACAAGACAGGCGTAGAATTAAAAGGCATCCGTGCTATTAATCCTGTAACAGAAAAAGAAATTCCAATCTGGATTTCTGACTATGTGTTAATGACTTACGGTACAGGTGCTATTATGGCGGTTCCTGCTCACGATACACGTGACTTTGAATTTGCCAAAAAGTTTGACCTTCCTATTATTCAGGTTGTTGCAGGAGACGACTGCGACCTTGAAAAAGAAGCATATACAGATGTAAGTGAAGGAACATTGATGAATTCAGGTTTCTTAAACGGACTTCAGGTTAAAGATGCAATCGCAAAAATGATTGAATTTTTATCAGAAAAAGGCGTTGGCAAGAAAAAGGTTAACTACAAACTCCGCGACTGGGTATTCTCAAGACAGCGTTACTGGGGCGAACCTATTCCTTTGGTGCATTGTGAACACTGCGGATACGTTCCTGTTCCTGAAAGTGAACTTCCTTTAACACTTCCTGATGTTGAAAATTACGAACCAACAGACGATGGTCAGTCACCACTTGCTAAAATGACAGACTGGGTTGAAACAACTTGCCCTAAGTGCGGTGCAAAAGCAAAAAGAGAAACAGATACAATGCCACAGTGGGCAGGATCTTCCTGGTATTTCTTGAGATATATCGACCCTGGTAACAACGATGCAATAGCATCACAGGAACTTCTTGATTACTGGATGCCTGTTGACTGGTACAACGGTGGAATGGAACATACAACACTTCACCTTCTTTATTCAAGATTCTGGCACAAGTTCTTGTATGATATCGGTGTTGTTAAAACAAAAGAACCTTACGCAAAACGCACAAGTCATGGTATGATTTTGGGCGAAAACGGCGAAAAAATGTCAAAATCAAGAGGAAACGTTGTAAATCCTGACGATATTGTTGATAACTACGGTGCAGATACATTCAGAACCTATGAAATGTTTATCGGCGCATTTGATGTTGCAACACCTTGGTCAGAACAGGGCGTTAAAGGTTGCCATAAGTTTATGGAAAGAGTTTGGGGACTTTTGGACTTTGTTGTAGATGGCGAAGAATACTCAAAAGATTTGGAAAGTGCAATGCACAAAACAATCAAAAAAGTATCTGACGATATTGAAAAAATGAAGTTCAATACTGCAATTGCGGCTCTTATGGCTCTCATTAACGATATCTATAAGAAAAAAGCAATTACAAAAGGCGAACTTAAAACATTCTTGCAACTTTTAAATCCTACTGCTCCTCATATCACAGAAGAAATGTGGCAGATTTCAGGCTTTGAAAAAACTATTGCCGAAACTCCATGGCCAAAATATGACGAAGCAAAAACAATAGATGCAGAAGTTGAAATCGTTGTTCAGATCAACGGTAAAATCAAAGATAAAATAAGTATTCCTGCAGGAACTTCAAAAGAAGATCTTGAAAAAATTGCAATGGAAAACGAAAAAATCAAAGAACTTACTGAAGGTAAGCAGATTGTAAAAATTATTGCAGTTCCGGGTAAACTTGTAAATGTAGTTGTAAGATAAAAGGGGCTGTAAAAAAAGTCCGGAACGCAAAAAGGTTGAATATTCTTTATAAAAGATAGTTGTATTTTTAAAGATACTTGACCAAATGTAGGGAAATTTCACTTTAGTGAAATTTCCCTTTGTTTTAAAACCTTTTTGCTGCGAAAAAACTTCACCTAACTCGCTGTACCTTTGTACAGCTTCGGGTAACCCCTGCGGGTTCAGTTTTTCCACTCCGAACATTTTTTCCTATCCCCTGAAAAGGAGGATGATTTTATGGGTATCAGCGATACATATCAGGAAAATAATACTACTTCCGCTTTGGAAGAATTTGAGTGGGACAGACTCTGGTGGGAACACACAGAGGATAACACCAAAAAAAGAGTGCTGATAATCGGCGACTCTATCAGTTATAATTTCAGGTGGAGAATGGTAGATGAATTAAAAGGCGAAATCCACCCTGACGGATTTGCTTCGTCAAAAGCACTTGACAATCCGTTCCTTTTGGAAAGCATTAAACTTTTTAATAAACAATCTCCAAAGTATGACGCAGTATATGTAAATAACGGACTTCACGGTTGGCATCTTACTTCTGATGAATATGAAGTCCATTACAAAAATTACTTGACTGCCTTAAAAGAATTGTTTGGCGATGCCACATTGTTTGTGGGTTTGACAACCCCCGTAAGAAACAAAGAGAATATGGAAGAATTCGGTGAGCGTAATGCCGAAGTTTTAAAAAGAAACCAGGCGGCAATCAAAGTCGCACAAGAATTAAACCTTAAACCCATTGACCTTTATTCAGTCCTTTTAAACCGCCCCGAACTTTGCACCGACGGTGTCCATCAGACCGAAGAAGGCAACATATTACTGGCTAAAAAAGTAATAGAAGAAATTAAAAAATATATATAAAACAAAACGCACCTTTTATGGTGCGTTTTGTTTTATAAGAGTTGACTATTGCGTTGCTTTATGTTAGAATATATAATGAATTGATATGATTAAATATAGTAATCGGGGTGCGATATGGCTGACTTTTTTAAAAATATATGGCTTGACCGTAAAATAATATGGGAACTTGCCAAAAATGACTGTAAGGCGCGCTTTGCTTCATCTGCATTGGGAGTAGTGTGGGCGTTTATGCAGCCTTTGCTGAATGTGCTTGTATTGTGGTTTGTTTTTCAGGTAGGCTTCAGAACAGTTCCTGTTGAAGGAATTCCGTTTATCGTTTGGTATATTCCTGCTTTTTTAAGTTGGAATTTTTTCCAGGAAGCAGTTTCACAGTCCACAAACAGTCTGGTGGAATATTCGTATTTGCTTAAAAAGGTGAATTTTAACACCTCTATTATCCCCCTGATTAAAATTGTTTCGGCATCAATAATTCATGTGTTCTTTATAGTTTTTATAATTATAATTAATCTTTTGTATAAAAGACCACTTACAATAAATTTTGTGCAGATGCTGTATTATTTTATTTGTGCTTTTGCTTTGTCTGCGTCGTTGGGATGGTTATTGTCTGCACTTACAATTTTCATCAAAGACGTTGCAAATGTTGTTGCAGTTATACTTCAGATAGGTTTTTGGGCAACTCCTTTGTTCTGGGACCCAACTTCAATGGTTCCTCAGGTACAGTTCTTTTTAAAGTTTAATCCAATGTATTATGTTTGTATGGGTTACAGAGAATCTGTAATCGGAAATGTTCATTTCTGGGAGCATCCGTGGCAGACGGCAGGTTTCTGGGGATTGGTAATTGTGGTGTTTTTCCTGGGTACATACACTTTCAGAAAATTAAAATCACAATTTGTTGATGTACTTTAAAACCTAAGATGGGAGACTTAATCGTGAACAATGATTTTGTTATTCAATGTGAAAATTTAATAAAAAAATACGCCCTGTATAATAAGCGGTCTGATCGTTTGGTTGAGGCATTGATGCCAGGTAAAAAATCTTATCATAAGGATTTTTATGCCTTAAACGGTGTTGACTTCAAAATTAAGAAGGGCGAATTTGTTGGGTTTATCGGCAGAAACGGGGCAGGTAAATCTACCTTGCTTAAAGTGCTGACAGGTGTATTGTCCCCAACTTCAGGCTCGGTTAAGGTTAATGGCAGAGTAGCGGCACTTTTAGAACTTGGTGCAGGGTTTAATCCGCAATATACAGGCTATGAAAACATTTATTTAAATGGTGCTATTATGGGATTTACCCGTGAGGAAATGGATGAAAAAGTAAAAGAGATTGTTGAATTTGCTGATATTGGGGATTTTATAAATCAACCTGTAAAAATTTATTCTTCAGGTATGTTTGTTCGTCTTGCTTTTGCTACTGCTATCAGTGTTGAACCTGAAATTCTGATAGTAGATGAGGCTCTTGCAGTGGGTGATGTTTATTTTCAGTTGAAATGTTATAAAAAATTTGAAGAGTTTAAACGCAAAGGAAAGACAATCCTTTTTGTAAGCCACGACCAGTCAAGTATTATAAAATACTGCGACAGGGCAATTCTTCTTGAAAACGGGGAAATCCTTTGTGATGATACTCCGAAGGTTGCAATTGACAAATACAAAAAACTTCTGGCAGAAACCAAGAAAACAGATTCTGATGAATTCGGGACTGTTGCACGACCTAAGGAACATCAGGCAGATATGGTGGAATGGAAACATTCATACGAACTTAATGAAAAAGAACTTGAATATGGCGATCACAGGGCTGAAATAATTGATTTCGGAATTTTCGATCAGAACGGAAATCTTGCAACAAATTATCAGAGAAATGAAGTTTATGATGTGAAAATGAAAATCAAATTTCACGAAACAGTTGAAAATCCTATTTTTGCAATAACATTCAAAGATTATGCGGGATTAGAAATTGCCGGCACAAATACCATGCAGGAAAGCATTGAAACAGGTATATACAATAAAGATGATATTGTAACAGTTTCTTTCAGGGTTAAATTCCAGTTTCAGAATCAACCATTCTTTTTGTCTTTTGGTTGCACACATTTTGACAACCAGGGAAAACTGGAAGTTCTTCATAGATTATATGATATACTATGCATACAAACATTTGGGGCGAAGGTAACCAACGGATTTTTTGATATAGATACAAAAGTAACAATTACAAAGTGAGGTGTATCGGGTGGCACAGTTAAATAAGCAGTTTCATTTAGACAGTGATGATGTGCTGTATACAGACGGTTCTGTTGAAAGCGAAATATACAGTCGTGTTTGTCAGAAAGATGAAACAGTTTTTTCTGATAATGATTGGACTGTTTTTTATCATTTTTCACCACTCAGACAAAATATTCTGAATTGGTATCCCTTTGTAAAAGAATCAAATTTACTGGAAATAGGTGCAGGGTGCGGAGCACTTACAGGAATGTTTACAGAGCGTGTTGACAGCGTTACAGCCTGTGAACTTACATTAAGAAGGGCATCTATTATATATGAACGATATAAAGAAAAAGATAACTTAGAGATAATAGTGGGGAATTTTTTAAAAATCCCATTTGATAAAAAGTTTGACTATATTGTAATAAACGGTGTTTTAGAGTATTCTAAAATGATTATGGAAACAGACTCTGAACAAGCCTTTAAACTGTTTCTGGAGTATGCCAAAAAATTACTTGCCCCGAAAGGCAAAATTTTACTGGCTATTGAAAACCGTCTTGGATTGAAATATTTGTCGGGAGCACCTGAAGATCATACAGGGGGCTACTTTGACGGTGTTGACGGATATTCAAAAGGCGAGAAAGTGCGTACATTTTCAAAAGATGAATTAATAAATCTTTGCAATTCGGCAGATATCAGAATAAATAAGTGGTTTTATCCTTTTCCTGATTATAAATTTGCCACAGAAATATTTACAGATACATCAGTAAATAAGATTTATCCTTCATCGCAGGATATGCCTTATGATTTGCCGAGAGCAGATTTGTTTGATCAGAAACAACTTTATCATACACTGATGAAAAATGAAGCGGCAGATGTATTTTCAAATTCGTTTTTGGTAGAGTTGTGCAGCGATGACATTGCTTCTGATACTGATATCGGATATGTAAAAATAAGCAATAACCGAAACAAAGAATTTTGTATTTTTACAGCAATTGACAGTAATTGTACCTGTGCTGTAAAAAAACATTTATACGAAGAAGGCAAATCTCATATTAAAAAAATGCTTCATACCGAAAGTTTTCATCCGTTGCTTAAAGCAGTTTCCTGCAACTGGAGTAATGATTGCCTGGAAATACCATTTGTAAGCGGTATAACTATGCGTCAGCATTTAGAAGAACTTGCAGAAAGCAAAAAGACAGATGAAATCCTAAGATTTTTAGAATTGTTAAGAGACGGATTTTATCAGAATCCGCCTGAAAAAACAGTTCCTTCAAAAGAATTTGTTGAAATTTTTGGCGAGGCAGATTGCGGACAGAAACTTCATTGGGTTTCAGGCGTTGATATTGACCTGATTGCAGAAAATATATTTTTGACAGAAGAAAAATGGACATATATTGATAACGAATGGGTTTTTGATTTTGAAATTCCTGCCGAATATGTGCTGTGGAGAACACTTTCACAATTACACGAAAATTCAAAACTCAAAAACATAATAACATTGACAGGAATAAATGAATTCCTTGGAATAAATGAACAAACAACTTTGGTTTTTGCTAAGTGGGAGCAACATTTTATCAGTAAATATGTTGGTATAAGAGACCTGTCTCCGATTTATAAACCCACATATAAAATAGATATTCATAATGTTATTGAAAACTTAAAAGCATCTCAGACAATTACAAGCCATTTGTTTGTGTTTGATAAAGAGGATAATGTTAAAGTGCTTGAAAGTAATGCGCAGCTTAAAGACGGTGTATGGCAGGTTTCCTTTGAAGATGAAAGTATTTTAACTGCTTCACATTTAAGGTGGGACCCGCTGGAGGGCAGTTCATGTAAAATTTTTAATGTTTCTTCGGAAGGGGTATCTTTCAAGCCATACAATTCAGCATCGGAAAGTGAACCATTTGTGTTTGAAACATTTGATCCTCAGTTTATATTAACCGGAAGTTATAATGCTAAAAAAACACTGACAATTAACTTTTCCTGTGAACTGACAGACTGGACAACCGGTTATTTTAACAGAGAAACTGAAGTGTTGAAAAAACAGGAACTGATAAATGAACTGCAACTGCAGATGCAAAACAAAGAAAATGAAAATCAGATGCTTCAGGAAGAAAATGCTTCTTTGCACAGCAATAATTTGCAGATGCAGAAAGAAAATGAGGTTCTCCAAAATAACAATCTTAAATTGAAAAAAGAAAATGAAATCCTTGAAAGCGATAATTGTCAGTTGCAGAGCGAAAATAAGGCGCTTGAAAGCAACAATCAACAACTTCAGGATGAGAACAAATCATTGGGAAATTACAACCAAAACCTTAAAGGCGAAATCGGAAATCTCAGGGATTATGTGCAGAACCATAGATTTAAAGCGATAATCAGAATTATTCTGAAAAAATTTATGTAAACAGGAGTGTACTATGAAAAAGGTCAGTGTAATTATGCCATGTTATAATGATGGCATATACATAGAAGAAGCAATTGCATCCATAAAATCACAAACATACCAAAACATCGAACTGATTATAATTGACGACGGGTCAGACGATGAAAACACAGTAAATATTATCAACGGACTTTCTGATGAAAACATAAAAGTTCTTCACACCCAAAGACTGCGTCCTGCAGGGGCAAGAAATTTCGGTATTGCCAATGCCTCGGGCGAATACATATTACCACTTGATGCCGATGACACAATAGAACCTGATTACATTGAAAAGGCAGTAAGAGTGATGGACGAGAATGACAATGTGGGTATAGTATATTGCCGTGCTGACCTGTTTGGTGAAAGCAGCGGAAGATGGGAATTGCCTGACTATTCAACAGAAAGTATGTTGCTTGACAACATTATTTTTGTTACTGCTATGTTCCGCCGCGCCGATTGGGAAACAGTTGGCGGATTTAACACCAATATGCATGACGGTATGGAGGACTACGATTTCTGGCTGTCAATTATAGAACTGGGAAGAGATGTGCATCAGTTTAAAGAAATATTGTTTCATTACAGAATAAAGCCTGTTTCAAGAACAACAAATTTTCAGAAGAACGCATCTGTTGTGCAGCAGACATATAAGACAATTTACGAAAATCATCCAAAACTTTATGAAAAATATAAAGACGAATATGCAGTTATATTAAGGAATGCACTTATAGAACAATTGTTCCTGAACCGTTTTTACAAAGAGTCAATGGACAAAGTGTCTAAATTAAAAGAAGTTCCTTTGTTAAAAAAGATAATTAAAAAATTTATTTTGAAATAGAATGGAGATTACTTATGATTATTTTCACTTCGGTATGTGCAAATTATGTTCACAAAGCAAGAACACTTGCACAATCGGTTAAACAGAATATACCTGATGCAAAAATGGTGCTCTGTCTGGTGGAACGCGAAATTGCACCAAATATTCCTGCACCGTGTTTTGATGAAATTGTACTTGCAAAAGATGCCTGGGAAGGCAATTTTGACAGATTTATATTCAAACACGCAATAGTTGAAGCATCAACATCGGTAAAGGGTCAGTTTATGAGATATCTTATGGATCGTTTCCCTGAAGAAGATAAATTTGTTTATCTTGACCCGGATGTTTATGTATACAGCGATTTTACAGAACTTAAAGAAGAACTCAATACACATCCGATACTTCTTTGTCCTCATCTTCTGATGCCGGGAAATATTGATATGGAACTTTCAAGCACCGCTCACGGCGTGTATAATCTTGGCTTTTTGGCAGTTAACAGAAGTGAAGAAGCCAGAAAATGTATTGACTGGTGGGCAGACAGACTTTATCTTTTCTGCTATGACGATATTCAAAGAGGAATATTTACAGATCAGAAATGGTTTGATCTTGTACCATGCTTTTTTGATGCAAAGGTGTTTAAGCATCACGGATATGATTTTGCACCTTGGTCGCTTTTAAATTGTCAGGTAGAAAAAAGAGAAAATGAATATTTCGTAAATGGCGATCCACTTCGTTTTATACATTTTTCAGGTCTTGGGGCAACCGCTGAAAAATGTATGAATGACTGGCTGTCAGAAAAGGGCGAATTGTTCAGAGAACTTTATGCTGAGTATTTTGAACTTCACGCAAAAAATGATGCTGACAATGTTTCAAAAACAAAATGGAGTTATTCAGACTATGAATCAGGCGAAAAGGTTGATGACTGTGTTCGCCGTGCATACAGAAGCAATTATGATGTTATGTTTATGAACGAAAATCCATTTGAATTTTCTAATTCATATTATAAAAATATGCTTGGAATTTCAGAAGACGGCACTGTAAAAGAAAAAAGCAAATTTG
>JAZRDC010000120.1:0-2071 GCA_045660065.1 Clostridia bacterium
CCGATTCTGCCGTCGTATTTGGGGGATGACACCAGGTGAGGTGACGGAAAGAATGCGAATGGGGGATTTTCTGGAAGATAGAGAGGAGAGAGTATAAAGCTAAAAAACGGGATATATAAATAACAAGACACTTCGCTGTTATCGACTTTAAGACTCTGCAAAGTAGGTAGATGTAATTTCTTTTTCATTATCAATGTGTTGAATTTTGATTTTTTATAAATTCAAAGGAGCTGTACCCAAAATTAAGTTTGGACACAGCCCCAATTGCTAAGCTTCAATATTAGAAATCTTTCAATTTGTCTTTTGTATAGATACAATAAACATCATCGTGAACGAGTCCATAGTACCAATTGTTACCGTTTTGCTTCCAATTATAGCCTGTTTCAGTATATTTGGAAATTGATTTAATTTTACCATCAACCTTTACACCAAATCCAGTGACAAACTCACTACGGGGAACACCATTTTTGACATTTTTAGACATCGTACACAGGTATCTGTTTTTTACATCACCACTGACACCTACATTAGCATGGTCACCACGAACTTTCCAATCACCGTCAATGTCTCCGCTGTTTGCAAATTTCATGTCAACTACGGCATTATCTACGAGGTGACCTAATGAGTAATAGAAATGGAACTTTCCTTTTGTCACACCTTTGACATGCTTTGAAATTTCTTCGTCCAAACGGAAATACTTCAGGTTCTTGCCACCATACTGCTGATAGAGGAATTCTGGAGCTTTGCCATCACTGAAATGCTTGCCGAACGCATCAACAACCACAAGTTCTGATGCAGTTATTATAATACCATGTGCTTCTGCATACTTAACTAATGCATCTTGCATCGCTTTCCTACGAGGGTCAGATTTGTCAAGCAATTCGTATAAAGGTATAAGACCTGCATTGCTATCACCATCCGGACAAAGTGCGTAGCCAAGAAGAGCACAGGATTCTGGCTTGTCTGGAGTACATGAATTTAACCACTCATTCATATCAGATATATTGATATTGCCACCGATTCGATGTTCAACCTCCTCTTTTTCCGAATTCTTGTAACAATCTTTATCTGTTTGAGATACAGAATAATCTTTATTGCCGTCAACGATCATATCTGTTTCAGGAATAGGACATTTTACATTCATGCCTATTTTCATTTGTGACTCCATACAACTTTCCCATTCATTCTGTTCTCGGAACATAAAGTATTGATAAGCTGCTCCATAGAAAGCTTGTGTAGATATATGAGTACCATACCTCTCGTATAGTTTCATTATCTTGTCAATATCAACTCTGTCAGCTTCATCTGTGGCATTGATTTCATTCCAAGCCAACATGCCAACAAAGTCTTTCAAATGGCTGTAGAGAGCTGGTTTAATATTCAATGCATACATTTTATTGACAATCATAGTCATACCATACTCGTAAATATCAAGTTGCTTCGTTTTATTGTTCAATAATACATTCAAGTTCCGACCGAATGACATTCCAATGAAATCCAATTTTGCACTATTCGCCAAACTGGCATTGATGCTTTTATTCATTTCTGAATAATTGCTGCCTGTACGAATTATCTTTATCTTCTCTTGAGCAGGATCTACCTCTATTCCACCAATATTCTTTAGAAGTTCAAAGTCAAGAATCTGGGTTTTACAATTACCAATTGTCTGTGTAATGTCACAACCACACCCCAATCCTGTTTTGTTTACTAACTTGTCATCGTAGATGTTTACACCACTGCGCAAACCTGTTACATTTTGTTCACTCATAATACTGATGTTTTAAGTTATACATTAAATTTATCAACTCTGATACTACAAAATTATTAACGATTATTATCCTTAAAGAATCGTTTCACTTTACAGCATTTTTATCCACCTAACAGCTAATTTTTCTGTTTTCGCTGTTCTCTAATCCGTTTTCGTGAACCTATACAGACAAATTCGTTCTTTACAGTTTCCCGATATTCCCTACCAATGGTAATCTCTTTGTTACATTTCAGTGTTATCATGTTGCCTATATAGGTATCTACATGTTCCAAATTGACAATGAACGATCTATGAATTCGTTTG
>JAZRDC010000121.1:0-1656 GCA_045660065.1 Clostridia bacterium
TTCAACAGGGTGAAAAAGCATTTTTTCGTGTTTAAACATAAATTATACCTCCGTTTATCTTTCTGTTACTTACTTTTACCATTTTTTTGGTAGATATACCAAAAACTATTGTTTTGGTGAATAAGAAGGGAGATTGCCTAAATTATCGTTTTCACTTCCGTTAGGTATCGCTTTCAGATATTCGTTATCTCCTCTGTGAGCAATGCCTACTCCTGCAATTTGCCCACCCTTTGCCATAGTAACCGCCTGCGCCTTATCTACAAACGTTTCATCTGATAACTTGTAGCCGGTAACTTTGCCTCTTTCTTTAACAAGCCCCACTATGCGTTTTGCATCACTACCCGCCTGTGGAATCTCATCCAATGTGTTTTTTACAAGTTCATTAGTATCCATTTTATCGCTCCTTTTTATTTAGTTGTGCGCATAGAACAGAACAATATTCATCAAAGTCACGCTCTACCCTCGCTAAGTCCACTTTATGGTACGTTCATCAGCGAAGCGACTTTATTATTCGTTATTTATTACGGAAATCCGTTTTGATGAATGATGAATACCTAATAATGAAAAAATGAATAATACAAAATCAAAAATCCGCCGATTTTCATCAGCGGATTTCCGATTTTGGTGCGAGTGTTCATAACGGATTTGATTTTAGTATTATTTATTTAGATTTAAATGGTTTGTATAAGCTGTTTCCTGAAGCCATTTGTATATACCTTGTATTTGATATTTTTTAGGAAACTCAAATTTTCTTGATGAAACAGATACTCCACCATTAGCTTTAAAATAAGGTGAGGAAATGAATTCTATGTTGAGTTCACTATCGTCTAAACCGAATCCGGCTGTTTCTGCTGATACATTTATAATAGAATCTAGATATATAGAACTTACTCGAGCTTTTTGACCAGTTGCACCTTGTTTATCTAAATCGATAATTCGCTTATCAGTAAATATAACAACATCTCTTACTAATACAAAACCAGTATGTATCGATTCACCTTCCATCAAGTACATACCATAATCTTGTGTTAATTTTTCTGGCGTTACTTCGGAAAGATTCCCCATCAATCCTTGCATAATATTACCACCGATTTTATCCATTAATCCCATGCGTATTTCTCCTTTCAAGTATCCGTTACGAAATAAAAAAGTGCGCAACCGAAGCTACGCACCGAAAAATGCATAGCCTCAAATGCTGCGACACATCTTTTACGCCATAAAGGTGCAAAAACTGAGGTTGCATTTTTACCAAAGTAAAATGCACCTATAATGGCTAAAATATTCAGATGTGTCGCAAAATTATTCTATCACAAAAGAAAGAATTATGCAATGTCATTTATACAAGAAATAAATATTATTATAAGTATAGCGAGCATCGGATTTTGACTCCAGAATTCAAAAACAAAACCTAAAAAAGAAAAAACCCAAAGGAGCATTTGCCCCTTTGGGTTTTTTGGTCGAGGTGACAGGACTCGAACCTGCGGCATCCTCGGCTATGCCGCCTCTTGCGGTGCCCAAAATTCTTTTCGCCTTGGAGCGGCGAAGAATTTTGACCGCTACGCTTCGTTATGCTCGCTTCATCGTCCACCGGACGCGCTCGCAACCTTACCCAAAGCAGGCGCCTGCTTTGCTCGCAGAAAATAAAAAATCCAAGTC
>JAZRDC010000122.1:0-17510 GCA_045660065.1 Clostridia bacterium
CTCTGCAACACGGTTTTTGAAAGCATATGCCATATTATAGTATGTCATACCGTGAGCCTTTGCAATCTGCTGACCTGCACCTGCACGTGTAACAGTATATGATTTAAGGTTAGGGCTGTAACCTTCAATAATATCTGTAACGTTAACATTAAGAGCCTGTGCACAACGATAAATAAAGGCAAAGTTTAAGTCTTTTTCACCGTTTTCACAAGCAAGATATTCAGCCTCTGTTACACCTGTTTTTTCAGCCATAAATGCTATTGTGTAATTTTCGATTTCGCGAAGTTCTCTGATACGCCCCGCCATTTCCTTGATCTTTAAATCAAGACCGTTAAAATTTTCCATAATAAGCCTCCTGTAAGGGACAAAAAAACCCGTCCCAAAGTTATCATCTTTGAGACGAGCAATAATTTCTATTTACCCGCGGTACCACTCAAATTGCGTAAAATTCACGCCACTCTCAGAATCCAACAATTCCTATGCCTTAACGCAGCAATCACGGAAAGGTTCTACTTGCTTTAACGCTTTCTTCCTTCCGGCTCAGAAGCTACAAACAAAAAAGTCTTTCCTATGGCTTGCACCAACCGCCAATTCTCTTTCAGGACTAACTTAGTTGCCCTCTTCGTCAACGCCTTTAATATTAAAAATTAAATCGGTAATATTATAACATCAACATGCACTTTAGTCAAGAAAATATACTTTTTTGTTTTTTATCAGTACAAATTTGTAACAGTTTTTACATTTTTGTATTGTTAGTTGACAAAAATGTATGCCAACTTGACAAATATGTCGTATTGTGCTATTATATCTTATATTATTTTATAGGAAGCGAGGACAGGCGGATAATGTTCAGTTTTAAAAAGACAACTGAAACAACTTCTCGTAAAGATGCAAACAGTTTTGCACCTTCTTGTTCTTGTGCTTCTAAAAATTCTGAAATTGACTTTTTGGCAGGCATTGCATTGGCAGTGTCTGTTTTTTTATGTGTTTTACGCATAGATTTATGCCTTATTTTGGCGCTAAGCGCCTTGATTATTAAGGCTTCGGCCGTAAAACGAAAAAAGCAGTTTGTAGTTGAATTATGATTGATTGATTTAGTAATTTGGCGGCTTTGCTTTTTTCAGCAAAGCCTTTTATATTGGAGGTTCAGATGGACATTATTGATTTTCATGTGCACATATATCCCGACAAAATTGCAGACCGTGCCGTGAAAAGTGTCGGGGATTTTTACAATCTTGATATGGACGGAACGGGTACTGCCCAAAAGGTACTTGCGGACAATAAAAGATTAGGAGTTAAGGCATCTGTTGTTCACTCAGTTGCAGTATCTGCATCCCGTGTTGAAGCAATTAATGATTATATTGCATCAGAGTGCAAAACCCACAAAGAATTTTACGGATTTGGCACAATGCACGCAGACTTTGATAACAAAATTGAAGAAACCAAGCGATTTTTAGACCTTGGACTCAAAGGTGTTAAAATTCACCCGGACACTCAACTTTTCAATATGGATGATGAAAGAATGTTTGAACTTTATGATTTTCTTCAGCAGACAAAAACCCCTATTCTCATCCACACAGGCGATTACAGATACGACTATTCTCATCCGAGACGACTTAAAAATATTTTAAAACAATTCCCTGATTTAGTTGCAATCGGTGCACATTTCGGCGGATGGTCAGTATTTGATCTTGCACTTGAGTATTTAAAAGATGTGAATTGCTATCTTGATACATCAAGTTCCTTCCCTATGATTGGTCTTAAAAGAGCAAAGGAACTTATAAGAATTTACGGTGCTGAAAGAATGGTATATGGCACTGACTTCCCTATGTGGGACTTAGAAAAATCTTTGAATGATTTTATGGATTTGAAACTTACCGAGGATGAAAACAAACTTATCCTTTGTGAAAATGCTAAAAAAATATTAAAAATAAAGGAGCGTACAAAATGAATAAAATTTTAGTTACAGACATTACTCTTAAAAAACTTTCAGAGGAACGCGAAATAGCACTATTGTTCCGTGAAAAAACTGCAATTGCATCTTGCGCAGACAATCTTGGAGTTAATGCCGTAGAACTTGCTCCTGTTAAAAATCTTCGTGAAGATACAATTATTTACAAAACAATTGCACAAAATGTTCAGAATGCAACTCTTGCTATTCCTGTTGGATTTGAAACAGAAAATGTAGAGTCTGCATGGGAATGCATCAAAGATGCTAAAAATCCTCGTCTTCAGGTTGAACTTCCTGTTTCAACTATTCAGATGGAATATACTTACCATGTAAAACAGGCTGTAATGCTTGAAAAGGTTGCAACTCTTGTAAAAACTGCAAAAACTTATTGCGATGATGTTGAATTTTCTGCACTTGATGCAACAAGAGCAGATATTGATTTCCTTGTAGCAATCGCCAAAGAAGCAGAAGCAAACGGTGCAAACATTATCACTTTATGCGATAACGCAGGCGTGTCTACTCCTGAAGAAATTGCAGAAGTGGTTGCAAAAATCAAAGAGGCAGTAGCAGCATCAGTATATGTTCAGGTTTCTGACCGTATCAATATGGGTGTTGCATCAGCATTTGCTGCAATTGCAAATGGTGCTGACGGAATTAAATGTGCAATGGCCGGCAAAGACATTTTACTCACAGGTGAAATTTGTGATGCAATTAATGTTTGCGGTGCACAGATAAACGCTGAAATTGACCTTAACAATACAAAAATTCACTCAAGCATTGACGAAATGCTTTCAGGCATAAATCATGCCTCTTACGAAAGTGAAGCAGTAAGCGACAAGAAAAAGATTTTACTTGACTCTGATTCATCTTTGGCACAGGTTGCTCACTCTGCTGAAATTTTAGGTTATGATCTTTCTGATTCAGACATCGGAAATGTATATAAATCACTTATGCAGGTATGCGAAAAGAAAGGTGCGGTAGGTTCAAAGGAATTTGAAGCATTAATCGCAAGTTCTGCTATGCAGGCTCCTTCAACATACCATTTTGAAAGTTACACAACAACAAGTTCAAATGTTGCAAGTTCAATGAGTCAGGTTACTCTTAAATGCGGCGATGAAATTATGTGCGGTGTTGCAAACGGAGACGGTCCTATTGACTCTGCTTTCCGTGCTATTGAACAGTGCGTTGGTCATCATTATGAACTTGATGATTTCCAGGTTCAGTCTGTAACAGAAGGTAAAGAAGCATTGGGTTCTGCTTTGGTAAGACTCCGCTACAACGGAAAACTTTATTCAGGAAATGGAACCTCAACAGATATTGTTGCGGCTTCTATCAGAGCGTACATAAACGCTCTTAACAAAATCGTATTCGAGGAGGCATAATATGAAAATTGTATTTTCAACCAAGAATGTCAGCCGTGCGACCTTTCTTGACACTTGTCGTTATGCTTTCGATTACGGATTCCACGGCTTTGAAATATACGATGCCGTCAAAGAAAGAAATTCACATCACGACAGCATATTAAGACGCGACAGAACTGCTGATGCAAAAAGAAAACTCGTTAACAGAAATCTTGCAATTTCTGCCCTTCGTATGCCTGACAGCATTGACAGCGACAACACCACATCTGATTTAATTGTAAAATATGTGGATATGGCTGCCGCATCAGGTGTTGCAAATGTTATTGTAAATATCAGCGGCAAAACTGATTTTTCTGTTCTTGATGAAAAACTCTCAAGCGCTGTAAAAAAGGCAGAAAATGCTGATGTAAATATTTTGTTTGAAACTGTAGGTTATCTTGCCAACACAGAAAATGTTATTGATATAATCAATCATTTTTCTTCTGCTGCAATCGGGGCTTCATGGAATGTAAGAGGCACATATTTTGATGCAGGTGAAACTTCAGAAACTACAATCAAAACATTGGGCGCATATATTAAATATGTTCGTCTTGGTGATATGAAAGACGGAAAAACTGTTTTAATCGGCGAAGGTGAACTTGAGGTTGCTAAACTTATCGGTGCACTTTCTTCACTTAACTATGAAGGCTTTATATGTGCCGCATGGAATGAAGAAATTAATGATGCTGATATTGTTCTTACCCATTTTGCCAACTACATTTCACAACTTAACCGTGAGAAAAAGACCTTTGACAAGGCTTACTATAACAGAGATAAGACAGGCACTTTTGTCTGGAAAAAGTATGATGTTATTGATGCAACATTTTCTGATGTTTTAGACACAATGGCAGAAAAATATCCTGACCAGTATGCTTTTAAGTATCCTACACTTGATTACACAAGAACTTATGAGCAGTTTAAACGCGATGTTGATGAATGTGCTGCTGCCCTCATTTCTCTTGGAGTAAAGGCAGGCGACCATGTTGCAGTATGGGCAACAAATGTTCCCGAATGGTTCTTAACCTTCTGGGCAACAACAAAAATCGGTGCAGTTTTGGTTACTGTAAATACTGCGTATAAAATCCACGAAATTGAATACTTGTTAAAACAATCTGACACTCATACTCTTGTTATGATTGAATATTGCAAGGATATTAATTATAAGGAAATAATTGAAGAACTTTGCCCTGAACTTAAAAATTTAGAACCTGGCAAACCGCTTTATTCCAAAAACCTTCCGTTCCTTAGAAATGTTGTAACTGTTGGTTTTTCAATGGATGGTTGCCTTACCTATGAACAGATGCTTTCTCGTTCTTCACTTGTTCCGAGAGAAGAAGTAAGAAGACGTGCATCGCTCGTTAAACCTGACGATGTGTGCAATATGCAGTACACATCAGGTACAACAGGATTTCCTAAGGGCGTAATGCTCACACACAGAAACATTGTAAACAATGGTAAAACTATCGGTGACAGAATGGATTTATCAACTGCAGACCGTATGATGATTCAGGTGTCTATGTTCCATTGCTTCGGCATGGTGCTTTCAATGACATCTATGATGACTCACGGCGGAACACTCTGCCCTATTCCATATTTTTCACCAAAATCATCACTTGCCTGTGTAAATGATGAACGCATCACTTGCTTTAACGGTGTACCAACAATGTTTATTGCAATGTTCAATCACCCTGATTTTGCAAAAACAGACTTTTCACATATGCGTACCGGTATTATGGCAGGTGCTAACTGCCCTGCAGACTTAATGCGTCGTGCCGCAGACGAAATGAATATGAAAGAAATTATTTCGGTTTATGGTCAGACAGAGGCATCACCTGGTTGCACCATGGGTGAAGTAAATGAAGATATTGACCACAGAGTTGAAACTGTCGGCAGTGCTTTCCCCGGGGTTGAATGTAAAATTAGCGACCCTGAAACAGGCGAAGAACTTCCTGATGGTGAAAGCGGTGAATTTGTAGCCCGTGGCTTTAACATTATGAAAGGCTACTACAAGATGCCGGAAGCAACCGCTCAGGCTATTGACAAAGACGGTTGGCTCCATTCTGGTGATATCTGTATGAGAACTCCTGACGGATACTACAAAGTAACAGGAAGATTAAAAGATATGATTATCCGCGGCGGTGAAAATCTTTATCCCCGTGAAATTGAAGAATTTTATCTTACTAATCCGAAAGTCCGTGATGTTCAGGTAGTCGGTGTTCCTGATGAAAGATATGGCGAAGAATGTTGTGCATGGATTATTCTTCACAAAGGTGAAACAGCCGACGAAAATGAAATGAAAGAATTCGGTAATGCTTCAATTGCAAGACACAAAGTTCCAAGATACTTTATGTTTGTAAATGAATTCCCGATGAATGCAGCAGGTAAAATCTTAAAATACAAAATGCGTGATCAATCTGCTGAAATATTAGGTTTGAAAAAATAAATTATTTCTTATATATAGAAAGGAAGAGAATTATGAATATCTCAATTGAAAAAACAACTGCTCCAAAAGCAATCCCTACTGAAAACTTAGGTTTCGGTAAACATTTTACAGATCATATGTTCTTAATGGACTATGACAGAGAAACAGGTTGGGAAAATGCAAGAATCGTTCCATTCGGAAGACTCTCAATGCACCCTGCTGCTACTGTTTTCCACTACGGTTCAGAAATTTTTGAAGGTCTTAAAGCATACAGAACCGAAAGCGGTAAAGTTCAACTTTTCAGACCATATGAAAATGCAAAAAGAATGAATTCTTCTGCTGAAAGATTAAGACTTCCTCAGATTCCTGAAGACGATTTTGTTGAAGCAATCAAAGAATTGGTTAAAATTGACGAAGCATGGATTCCTAAAAACTTTGGTGAATCACTTTACATCAGACCTTTCCTTTTCGGTAACGATGAATCACTCGGTGTTCACTCAATCAAAAAAGCAACATTCGTAATCATTCTTTCACCAAGCGGAAGTTACTATCCTGAAGGAATTAATCCTGTTAAAATTATGATTGAAAAAGATGACGTTCGTGCTGTTAAAGGCGGTACAGGTTATGCTAAATGCGGCGGTAAGTACGCAGCATCAATCAGAGCAGGTGAAAATGCTGAACAAAAAGGCTACACACAGGTTCTCTGGCTTGACGGTGTTCACAGAAAGTACATCGAAGAAGTTGGCGCTATGAACGTTATGTTCAAAATTGACGGTGAAATTGTTACTCCTGAACTTTCAGGTTCAATTCTCCCTGGTATTACAAGAAAATCTTGTATTGAAGTTTTAAGAGATAAAGGATACAAAGTTTCTGAAAAACTCCTTTCAATTGACGAATTAGTTGCTGCTATGGAAAGTGGTAAATTGGAAGAAGCATGGGGTTGCGGTACTGCGGCTGTTGTATCTCCTATCGGAAAACTTTACTACGACGGAAAAGAATATATTGTTAACAACAACGAAATCGGTGAAGTTACTCAGGCTCTTTATGACGAACTTACAGGCATCCAGTGGGGCAAAGTAGAGGATAAATATCAGTGGACAGTAGAAATCTGAGTTACAAAAGAACAACTGTCTTTGCGGGGCATTACGGAAGTGGTAAAACAAATATTGCAGTAAATTATGCACTCTGGCTTAAGAATTCAGAACAAAATGTTTCTGTTGCGGATTTGGATATTGTAAATCCTTATTTCAGAACAAAAGATTCTGCCAAAGTTTTAGCACAAAACGGCATTAAACTTATCTCTTCTGAATATGCAGGCTCTAATGTTGATACTCCTGCCCTTCCAGGTGAAATATACTCTGTTTTTGACGATAAAAGCGTTTATTCAGTTTTAGACGTTGGCGGAGATGACAGAGGAGCTCTGGCGCTTGGCAGATATGTCCCCCATTTGCTTGATGAGAACAATTATGAGTTTTTGTTCGTCATAAACAAGTACAGATTTTTAACAAAAGATGCTAAAAGCACAATAGAAGTTATGAGAGAAATCGAAGATGCTTCAAAATTAAGATTTACGGCTATTGTTAACAATTCAAATATTGGTGAAGAAACCACAAAAGAAGATGTTTTATCTTCCGTTGCTTACGCAAATGAGATTTCTTCCCTTACAGGTCTTGAAATTAAAATGACCACGGTAAAAAGCAGTCTTTATGACTCTTTAAAAGATGAAATAATAAATGTTCAGCCGATTGACCTTTATGTAAGGCAATCCTGGCTCAGAGAGGAGCAAAAATAATGGCAAAAGTTACATTTAACGAAAACCTGTGCAAAGGTTGCGGACTTTGCGTTACTGCTTGTCCTAAAAAAATCGTTGCACTTAAAAGTACTTTAAACGCAAAAGGTTATCATCCTGCAGGTGTTGAAAAGCAGGAAGATTGCATTGGTTGTGCATTCTGTGCTACAATGTGCCCTGATTGCGTAATCACAGTTGAGAAATAAGGAGGCAGATTTAAAATGAGTGAAAAAGTTTTAATGAAAGGTAACGAAGCGTTGGCTGAAGCCGCTATTATGGCTGGTTGCAAACACTACTTGGGTTACCCTATCACACCGCAGACAGAAATTGCGGCATATATGTCAAAAAGACTTCCGAAAATTGACGGAGGTGTATTCTTACAGGCAGAAAGTGAAGTTGCGGCTATCAATATGTTAATTGGTGTTGCATCAACAGGTAAAAGAGCGATGACATCATCATCAAGCCCGGGAATTTCACTTAAAAGTGAAGGTATTTCATACCTTGCAGGTTGCGACCTTCCAGCACTGATCGTAAACGTTCAGCGTGGCGGTCCTGGTCTTGGTGGTATTCAGCCTTCACAGTCTGACTATTTCCAGGCAACACGCGGTCTCGGTCATGGCGACTTCCATTTGATGGTTTTAGCACCTGCATCAGTTCAGGAAATGGTTGACCTTGTATTCAAAGGCTTTGATTTGGCTGAAAAATACAGAGTTCCTGCTATGATTTTATCAGATGGTACTATGGGTCAGATGATGGAACCAGTATCACTCGATGCAGGCGTTATCAACAATTACGACA
The DNA here is from genome assembly GCA_045660065.1 of Clostridia bacterium. Taxonomy (GTDB): domain Bacteria; phylum Bacillota; class Clostridia; order RGIG6154; family RGIG6154; genus RGIG2094. The sequence goes on from JAZRDC010000122.1 coordinate 8,361, forward strand.
AATCATGGGCAGTTACAGGTACAAATGGTGAAAGAAAACCTAACATTGTTAACTCACTTTATTTGAAACCTGAAGAACTTGAAGATAAAAACATCGAAAGATTTGAAAGATACGCACAGATTGAAAAGAACGAAGTTATGTATGAAGAATACAAAATGGATGACGCTGAAATCTGTATCGTAGCATTCGGCGTTGCTGCAAGAGTTTCACAGAACGCTATTGACATCGCAAGAGAAAAAGGCATTAAAGTTGGTATGATCAGACCTATTACTCTCTGGCCATTCCCGAAAGATGCTTTAAATAAAGCGGCTGATAAAGTTAACGCATTTATCTCTGTTGAACTTAATATGGGACAGATGATTGAAGACATTCAGCTTGCTACAAAATGTAAAAAAGAAGTATTACTTTGCAGCCGTACAGGCGGTATGATTCCTACAACAGAAAATGTTTTGGAAAAAATCGAAGAAGCAGTTAAATTGGGAGGTGCAAAATAATGGCAGTAGTATTTGAAAAACCAAAGGCTCTTACAGATGCAGTTTTGCATTATTGCCCGGGTTGTACTCATGGTATTATCCACAGACTCGTAGCAGAAGTTATGGACGAACTTGGAATCACAGGTAAAACAATTGGTGTTGCCCCTGTTGGTTGTTCAGTTATGGCATACAATTATTTTAATTGCGATATGGTTCAGGCGGCTCACGGTAGAGCACCTGCTGTTGCAACAGGCGTAAAAAGAGCAGATGAAGATAAAATCGTATTCACATATCAGGGCGACGGCGATTTGGCCGCTATCGATACCGCAGAAACCGTTAACTCTGCTGCTCGTGGTGAAAATATCACAGTTATTTTCGTAAACAACGCAATCTATGGTATGACAGGCGGTCAGATGGCTCCTACAACTCTCCCAGGTCAGGTTACACAGACATCACCTTACGGCAGAGATGTAGAAAAAGTTGGTTACCCATTAAAGGTTTGCGAACTTTTGTCAAATGTTGACGGTGCAACATACTTAGAAAGAGTTGCAGTTAACAACGTTAAAAATATCAAAGCAGCAAAAGCGGCTATTAAAAAAGCATTCCAGAACCAAGTTGATGGCAAAGGCTTCTCATTGGTAGAAGTTCTCTCTACTTGTCCTACAAACTGGGGCTTATCACCTGACAAAGCAATTGCTTGGCTTGAAGAAAATATGATGCCTTATTACCCACTTGGCGTATATAAGGATAAGTTTGCAGAATAAGGAGGAAATAATAATGAATAAACAAGTTTTAATCGCAGGTTTCGGCGGTCAGGGAATTTTGTTTTCAGGAAAATTCCTCGCATACGAAGGCTTAATTGATGGTAAAGAAGTTTCATGGCTCCCTTCATATGGTCCTGAAATGAGAGGTGGTACTGCAAACTGCAGTATCATCGTAAGCGATACAAAAATCGGCTCACCTATCGTAGATAAGCCTGATGTATTGATTGCTATGAACACACCATCATTTGATAAATATATTGACGCTGTTGTTCCGGGCGGTCAGGTTTTTGTTGACAGTGCTTTAATCGACCGTAAGGTTGAAAGAGACGATGTTGAAGCATACTACATTCCTGCTACAAAAATCGCATCTGATGAAAACTTACCAGGTCTTGCTAATATGATTATTTTGGGTATGATGATTAAAAAATCAGGTATTATGCCTTATGAAAATATCGAAAAAGCATTAGCCAAAGTTGTATCTGCTAAAAAAGCAAATCTTTTGGAACTTAACAAAAAAGCCATTCAGATAGGTTACGACTACGAATAATTCAGAATTTTTAATCTGATAAAGTGCGGAGTAATTTATGTATAATGAAAATTTTTACACAAAGCTTATAAAATCAGTTTTTGTTTTAGCGGGAGAAATCCTTTTAAAGGAAAACGATATTAATGTCACTTTTTACGAAGCAAGAAGTGATTTAGAGCCTGGTACACTTACTCTTGATGGTTTAAAACAACTTTTCTCTGAAAAGATTGTTACTGATTTAAACGGTCTTTTAACCTTGGGATATGCTGAATTTTCCAAAATTTCATCTGCCAGAAGTTACAACTTCTGTGCTGAAACAAGACCGAGAATTGTTAAAAGATATACCGCGTATATTTACCCATCAGGAGAAAATGGAAAACTCTATTTCACTGTGCGTGAATCTGAAAATACTGAAAATATTATTTCATTTCAACTCAAAAAAAGCACAGTTAACTTTAACATAAATGACATTTTATACATAGGCTATGGTAATCATTGTGTTGAAATTCACAAAACTGACGAATGCATCAATATGTTCAGCATATCATTTGCCGATGCGGCTGATGTATTCTTAAGGCACAAAAACTTTGTAAGAAGTTACAAAAACTGTCTTGTTAATATGGACAAAGTCAAGTGTATAGAAAATGACTTGTTTGTTATGACAAACGGAGAAAATATTTCTATTCCAAAAAGACGACTTAAAGAAATTAAAAAGACATATGAAGAGTATGTAATATTAAAAAATTAAAAATAAAAACCCCGATTTTCGGGGTTTTTTGTTTGCTATTTTACTGATTTTTACAATTGCTTACGCCTTTCCTTCTGCATATCCCTGATACTCATTCATAAAGTTTTCTGCAACTTTGCTCATTGAAATTGTTATTGTATTTTCATCTTTTAATGCAAATTGCATATGAAGTCTGCCCATATATTTATCTATCACCTGAACAAATATCTCAAACTGATTTTCGTGAGTCCAGCGAAGGCTTGCGGCACAATCATAATAATTTCCCGGTGCTTTGGTTCCGCCTACCATATCTGAATATCCTTCCTGCGGGAACTTTCCGAAGGCATTTTCATTTATTCCGAATTTAAGTTCTTTTTTACCCTGGGCATTGGTATATTCAAAAATATTTTCATTGCCGTTAAATATAAACTTAACATCTTTTATTCCCATTGGGTTTTCTTTAAGTTTGAAAGTTTTTCCGTTAATTTTTTCCTGCATTTTTGTTTCAATGCTTCCCTTTAATGAGAAAAGTTTCAAGTTGTTACTAAACTCTGTAAGGTCTTTTAATGCTTTTTCATTTTCTGAAATTGCATCTTCGCTTGTATTATGCACAACAATTTCATAAAATGGATCAATAATTGAGGATTTTGCATTTAAAATTCCCTGATTATCTGAATTTATAACAAACACCATATCTTTATCCGGAATTGCAATACCAAACTGGCAACCCATTCCATTAAAGAAGAAACTGTTATCTCTTGTTCTCCAGATTAAATATCCGTAGCCGTAACTTGAAACTGTAAAACCAACTGTGCTTGTGCTTACCAAATTGCTTGTTGCGTCTTTTACAAATTTTTCGTTTAAAATCTGCTCACCATTGTGGCGTCCCATATTCATTGTAAAATTAACAATCTTTGCAAGGTCTAAAGATGTGCATAAAGCTGCAGAATCTCCCCAGGCATTGCCTCCGGGACATTCTAAACAATAGGCTTCTTTGGAAACTCCGATTTTATCAAACATTTTTTCTCTTAAGTATTCCATCAGTTTTTTGCCTGTTTTTTTCTCAACCATAGCGCCTAAAACAAATGAACCTGTACTGTCATACTCAAATATAGTTCCCGGAGTTTTGTGAGTTTCAGGATTTTCATTTGATGTATCAAAATACCACTTCACTCTGTCAGGTGCACCTGATTCAAACCAGTTCCATGGTGCAAGAGGTTTACCTGTGCACATCATAAGCATATCTCTTACTGTCTGCGTCTTAATTTTGTCATTTGCATTTTTTGTTGTTTCTTCATCTAAACAATCAATAATTTTATCATCAAGGCTGATTAGTCCGTCCTGCTCTAAAAATCCAACTGCCAAAGCCACAAAACTTTTGCTTACAGAATACATTCTATGTAGAAAGTTTTCATTGAATGGCTTCCAGTACGCTTCATAAAACACTTTGCCGTGTTTCATCATTACAATACTATGTGTTGCAAGACTTGCATTTTCAAGACATTCAACATATCTTTTTATATCTTCTGACCTTACTCCAACGCTCTCGGGAGTTACTTTTTCATACATAATTATACCTTCTTTCTGCATCTTTATGTATTCTAACATATTATCTTTTCAAAGTCAATTGCATTTTTTGCATAAAATACACAAAAATGCATATTTATTCCATGCAAAACTATTGACATTTGGTATGTTTTGGTGTATAATATGCAAATATATAAGATGTTTTATGCATATTTATTCAAATTGAGAGGATTTTTATACATGGCTAAAGTTTTTATTGATGGAAGTGCGGGTACAACAGGACTTCGTATATATGACAGACTGTCTGCAAGGGACGATATTTCTTTGATTATTCTCCCTGATGAAGTAAGAAAAGATACCGCCGCAAGAAAAGATGCTATCAACAGTGCAGACATTGTTTTCTTATGTCTTCCTGATGATGCAGCAAGAGAATCGGTAACTCTTCTTGAAAACAAAAACACTGTTATAATTGACACTTCTACTGCTCACCGTACCGAAAGTAACTGGACTTACGGGTTCCCTGAACTAAATGGTATGAGAGAAAAAATCAAAAATTCTAAACTCATTGCAAATCCGGGTTGTCATGCAAGTGGATTTATTGCACTTATAAAACCTCTTATTGATGCAAATGTTTTGAATAAAGATGCAGCACTTTCCTGTTTTTCCCTTACTGGTTATTCAGGCGGTGGCAAAAAAATGATTGCTGATTATGAAAGCGATGAAAAAGATTTGCTTTTATTCGCTCCGAGACAGTATGGTCTTACTCAGCAACACAAACACTTAAAAGAAATGAAAGCAATTACAGGCATTGAAGTTCTTCCTGCATTTTGTCCTATCGTTGGTGATTTTTACAGCGGTATGGAAGTTTCAATTCCATTATTTAAAAAGAATTTAACTACTGATATTGATGGTATTAAAGCGATATATAAAGAATGTTACAATTCTAAAATTGTTCATTTTGATGAAAGCCCTGACGAAGGCGGATTTATGTCAGCCCTTGCACTTTCAGGCAGAGACGATATGGAAATCTCTGTTGCAGGAAATTGCGACCGCATACTTTTAACTGCAAGATATGATAATCTCGGAAAAGGCGCATCAGGTTCTGCTATTCAGAATATGAACATAGTTTTAGGTGTAGATGAAACCACAGGACTTATTACGGAGGATAAATTAATATGAAAATAATTTCAGGCGGTGTTACTGCCGCAAAAGGATTTAAGGCAAATGGCGTTCATTGCGGAATAAGAAAAAATAAAACTAAAAGAGATTTGGCTCTTATTGTCAGCGATGTTATGGCCGCATCTGCCGCAGTATATACAACAAATCTTGTTAAGGGTGCTCCCCTTACAGTTACTAAAAATCATATTGAAAACGGATACGCTCAGGCGGTTATCTGCAACAGCGGTAACGCAAACACTTGCAATGCAGATGGTATTGAAGTTGCAGAAAATATGTGTACTTTAGTTGCTGAGTCTTTAAACCTTGATGCAAACGACGTAGTTGTTGCATCAACAGGCGTTATCGGTCAGCCACTTGATATTACTCCTATTAAAAACGGACTTGGCGGATTGGCAGAAGGTCTTTCATACGAAGGCTCGCCTCTTGCTGCAGAATCAATTATGACTACCGATACTGTTCCAAAAGAAGTTGCAGTTGAATTTGAAATTGGCGGTAAAGTATGCAAAATGGGTGGTATCGCAAAAGGTAGCGGTATGATTCACCCTAACATGGCAACAATGCTTGTATTTATCACAACCGATGCTAAAATCGCACCTGCAATGCTTAAAAAAGCACTTTCAAACGATATTCAGAACACATTTAATATGGTAAGTATTGACGGTGATACTTCAACAAATGATATGGTAACTGTTTTGGCAAACGGTTTGGCAGGAAATGAAGAAATTACTTCAGAGGGCAAAGATTTTGATGAATTTATGAAGGCATTAAACACAATTACCGTTTCACTTTGCAGAATGATTGCAGGTGATGGTGAAGGTGCTACAAAATTACTTGAATGCAAAGTTTCAGGTGCAAAAACTCTTGACATTGCAAAAACTGTTGCAAAAAGTGTTATTTGCTCAAGCCTTTTAAAATCTGCTATGTTTGGTGCAGACGCTAACTGGGGCCGTGTACTTTGCGCTATCGGTTACAGCGGCGCAGATATTGATGTTACAAAAATTGATATGGCATTTAAGTCTGCAAAAGGTGTGCTTCCTGTTTGTAAAGACGGTTTCGGAATAGAATTTTCAGAAGAAAAAGCAAAAGAAATTCTTTTAGAAAAAGAAATAGAAATCTTAATTGATTTAAATTCAGGAGAATACTCAGCCTCAAGTTGGGGTTGTGATTTAACTTATGATTATGTAAAAATCAATGGCGACTATCGTACTTGATTTTTGGAGGATATTATGATTAACAATTTTTCAAATGCACAAAGAGCAGAAGTTTTAACTCAGGCTCTTCCCTACATCAAAAGATATAACGGTGAAGTTGTTGTTGTCAAATACGGCGGCAACGCTATGATTGATGAACATTTAAAAGAACAAGTTATGGAAGATATCGTTCTTTTATGGCTTATTGGCGTTAAAATCGTTCTTGTTCACGGTGGCGGACCTGAAATCAGCGAAACTATGGCAAAACTCGGTAAAAAAGCCGAATTTGTTGATGGTCTTCGTGTTACAGACAAAGAAACTGTTGATATTGTTCAGATGGTTTTGGCAGGTAAAGTTAACAAAACTTTAGTTAACCTTCTTGAAATGAAGGGCGGAAAAGCAATGGGGATTTCAGGTATGGACGGAAGACTCATTGAATCTGAAATCAAAGACGAAAGATTAGGTTACGTTGGTAACATTACAAAAATCAACATTGCCCCTGTTAATGACCTTCTTGAAAAAGGATATATTCCTGTTATTTCAACTCTTGGTTGCGACGCAGAAGGAAATACATATAACATCAACGGCGATACTGCAGCAGCATATATTGCAGGTGCATTAGGTGCTCAGAGACTTATTATGATGACTGATATTGCAGGTCTTTTAAAAGATAAAGATGATCCGTCTACTTTAATCCCTGAAGTAACTGTTAAAGAATGTGAACAGTTAAGAAAAGACGGTATTATTTCAGGCGGTATGATTCCTAAAATTGACTGCTGTGTTGAAGCAATCCGTGAGGGTGTTAAAAATGTTATCATTATGGACGGCAGAGTTCCGCACTCAATCTTAATGGAAATATTAACTGACGAAGGTGCAGGAACAATGGTTATAGGAGAACACGAATAATGAGTAATACAAAAATTACAGACAAAGAATATGTTGCCTCTACCTATGCCCGTTTTGATGTGGAAATTGTTTCAGGCAAAGGTTCTTTGGTTTATGATGAAACAGGCAAAGAATATATTGATATGGGTTCGGGCATTGGTGTTACATCTTTTGGTATTTCAGACGATGTATGGGTTGATGCTGTAACAAAACAACTTTCTAAAGTTCAGCATATGTCAAACCTTTATTACACAGAGCCTTGTGCAAAACTTGCTAAAATGCTTTGCACAAAAACAGGTATGAAAAAAGTATTTTTTGCAAACTCAGGTGCAGAATCAAACGAATGTGCCATCAAGGTTGCAAGAAAATATGCTCAGGATAAAAAAGGCAGTGATTACTTTACAATAATCACTTTGGAAAAAAGTTTCCACGGAAGAACACTGACTACTCTTGCAGCAACAGGTCAGGACCATTTTCATCAGTTGTTCCAGCCTTTAACTCCGGGATTTGTTCATACTCCTGCAAATGATATTAAGGCGCTTAAAGAAGCAGTAAAAAACAACAAAGTTGCAGGTATTATGCTTGAATGTATTCAGGGCGAAGGCGGAGTTGTTGCTTTAGATGAGGAATTTATAAAAGCCGCATATGAAATTGCACAAAAAGAAGATATTGTTTTAATAATCGACGAAGTGCAGACAGGTAATGGCAGATGCGGAAAACTTTATTCATATATGAATTTCGGCATTATGCCTGATGTTGTAACTACCGCAAAAGGTATCGGCGGAGGACTTCCACTCGGTGCTTGTATTTTAGGTGATAAAGTTAAAGATGTTTTAGGATTTGGCGACCACGGTTCAACCTTTGGTGGAAATCCTATTGCCTGTGCAGGTGCTTTAAGCATCATTGAAAGAATTGATGATTCACTTTTAGCTGAAGTTGAAGAAAAATCAAAAATGATTTTTGATACCTTCTCTAATTGTAAAGGTGTTGAAAGTGTAAGCGGTATGGGACTTATGGTTGGAATCAAAACCGTAAAACCTGCCGGCGAAATTGTTAAAAAATGTATAGAATATGGCGTTTTGTGCCTTACTGCAAAAGACAAAGTGCGCTTGCTTCCTGCCCTTAACATTCCAAAAGATGTTTTAGAGCGTGCAATTAATATTATCAAGGAAGTTTGCGAGGAGGAATAAAAATGAGCTTAAAAGGAAAAAGTTTTTTAAAACTTCTTGATTTTTCACCTGAAGAAATCAATTATCTGATTGACTACGCATCAGAACTTAAAAAACAGAAAAAAGAAGGAATATCTCACAAGTTATTCCCTGATAAAAACATTGCATTGGTTTTTGAAAAAACATCAACAAGAACTCGTTGCGCTTTTGAAGTTGCGGCAGCAGATCTTGGTATGCACCCTGTTTATTTAGATCCGGCAGGCTCACAGATTGGCAAAAAAGAAAGCATTGCAGATACTGCAAGAGTTTTAGGCAGAATGTTTGACGGTATTGAGTATCGTGGTTTCGGTCAGGAAATTGTTGAGGAACTTTCAAAATATGCAGGTGTTCCTGTTTGGAACGGTCTTACAAACGAATTCCACCCTACACAGATTTTGGCTGACTTTTTGACAATAAAAGAACATTTTGGCGAATTAAAAGGCAAAAAACTCGTTTATATGGGCGATGCAAGATACAATATGGGCAACTCTTTAATGGTAGGCTGTGCAAAAATGGGTATGCATTTTGTTGCCTGCGCACCGAAGAAATATTTCCCTGATGATGCTTTGGTAAAAGAGTGTCAGGCGGTTGCTGAAAAAACTGGCGCAGTTTTAGAATTTATTGAAGACCCAATGACCGCTACAAAAAATGCAGATGTAATTTACACAGAT
>JAZRDC010000123.1:0-18840 GCA_045660065.1 Clostridia bacterium
CCTTTGGGTGGACGAGCAACGAAAGTTTGCGAAGCAAATTTTCCATCTCCTCATCTCCACCATAAAAGAACAGATACCTTTAGGTATCTGTTCTTTTATTTTAAGAAGAGAATCGAACTCCTGAAAAGGCACGAACGATTATATAAAACAATCCGGTGGATTGTTTCAAAAAAAGAGAATCGAACTCTGATATAGCAAAAAGGAATAAAAAAGTTGCCAAAAGCCGAAAAAACAGATATAATTGATGCATATAGAATTTTATTGCATAAAATTCTTAAGAGCTAACGCTCTTTTGTGCTCGTTTGAGCACTGCGTCAATTGACGGCGTCGCAAAAATGCCCTTGCAAGCAAGCGTTTTTACTTCTGGTAAAATAATTTTGTGACATCTAAATTGTGCACGAATTTTATAATAATAAATAGTTCATTCTTAAAGAAATCGGGTGATAATATGAAAAGTGAAATCAGGGCTAAAAATAAAGAAATGCGAAAATTAATGAGTGAAAATGAAGTTACAGAAAAAAGTTTTCTTGCATCTGAAAATTTTTTGCAAAGTGATTTTTATAAAAATGCAAAGTGCATTATGCTCTATAAAAGGCTTGGCAACGAAACAGACACAAACGCAATTATAAGTCGTGCACTTTTGGATAAAAAACGTCTTGTATTTCCTGTAACTGACGAAAAAAGTGGAAAAATAACCCCGTACTATGCAGATAAAAGTACGGAGTTTGTATCGGGTGGATTTTCGGTTTCTGAACCTGAAAGTTCTGAAATTGCAAATCCAAAAGATATCGATGTAATAATAATTCCCGGTATTGCATTTGACAAAACGGGTGCAAGGGTTGGTTTTGGCAAAGGGTGTTATGATATGTTTTTGCCAAAAACAAAAGCCGTTAAAATCGGATTTTGCTATGATTTTCAACTTGCGAATTATATCTCATCAGACAAGCACGATATAAAAATGGACTGTATCATCACCGAAAAGGGGATTATTGATTGCCAAAAATCAAATCGCGTGTAACTGTAACATCAATGATTTCGTGCGAGATATCGGCATCTGATTTCATACGGATTGCCATATAGTTAGGGGTATACCCTTCAAAAATGCCTTTTTCAACTTCCTGTTCAAAAAGCACGGGATAAGTTTTTCCTACAATAGAATTTATAAATGTCTCTTTGGTTTTTTGTGCCACGGCAGACATTTTTTTTACTCTTTCTTCTTTTACCGCTTTGTCAAGTTGACCTTCCATCAATGCGGCTTTAGTGCCTTCTCTTATTGAGTATGGGAAAACATGAATGTGCGAAAATGCAATTTTTTCTGCAAATTCTAAAGACGATTTAAATTCATCTTCCGTTTCACCCGGAAAACCTACTATAATATCTGTTGTAATTCCTGCGTCGGGATAAAATTTTCTTATTAAATCAATAGCATTTTTGTATTCTTCTGTGGTGTAGCGACGGTTCATACGCTTTAACACGCTGTCGCAACCGCTCTGGAGAGACAAGTGAAACGACGGGCATAATTTGCCTGTTTTTTTTGCACGGGTCATAAATTCTTCGGTAATTACAACAGGTTCTAAAGAGCCCAGGCGAATTCTTTCTATTGATTTTTCAGCGGCTGCCATTTCGATTATGTCAATTAAACTTATATCTTCTTTTAAATCTTTTCCGTAAGCGGCAACCTGAATTCCTGTTATTACAATTTCTTTAAAGTTATTCTGGCCTAAAATTTTAAGTTCTTTTTCAATTTCTTTCGGGTTTCTGCTTCTTACAGGACCACGCACATATGGAATTATGCAGTAAGAACAAAATCTGTCGCAGCCGTCTTCAATTTTAAGCATAGCACGGGTTTTAGCCTGATATGTTGTAAGGGGCGTTTCGCAGAAAGTGCGGTGATTGTTTAAATCTTCCACTAAAACTATCTGCTGTTTTTCTTTAAGATAGTTTTCAACTGCTTCTACCGCTTTGCCTTTCATATCGGTGCCTAAAATTATATCTGCTTCTTTTAAGGTTTTACCTTCTTTTTTCATTGCCTGAGCGTAGCAACCTGCAATTACGGTTACAGACTCGGGAGCAAGTCTTTTTGCACGTCTTATAGCCTGGCGGGATTTTTTATCCCCCATAGCAGTAACTGTGCAGGAATTTACAACATACACATCGCAGACATCGTTAAAATCCGCAACTTCGTATCCGCTTTTAATAAAAGCCTCCGTCATGGCTTCTGTTTCATATTGATTTACTCTGCACCCTAAGGTGAAAAAACTTACTTTCTTCAAAAAAATCAATCCTTATTTTTAAAAATTTTGTTAAAACAATTGACTATTTCCTTTTTTTGGTGTATGATATACAAAAAAGGAGGAATTTTACTATGAAAAACTTTAATATTATGCTTCATTCAATTAACGACGTAAAGACCTTTGTTAACTCAGTTAACAAATATGACTTTGATGTAGACCTTACATCAGGTAGATATGTAGTAGATGCAAAATCAATTATGGGTATCTTTTCTCTTGACCTTTCAAAGCCTATCAAAGTAGAAGTTTATTCTGAAGATGTAGGCCAATTTATGGACGAAATGAAGCCATTTATCATTGATTAATTAGTGGTTTGAGAAGCCTTTTTCAAGGCTTCTTTTTTTTTACAAAAATTTTATACATATATTATAGCATAAACATAAAAAATGTGCTATAATATAATTGAAAAATTTTTTGATTTCTGAAAGGAATTTTTTTATGAAGAGTATGGAGTTTTCGTTTGAAAACAAAAGTGATATAAAACTTCTTATAATGTATGTTTTAGCGCAGGCAAAGTCTGTTGCAAAACAGGAGTATTTAAATAAAAACTTTTTTTCTGATTTTATAATGGAAAGCGTTAAAATCAGTTACTTTGACTTGCACGATACAATTTTTATGCTTGCAGAAGAAGGCTACATTTTAATGTTTGTAAAAAATCATAAAGATGTGCTTGAAATTACCGAAAAAGGTTTAGAAACCGTTGGTTACTTTTTTAAGTACATACCCCTTTCAATCCGCGACAGAATTGACGAGTGCATTTATGATAAAATTTTAGAACATAAGGAAAAAGAGTCTGTTGCGGTTGATTACTGGAAAGAAAATGAAAAGTGCTACACATCAACACTTAGAATTTTTGATGACGAGCAAAAGGCGATGCAGTTTACAATTTCATTCCCTGAAGCAAAACACGCGCAAAAACTTCTTAAAATGTTTAAAAAAGAACCTCAGGAGTTTTACAAAAAGTTTATTGAAATATGCTCCGATGCAATAGACAGGTGCGATGATGAAGAATAAAAAAACGCTTTTAACGCTTGTAGTTTTGTTTATTATTTCCCTTGTATACACACATTTTGCTGAAAAAAGAGAGATTAATCCAAGCAATTCAAATGAAAATCTTGCGGTAACATTTTTAAATGTTGGTCAGGGGGACAGTTCGTTTATTGAATTTCCTGGTGGCAAATGTATGCTTATTGACGCATCAATAAAAAGTCAGGGCGAAAAAATATGCAATCACATAGCACAAAAAGGCTATGAAAAAATTGACTATCTGGTTGCAACACACCCTCATTCAGACCATATCGGCGGTATGGAAGATGTGCTGAGTGCCTTTGAAATCGGCACTGTTTATATGCCTGATGCAGAGGGCACTTCGGATATGTATCTTGATTTTTTGAAAACACTTAAAAGGCTTGGTACAACCGTAAAAAAAGCAACGGCGGGCGCAGAATTTAATGAGGGGGATGTGAAAGTTGAATTTTTAAGCCCCTTGAGAGATGAATATGAAGACCTTAACAATTATTCGGCGGTTGTTAAAATAACATTTGGCGAAAAAGCATTTTTGTTCACAGGCGATGCTGAAGAATTAGTTGAAACAGACCTTTTGGAAAGCGGAACCGACCTGAAAGCCGATGTGTTAAAGGTAGGGCATCACGGATCTTCATCATCAACAAGCGATGCATTTTTAGATGCGGTAAGTCCAGGGTATGCAATAATCTCCTGCGGAAAAGATAATGACTATGGTCATCCTCATAAAGAGGTTTTAAAAAGGCTTGAAAAGGCGGGAACAAAAGTATACCGCACCGATATAAACGGCGATATTACTATGATATCAAACGGTTTGGAGGTAGAAAATTACTATGACCTTTATAATTGATCGCTTTGAAGGAGATATGGCAGTGATTGAGGCAGGCGGAAATACTTATAACATTCCTGCAATTATTCTGCCTGAGAATGCCAAAGAGGGCGATGTGATAACTACACAAATTCACAAAGAAGAAACTGAAAATAAAAAACAGGAAGCAAGAAATCTTTTAGACAGCCTGTTTAACGAAAGGAAATAAAAAATGCAACAGGATTTACAAACATCTGTATTGGGGCATCATCTTGATATGCACAATGTCGACGAGTTTTTTGATAACGCACAGGAATTCGGAAAACTTATGATGATGTATAACTGTGCCGTTAAGGAAGTTACAACCAAATTTGATGTGCTTAATGACGATATGTCCGTAAGGTTTAAGAGAAACCCCATAGAGTCAGTAAAATCAAGAATTAAAAAGCCAAGAAGCATTGTGAAAAAACTTATGAAAAATGAGTTGCCAGTAACGCTCGATTCTGTTTCTGACAACTTAAACGACGTTGCGGGTGTGAGAGTTATATGCTCATTTGTTGACGATATTTACAAAGTCAAAGAGATATTTTTAAAGCAGGACGATATCACACTTATAAAAGAAAAAGACTATATAAAAAATCCAAAGCCTAACGGATACAGAAGTCTACATATGATAGTTGAAATTCCGGTCTTTTTCGCAGATGAAAAAGTGCCTATCCGTGTTGAAGTTCAATTCCGTACAATCGCAATGGATTTCTGGGCAAGTTTAGAGCATCAGATGAAATATAAAAAAGAGGTTGCAAATGAAGAAGATATTATGCAAAAACTCAAAGAGTGCGCAGATATCATAGCAGAAACCGACCTTAAAATGCAAGAAATCAATGATATGATTAATGAATAAATGAGATGAAAAAAATCCTGATACTATCAGGATTTTTTTCATTCAGTATAAAATTTTAAAGTTATATTGTTTCCTTTTAAATTGAGATTAAGCCATTTTTGTGCTCTGGGCATTTTTAACATCTTCTATCTATCTATTCCTGCCATTAATTTTACTGCCCTCTGCCATGCGGTGCGTTCTTCTTTTGTTAAGGCTTCGTCTGTAAAGCGGTAGTCAAATTTTCTTTTGATTTCGTCTAAACATTCTAAAGCGTGAGCAAGATTTTTCTTCTGAACTGCATCGAGTTTTTGAATTAAGGCTTTGTCTTTGGTCATTGTTTTTAAAATGTTTAAGTGTGGTTTGCAAAGACAAGTATTTGTTTTATCAAACTTTTCAACAAATTCTTCGGAATTATTGAAAAATTCTAAAAATGCCTTTAAAAAACTCTCATTGGCTTCGGCTTCTAAGTCGCATACCAGGCACCCTTGTTTTTTCTTTTTATCTGAATTCTTTAAATAGTCTGTAATTAAATCTGCGTATATAATGCTATGGCCCAACGGATCACCGTGATTTAACATTGCGATTGCGTGTTCTTTGCAAAATCCGCCGTATTCACGGATGATTTTTCTCATTCTGCGGTCGTTTACGCATTCATAAAAAAAGTTGTCTATAAACTTGGTGAGCCACTTTTTGTGCATAATGCAAATAGGGCAGTCTTCTTCTTCAAAGTATTCAAGATAGTCGTAGTATTTCTGGGTTTTATAAAGCATAATATCTCCTTTAAAGTAAGCGGCAACAGGATTACCTGTTGCCACATTTTTTTCAATTATCAGTTGTTAGGTAAAATAACAATTGAGATTGCCTCTGATGTAAATCCGTTTGATGAAACAACTGCGGTAATCAATGAGCCTTCTTTAATACTTGCTAAAGTTTTTGATTTTTGAGTTTCACCATCGATGATTGTTGCGTTTTTCTTAACGAATACCTGTCTTGACTGACCTGTTGATGTTTCGGTAATCTGAACGAAATAGTAGTTTGTATCAACATGTTCAACCACACCAACAACATTTAATGTGTCAGGAGTTGCAACAGAACTTACATCAATCTTTGTGATTGTTGAACTTTCCATTTTAACAGTTGCAAGATAACCAAGTCTTAAACCATATACATCTGAAGCCTCGCCATTTACATTAACTTCAAGACCTGATTTGTTAAGAGCACATTCCAAAACGCCTGAGGTTGTGTTGATTTTAATTGTCGGATTTGCAGAAATGATGATTTCTTCAATTGTTCCTTCAATAGTTTTTGTTGAACTTTGTGCTGCAACTGAACTTATCTGGTTATATGTAAGTGTAAGAGAAACTCTGTCGCCTACCATAAGTTCAGAAGCGTCTGCGTTTGTGTTGTTTCTTTTTACTGTTACATTTTTTGCCATTTCATAACTTTCAGTTGTGTTGTTTGAAAGTGTGATTTCCAATTTTGACGGATCACCGTAGATGAAACTCTTGATGATACCGCTAACAGACTTTGTTTTGTTTTCAGCAACAATCATAACTGCTTTGCTGTTCTGAACAGTAACTGTTACAAAACTTTCTTTCTGAAGTGATGAAAATGCAGAGTTAGTACCATTGATAACAACAACACAATCGTCTGCTAAAGTATAACTGTTGGTTTCAGAACCGTCTGCTTTTTTTACAGAAATCTTTTTAAGATTTGAAGATGTTGTTGAACCAACATAAATGCCTGAAATTTCTTCGTCAGGAATCTGTGTTAAAAATTCAACGAAAGCAACATTTGCTTTGTGTGTAACAACATTGATTTTAAAACCATTTTCAATGTTTGTGATGTTGTTTGTAAGAACACCGTCAAGTCTGAGCAAAGTATCTGAAAGAATGTTAATCTGTTTGCTCTGACCTTTTGAGTCTGTGTATGTAACAGAATTTGTGATGTGGTTAACTTCTGTGATTGTACCTGTTGAATGAGCAATTCCCATATATTCCATAGCACGGTAAAGCATTACAGCCATCTGCGCACGGGTTACTTCAAAGTTAGGGTTGAATTTATTGTTTTCCATACCCTGCATAAGACCTGAAGTTTCGCAGAATTCAACATATGCTTTTGCTGCAGCAGGAATACTTGCAGAGTCTGCATATGAAAGAACAGGCATTGAGTTTGCTTTTGCTTCTGCTTCTTTGCCAACCAACTTTGTAAGGATAACAGCGGCTTCGTGTCTCTTAAGAGGGTTTGAACCGAGTTTGTTTCCTACAAAATTTCTGAGTTCAGCAGGAGTGTAAATTCCTTTATACAATAAGTATGCGAGGTTTTTTTCATAGGCAGCATAGCCTAAAATGTTAACATCGGCATAGTTTGCAGAATATGCGGCATCTACAAAACTTGAAAGTGAACCTTCTGAAGCACCGATAATTCTTGATACCAAAAGAAGTGAGTCAACGCGTGTAACAGAATTTTCAGGGCGGAATGTACCGTCTTCAAAACCTGCGATGATTTTTTTGTTTGCCATATCCTGGATTTCTTTGTTAGCCCAATGACTTGATACATCCTTTAAAGATGCGGCAGATGCTGCAAAGGCTGAAAAAACCATAAGCAAGCATAAAACAACTGATAAAAACCTTTTGTTCATTTTATAAACCTCCAAAACTTGTAGTTTATTATACAATTATATGATACCATATCTTGTGGTTTATGGCAATAGATTTTTTAAAAATATTTTGAATAGGATATGTAAATTATGGGAAAAATTAATACAAAAACCAAATGAAAGGAATTTACTATGAAAAAACTATTAAACAGCAGGTGGTTTTATGTTATTTTATTCTTATCGGGGTGTGCGCTAATTACCAATGTTTTTGTAACTGCAATTGTAAAAAAGAAGGTGATAGAAGAGCGCACAATTTCTTCTGCACCCAAAATTATCAACACCGAAAAGGTTTATGAACAGCAAGAAAACGAGCAGATTGAAGTTGTTGAGGTGGAAGAAAAAGAAGAAGTTGTTGTACCTGAAATTACGAAAGATGAAGGTTTTGAAATGCCTGTTTACGGAGAAATATTAAATGAATTTTCGGGCAACCAGTTGGTATATTCTGTAACATTAAAAGAATATAGAGTCCACCGTGGGATTGATATAAAAGCACCGATTTTATCTCAGGTAAAGGCGGTGCGAGGGGGTGTGGTTGAGTCAGTAAAAAAAGACGGACTGATGGGCATAACCATTGTTATTGACCACCAAAACGGCTTCAAATCGGTTTATTCAAACCTGTCAACTGATGAAATGGTAAGCCAAGGTAAAGAGGTAGCACAAGGGGATATTATAAGTGGAGTGGGAGATACCGCTTTGATTGAAACAGGTCTGGAGGGGCATCTTCATTTTGAACTGATAAAAGAAGGTGTGCAAGTAAACCCTGCTGAGTATTTTAACTGATATATTTCGGCCATTCTTGACATTGGGGTGAAAGTTTGATATACTTTCCAAACAAGGGAGATGGCTGTTTTGAAGAAAAGAATTTTTATTGGGATTTTGTGCATTTTCGTTATTTTGAGTGCCATTTGTGCGGGTATAATGATAAAAAGAGGTTATAGCATAGGCTATGTTATAACAAGAATTTTTGATAAAATTGAAATGAAAGTTTCCAATAAACAAGTGGAAATTATAAATAATGATAATAAACAAATTTTAAACGAGTGGACAAAGGGATACAGCGTTGAACTTCCTAATTATATGGAGATTGACACAGAGTATTATCAGGAATATATCACCGCAAAAAGCGATACTTTGACTGTGGTTTTAACCCGTGAGTGGGCGCCATATGAAGATGTTTTGTGGTATATTGAAAACTATCAGAACAACTATATTTTAAATGATAATTACAGAGAAAAGAATGATATTTCCTTAATAAAAAACGAAAGTTTTGAGCAAAATGGCAAAAGTGCAAGGCTTTTAAATGTTGAAAGAAAAGGAAACAAAGAATATCAGAATAATTACACTTACTTTTATGTACTTGGCGATGCCCCGCAGGCATTTTTCAGAATAATGGCAAAAACAAGCGATTATGAAAAAGATGAAGCGGTAATTAAAGAAATTATAAATTCATTTAAGGAAATTTCCATAAAAGGGGAAGTTAAATCACCAAAGAAACATAAAAGAGTGAAAAAGGATTTTGAATCTGAAACCAAAAAATTATATAAAGATATTTTATCAGCCGATAAAATCAAATGGGGCATTTTTGTTGACGGTGCATATACAAAAGATGAAGAATTAACTCATCTTTTAGATATTGAGAAAAAAACAGAAAGTAATTTTGAGTTTTCACTTCATTACGTTAATTTAGATGGCAAATTCCCCAAAGAAGAACTTGAAAAAATGATTGATGCGGGTAAATACACAGAACTTACTTTGCAGATATCAAATCACTATAATTCCGACCTTTTTGGCAAAAATCCTAATTTTGATGTATACGATGGACTTATGGACGACAAAATCCGCGAATTTGCAAAAGGCGCAAAGGAGTTCGGGAAGCCATTTTTGTTCAGACTTAACAATGAAATGAATTCAGACTGGGTGAATTATTCAGGTGTGGCGGCACTTTCTGATCCTGAAATATTCAAAAGCAACTGGATAAGAATTTATGAGATTTTTGAACAAGAGGGGGTAGATAATGCCATCTGGATATTCAATCCAAACAACGAAGATTGTCCGCCTTGCCACTGGAATTCATATCTTGCCTATTATCCGGGAGACAAATATGTTGATATGATTGGTATGACAGGGTACAATACAGGCACATATTATTATGAAGTTTTTAACGAAACATGGAGAACTTTTGATGAAATAAATCTTGCCCAGTATGAAAAACTTATGGAAAGATTTGAAGATTTTCCATTTATAATTACCGAATTTGCATCAAGTTCTGTTGGCGGAGATAAAGAAAAATGGATTTTGGATATGTTTGAAAAAATTGAAAAATATCCAAATGTCAAAATGGCGCTGTGGTGGTCAAGTAGAGATTATGATTTCAGAGACGAAACATACACCAAAGTCGCAAGACCGTATTTCTTAGACGAAACCGAAGGAACACTCAATGCCTTTAAAGCAGGAATGAAGGAATATATGAAATAAGAAAAAGGCTCTTATATAAGAGCCTTTTAAATTTGTTTTAAGCCATTTGGCACTCTGGGGAATTTTTAAAATTCCCTTTTATACGCTGAAAAGCAAGTCGCCATATGTAGGGAATGGCCAGTAATCCTTTGCCACTAAAAGTTCTGCTTCATCTGCACAAGTTCTTAAATCGTTCATAACAGGGATAATTTTGTCTCTGCAAATTTCTGCAGCAAGTTTTGAATCACCTGCTTTTTTAGAAGCCTTAACTTCTTCTTCAAGTTTTACTGTGTTGGTATAAAGACATTCTGTGATTTCTGAAAGTTTTTCAATAGCAGTTACTTCAACTTTTGTTGAAATCTTATCTGAAATCTGTTTTTTCTTTAAAGCAATTTCACTTAAGTCGCCTGTGTATTTAATGATTGCAGGCATAATGTCTTTTTTAGTCATTTCAAGCATAGTAAGTGCTTCCAAAGTAACAGTTTTAACATACTCGTCAAGCATAATTTCATATCTTGAATAAAGTTCTTTTTCTGTAAAGATTTTGTATTTTGTGAAAAGTTCAATGTTCTTTTCTTCAAGCATTTTAGGGAGTGCATCTACTGTGGTTCGAAGGTTTGAAAGACCACGCTTTTCGGCTTCAATAACCCATTCTTCTGAGTAGTTGTTTCCGTCGAAGATAATTCTTGAGTGTTCTTTTAATGTTTCTCTGATAACATTATCAAGTTCTTCTGAGAAATCGCCTGCAGCCTCTAAGCGGGTTGCAAATTCGTCCAAAACTTCTGCTACCGCTGTATTCATAACAGTGTTAGGGTCAGAAATTGAGAATGATGAGCCAAGCATACGGAACTCAAATTTGTTACCTGTAAATGCTAAAGGTGAAGTTCTGTTTCTGTCAGTTGTATCTCTGAAAAATGCAGGAAGTACTTTTGCACCGATTTTCATTTTATCTGCATCTTTTCTATCATAAGATGTATCGGTTATAATAGAATTTATGATGTCTGAAAGCTCGTCGCCCAAAAACATTGAAATAATTGCAGGTGGTGCTTCGTGTCCGCCAAGTCTTAAATCGTTACCTGCACTTGAAACTGTAATTCTTAAGAGATCCTGATATTTATCAACAGCTTTGATAACCGCCGCAAGAAGAAGTAAAAATCTTGCGTTTGTTTCAGGTGTTTTGCCCGGATTCAAAAGATTTTCACCGGCGTTTGTAGAAAGTGACCAGTTGTTGTGCTTACCGCTTCCGTTTACACCTGCAAATGGTTTTTCGTGTAAAAGACACGCAAGACCGTGCTTGTCCGCAATCTTTTTCATAAGTTCCATAATAAGCTGATTGTGGTCAGTTGCAAGGTTTGTCTGTGTGAAGATTGGCGCAAGTTCGTGCTGAGCAGGAGCCGCTTCGTTATGCTCTGTTTTAGCAAGAACGCCAAGTTTCCAGAGTTCAATGTCAAGTTCTTTCATAAATGCCATAACACGCGGTTTGATTGTTCCGAAATAATGGTCATCTCTTTCCTGACCTTTAGGAGCCGCTGCACCGAAAAGTGTTCTGTCGCAGAATTTTAAATCTTCTCGCTTGTTATACATTTCTTTATCTATAAGGAAGTATTCCTGTTCCGGACCAACAGTTGTTAAAACTCGTGTAACTTCGTCGTTACCAAAAAGTTTCAAAATTCTCTTTGCCTGTTTGTTGATAACTTCCATAGAACGCAAAAGAGGTGTTTTTTTATCCAAAGACTCACCGCCGTATGAACAAAAAGCGGTAGGGATACAAAGTGTATCGTCTTTGATAAAGGCGTATGATGTAGGGTCCCACGCGGTGTAGCCTCTTGCTTCAAATGTAGCACGAAGTCCGCCTGACGGGAATGATGATGCATCAGGTTCACCTTTTATAAGTTCTTTTCCCGAAAAGTCCATTATAATAGAGTCATCGCCATCAGGGGTGATAAAACTGTCGTGCTTTTCGGCAGTAACACCTGTGAGTGGCTGGAACCAGTGAGTATAATGAGTAGCACCCTTTTCGATTGCCCAGTCTTTCATAGCCTGAGCAACTACGTGGATGATATCGGTATTTAAAGTTCTTCCGTCTTTGATGGTTCTTAAAAGTGTTTCGTATGTTTCCTGAGGAAGGCGAGCCTTCATTTCTTTGTCATCAAAAACCATACATCCGAAAATTTCGGGAATATTTTTCATTCGAGTATCTCCTTAAATCAGATTTGGCATATTTTCGCCGCCAATAATGTGAAAATGAATGTGTTTTACTGTCTGTCCTGCGTTGTCGCCGCAGTTGTTTATAACTCTGTAACCACCGTCGCACTCAGGGAGAGAGGCTGCGATTGTCTTACAAGTATAAAGCACTTTGCCCAAAAGTTCAATATCTTCTTTTTCAGCCTCGGAAAGTGCTGAAATGTGTTTTTTCGGAACAACAAGAATATGAACAGGTGCAACAGGGTTTAAATCTTTAAACGCAATTACACTTTCATCTTCAAAAACAATTGTACTTGGAATTTCTTTATTGATAATTTTACAAAAAATGCAATCCATAAAAATTCTCCTTATTTAATCATACCTTCTACAAGGTTTGCCACTGCTGCAATTGCATCATCAAGTTTTGATGCATCTTTACCGCCGCCACGTGCGAGGTCCGGTTTTCCGCCGCCGCTTCCACCTGCGATTTTTGTAATTTCTCTTATAATGTTTCCTGCGTGAGCACCAAGGGCTACTGCATCTTTGTTAGCCATTGCGATGAAACTGATTTTATCTTCTTTTTCAGATGCAAGAGCAATAACACCTGCACCCTGTAATTTATCTTTTAATTTGTCACCCATAACCGCAAGGTCGTTTGCAGCCATAGAAGGCACAACTGATGCGATTACTTTAACGCCTTTTATATCTGTAGCAGATGCTAAAATCTCGTCTGCCATACCGCCTGCAAGTTTTGATGTAAGTTCGTCAACTTTTCTGCCCATTTCTTTAAGGTCAGATAAAACTGATGCGGCTTTTGCATCAATTTCATTTACATTTGATTTTAAAACTTCTGCAGTTTTTGAAATCAAGTTGTCTTTTTGTGCAATGTAATCTAACACGCCTCTGCCTGTGATAGCCTCAATTCTTCTTACACCTGCTGCAACACCATTTTCAGAAAGGATTTTGAAAAGTCCACAAACAGATGTGTTTGTGATGTGAGTGCCACCGCAGAATTCAACTGAAAAATCACCCATTGAAACAACACGAACAACATCACCGTATTTTTCGCCAAACTGTGCAGCAGCACCTAATTTTTTGGCTTCTTCAATAGGAAGTTCCTGAACGTTAACAGGCATAGCGTCTAAAATTGCTGTGTTTACAATTTCTTCTACTGCTTTGATTTCGTCTGAAGTCATAGCCTCAAAGTGTGAGAAGTCAAAACGGAGTCTGTCTGCAGATACAAATGAACCTGCCTGTGCAACGTGAGAGCCAAGAACATTTTTAAGTGCCTTGTGCAAAAGATGTGTTGCGCTGTGGTTTCTTGCGATTGCTGTTCTGTTTATATGGTCAACTGCCAAAAATACTTTGTCATTTAATTTGAATTCACCTTTGATGATTTCAACTTCGTGCATATAAATTCCGTCAGCAGTTTTTTTGGTGTAAATAACTTTTGCTTCTGCATCTGGTGTGTAAATTGTACCGATATCACCTGACTGACCGCCCATTTCAGCGTAGAAAGGAGTTTTTTCAGTAACGATTATACCTTTTGAGCCTGCAATAATTGATGTTGCAACTGCGCCTTCTGATACAATGCCCAAAACTGTGCTTTCGTCAGTTAAAGCATCGTATCCTGTAAATTCTGTTGCACCTTTTACAAGTTCAAAATCGAATGTAGCGTCGCTGTCCCAACTTGAACCATCTTCACGGGCATCACGAGCAGCCTGTTTTTGTTCCTGCATTGCTTTGTTAAAGCCGTCTGTATCAACTGTGAGGCCCTGTTCCTGAGCCATTTCTATTGTAAGGTCAAGGGGGAAGCCATAAGTGTCGTGGAGTTTGAATGCAGCATCGCCTGAAAGTTTGTTTGAACCATTCTTTTTAGCGTCTTCGATATATTCTGAAAGAACGGCAATTCCGTTATCGATTGTAACATCAAAGCGTTCTTCTTCGATTTTGATGATCTTTTTGATGTAATCTCTTTTTTCTTCCAGTTCTGGGTATGCACATTTTGAACATTCAATAACAGTATCTGCAACTTCGCTTAAGAACTGTTTGTTGATGTTAAGAAGTTTTCCATGACGGGCAGCACGTCTTAACAATCTTCTTAAAACATAGCCTCTGCCTTCGTTTGATGGAATAACACCGTCAGATACCATCATAACTGTGCTTCTGATGTGATCGCTGATTACACGAAGTGAAATATCTTTCTTTTCGTCTTTTTTGTATTCAAGATTTGCAATTCTGCAAATGTGTTTGATAACATCCTGAACTGTGTCAACTTCAAAAAGGTTGTCCACATCCTGCATAACAACTGCGAGTCTTTCCAAGCCCATACCTGTGTCAATGTTTGGGTTAGGGAGACGG
Organism: Clostridia bacterium; assembly: GCA_045660065.1. GTDB lineage: Bacteria > Bacillota > Clostridia > RGIG6154 > RGIG6154 > RGIG2094. The sequence continues at coordinate 14,661 of JAZRDC010000123.1, forward strand.
TTGTAGTTGCCGTCTTCGTCTTTGTCAAACTGTGTGAAAACAAGGTTCCATACTTCCATAAATCTGTCTCATTCGCAACCAACTGCACAATCGGGGCTACCGCAACCATATTTTTCCCCACGGTCGAAATAAATTTCAGAACAAGGACCGCAAGGACCTGTACCGTGTTCCCAGAAGTTGTCTTCTTTGCCGAGTTTTACAATGTGTGTAGGGTCAATTCCAACATGGTTTGTCCAGATTTCTCTTGCTTCATCGTCTTCTTCGTAAACTGAAACATAAAGTCTTTCTTCAGGAATTTCCATAACCTTTGTGAAAAATTCCCATGCCCATGATGTAGCCTCTTTTTTGAAATAATCACCAAATGAGAAGTTGCCAAGCATTTCAAAGTAGGTGCCGTGTCTTGCGGTCTTACCTACATTTTCAATATCACCTGTTCTGATACATTTCTGACATGTTGTAACTCTTCTTTTAGGTGCAGTTTCAGGATTCTGGAACCAACCCTTCATTGGTGCCATACCTGAGTTTATCAAAAGTAAACTTGCGTCGTTTTTAGGTACGAGTGAAAAACTGTCAAGTCTTAAGCAATCTTTTGATTCAAAGAAACTTAAAAACTTCTCTCTTATTTCATTTAAACCTGTGTATTTCATAGTTTCATCTCCAAAATTATATACTTACCAGAAATTATACCACTTTTTGCGGGAAATGTCAAAATATTTTGCGTGTTTTTTCACAAAACTATTGATTTTTTTTATTATTTGATGTATACTTGACGGGTAGTGAATATCAAATAATAATTTGGCTCTATCGTCTAATGGTTAGGACTTTGGCCCCGAAAGGCTGGAATAGGGGTGTCCGAGCCTGAGCGCTGCCGGTGGCAGATGAAGCGAAGGCGCAGGGCTGTGCCGCGGTCGAAAAGCGAGAAGCGACTGCTTCGAGTCTTCGGGAACCGCAAACGGGTAGAATCCCCGATGAGAACCCCACAAAAAAGAAAAACTGAATATTTGGCTCTATCGTCTAATGGTTAGGACACAGCCCTCTCAAGGCTGGAATAGGGGTTCGAATCCCCTTAGAGTCACCAAACTAAAAGCACCCAACAGGGTGCTTTTTAGTTTGGTAAGGGGATTCGAACCCTGAGAGGGCATTTTGCGTAAAATAAAAGTTGCCGGTGGCAAGTTTTATAGCAAAATGGTGCGCAGACGGGTACCGAATGCAAAGCATTGGGTCGTCAAGCAAGTCAAATGCGAAGCAGTTGTCCCTTAGAGTCACCACGTCGCGGCAAGCCTTTTGGTTTGCCGCATTTTTGCTAAAAATACGGCTTCACTTTATCGGCTGCCACTCCTTTTCCGCAAAAAACATCGCGTTGCTAACAATTTTTTGCGGTCTTTTTTCAGGGTGCTTTTTAGTTTGGTAAGGGGATTCGAACCCTAAGAGGGCATTTATTATATAAATTATAGTAGTTTTTCCAAAAATTTTTATTGACAAATTTGAATTTTAGGATATAATATATATGTGAAGACTCGGCTTTTGTGGAAAGTCTGGTAGGGATAATGCGCCGTGGACTGAAAGCGCATTTCAGATGAGTAGTAAGTTTGGGAACACTTCATAAGTATATACAATTTAAAAAATCAAAAGCGGATGCATTAAAAGCATCAATTTGGGTGGCACCGCGGGTGAATTTTGTTTACTCGTCCCGGAAATGTACTTTAAGTACGTTTCCGGGATTTTTTGTTTTATTTTGATTTTTATCAGGAGGTAGATAAATATGTACAGAACACATATGTGTAACGACATTTGTGAAAAGCACATCGGACAGCGTGTTGAACTTGCAGGCTGGGTTGATGTTGTCCGTGACCATGGTGGCGTTATCTTTATTGACATCCGTGACTACACAGGTGTTACTCAGGTAGTTGTTCACGATGAGTCATTTTTGGAAAATGTTAACCGTGAAACTGTTATTACAGTAAGCGGAACAGTTGAAAAGAGAGATCCCGATACAGTTAACGAAAAAATTGACACAGGTTATGTTGAACTTGTGGCAGACAGTCTTAAGGTTTTAGGCAGAAGCCACAATATGCTTCCATTTGATGTAAGAGCATCAAGAGCAAGTAAAGACGAAGTTCGTCTTAAATATCGTTATCTTGATCTTCGTAACCCTAAAAACCACGAAAATCTTGTTATCCGTTCAAAGATTATCAGACATTTGAGAAATAAAATGGAAGAAAAAGGCTTCCTTGATATGCAGACACCTATTCTTACTGCATCATCACCTGAAGGCGCAAGAGACTTTTTAGTACCAAGCCGTAAGCATCCGGGTAAATTCTATGCACTTCCTCAGGCACCACAGCAGTTTAAACAGCTTCTTATGGTGTCAGGTTTTGACAGATACTTCCAGGTAGCACCTTGCTTCAGAGATGAAGATGCCCGTGCAGACAGATCACCGGGTGAATTTTATCAGCTTGACTTTGAAATGGCGTTTGCAACCCAAGAAGAAGTTTTAGATGTTTGTGAAGATGTTATCTACGATACATTCAAAACTTTCTCTGATAAAAAAATAACAGAAAAACCATTCAGACGCATCACTTATGCAGATGCTATGATGACTTATGGTTCAGATAAACCTGACCTTCGTAACCCGCTTATCATCAAAGACCTCACAGATTTCTTTGCTGGCGTTGATTTCCCTGCATTCAAAGGCAAACCTGTAAGAGGTATTGTTGCAGACTGCGCAGGAAAATCTAAAAAATTCTTTGAAGATTCATTAAAGTATGCAACATCAACAGAAGTTGGCCTTGGCGGTCTTGGTTACATCACTTTAAAAGATGGTGTTTTTGCAGGTCCTATCGCTAAATTCTTAAGCGACGCACAGAAAGAAGAAATTATTACTCTTACAAATGTTAAAGAAGGGGAAACACTCTTCTTCATTTGTGACGAAATAAAAAATAATACAGAGAAAAAAGCAGGTTTAATCAGAACATGGCTTGCAAAACCTGAACAACTTGATTTGATTGACAACGATGCTTTTGAATTCTGTTTCGTAGTTGACTTCCCAATGTATGAAAATGACGAAGAAACAGGAGAAACAATCTTTACTCATAACCCATTCTCAATGCCTCAGGGCGGTATGGAAGCACTTCTTACAAAAGATCCTACAGAAGTTTTGGCTTACCAGTATGACCTTGTTGGTAACGGTATTGAACTTGCATCAGGTGCGGTTCGTAACCACGATGTTGAAATTATGAAAAAAGCATTTGAAATTGCAGGTTACGGTGAAGATGAATTAAAGAAGAGATTCAGTGCTCTTTATACAGCATTACAGTATGGTGCACCACCTCATGCAGGTATGGCACCTGGTATTGACCGTATGGTTATGCTTCTTACTGATGAAGAAAAAATCCTTGATGTTATTGCATTCCCACTTAATGGTAATGCTCAGGATCTTCTTTTGGGTGCTCCAAGTGAAGTTACAAATCAGCAACTCGAAGATGTTCATCTTTTAGGTAGCGGAAGTGCTTTGGCACAGCGAGTAGCGGCTACAACAAGTAAACAGGCACAGGGCAAGAGATCAACATTCTCAAATGCACAGCAGCTTAACCAACTTTCTCTTTCAGAAGATGAAGAGGCTTTAATGCAGAACATTTTTGCATCAATGAAAGATAAAGAAGACAAATTAAAAGATATAAATACTGAAAATGTAGAAGAAATGGTACACGTTATGCCAATGACAAACGTTCTTCGTGAAGACGTTCGCAGTCAGCCGTTTACAAGAGACAGTCTTTTAGAAGGCGCTCCTGAACGCAATGAAGACAGTTGGCAGGTACCAAGACTTGTAAAGTGAGGTGTGTAGAATGGAATATTATGCAGTTAAATTAAATGATAAAGGTTTGGTTGCAGTTGACGATACAATTTTATTGAAAGATAGTGTTTCATCTGCAGGCTCTTATATGCTTAATGGCTTTAAGTCACTTTTTGCTGCAGAAGCGGTAACAAGACTTGAAGAAAAAGGATATGAAATTTCAGGAAAAACTCACGTTGGTGAGTTCGGTCTTGATTTAGTTGGTGAATTTTCACACTACAACAAACAAGAAGGCACACTTCTTGGTGCGGCTGCAGAGCTTGTTAAATCAGGCGATGTAAAAGCGGCACTTGGTGTTGATATGAATGGTGCTACAAGAAGAGCGGC
>JAZRDC010000124.1:0-1791 GCA_045660065.1 Clostridia bacterium
GAACACAAAATCAAATTTTTGCTGAAGAAGCGCAGCATTTTCTGTTCTTCCGCCCGTAACGACCGCCACATATTCCGGATCAAAGCATTCCGTAATAATTTTTTCTATAATTTTACTTGTGGCGGGAGAATATGCACTTGGTTTAACGATAGCAGTATTGCCCGCTGCAATAGCATCTGTAAGCGGATCTATTGTTAACAGAAAAGGATAGTTCCAGGGACTCATAATCAAAGTGTTACCATATGGAACAGGTTGCTTAAAACTATGAGATGCAAAGTTGGTAATAGGTGTTGCAACAGTTTTTCTTTTTGCAAATTTCTTTGTATGACGAATCATATATGAAATTTCCGAAAGAACAAGACCGCTTTCGCACATAAATCCTTCAAAATGACTTTTGCCAAGGTCGGCTTTTAATGCATCATTTATCTCTGTCTGATATTTTTTTACGGTATTATAAAGTTTTTTAAGTTGCCCGATACGGAATTTAACAGGAATTGTAACTCCGCTTTTATAATAATTCTTTTGTTTTTCAAGCAAGTTTGTTATCTGTTCACCTGTCATTTTATTTACTCCAATCTGAAATTTTATAATAAAAACATTCAAGTTCTTTTCTCGTCATTAATCTTGGTACAGGATAAAGCGGATTTGCTTCTTTTTCTGCGTGTTTTGACAAACCATAAATATCCGCTTTTTTGATGCCTTCGATTTTATTTGAAATTCCCATATCAGAATTCAGTTTTTTAATTGCATCAATAAATTTCTTTGCGCCGGTTTCATAAGAATCTTCCTGAGTACAAATTCCAGCATATACACCAAGATTATAAAGTTTTTTATGTACGCTTTTGCCATATGCTTCAAGCACATAAGGCATAATAACTGTGTTTGCAAGTCCGTGAGGTGTTCCGTAAAGTCCACCCAATGCGTGTGCAAGAGCGTGAATGTATCCTACATATGACTTTGAAAATGCAATACCTGCCTTGTATGCCGCATGAAGCATATTTCCTCTTGCAGTATGATTTTTACCATCTGAATATGCTTTATAAACATTTTCAAGCACAAGTTTAGTTGCCTCCATTGCAAGTTTTCTTGTTTCTTTTGTTGTAGACCTGCCAATGTAGGCTTCTACTGCGTGAGTAAGTGCATCCATTCCTGTGGTTGCAGTTAAATGAGGAGGCAGAGAATAAGTAAGTGTTGCGTCCAATACTGCGTAATGAGGAATTATCGGGAAACTCATTATTGCGTATTTGTGGTGTGTTTCAGAGTCGGTAATCATTGCAGCAAGTGTTGTTTCACTGCCTGTACCTGCAGTTGTAGGAATTGCAATAAATGCAGGTAACTTACGCCAGGCTTTAAGTTTGCCACCTAACTGATTTACCGTTCTTTTTGGATATGTAACACGAACTCCCACGGCCTTTGCGCAGTCCATAGCAGAACCGCCGCCGATAGCAATAATGGCGTTGCAGTTGTTTTTGTGATATATTTTAAGTGCATCTTCAACATTTACAACAGTCGGATTAGGGAGTGTTTCGCTATAAACTGAATATGAAATATTGCTTGTTCTTAAAGCGTTTTCTACCGGTTTTAATAATCCGTTATTAACAATCCCTCTGTCTGTAACAACAAGTACAGATGTTGCTTTTTCTTTATCTAATACTGCCCCAAGTTCTGTGCAGGAATTAATAATTTTCGGTTCTCTATAAGGAAGCACCGGAAGTGCCATTCTAAATGCCGCCTGAAATACTCGGCAATAGATAGATTTAATAAAAAACATAAATTACCCCCTATTTATAT
>JAZRDC010000125.1:0-2821 GCA_045660065.1 Clostridia bacterium
ATAGCACCGCATGAACCTATTCTTATGATATTTTCAACATCGTAAAACTCAAAAAGTTCGTAAGAATAAATACCCATTGATGGCATACCCATTCCACTTGCCATAACAGTAACTTCTGTGCCTTTATAATTACCTGTGTAACCTTTTACACCTCTAATATCATTTATTAAACGCGCGTTTTCAAGAAAATTCTCCGCAATAAATTTTGAGCGGTTAGGATCTCCCGGCATAAGCACGGTTTTTGCAATTTCTTCTTTTTGTGCCGCAATATGCGGTGTAGGACAGTTTGACATATATTTCTCCTTATTTTACCCTATTTTCCATTGATTTAACCAAAAGTTTCAAAAATTCGGCTTTTTCGCCAAAACATTCCAAAGCGTCTACCGCTTTATTGGTATATTCAGCAACTAAAGCCTTACATTTGTCATATCCGTAAATTGAAAGATATGTGCTTTTACCTTTTTCGATATCGCTTCCCTTTGTTTTGCCTGTGTCGATATCAGGATCGTTATCCATTAAATCATCAACCAACTGGAACGCAAGACCTAAGTAATCTCCGTATTTTGCAACAGCCTCAATTTCTTTTTCACTTGCTCCTGCAATTGTAGCGCCGCACACAACGGACGCTTTAAAAAGTGCGCCTGTTTTAAGTTTGTTAAGTTCAGTTATAACTTCAAGACTTGCCTTTTTTCCCTCATATGAAAGGTCAATCTGCTGACCGCCCATCATACCGTGAACTCCTGAGGCTTCTGCCATTATACCCATAGCTTTAATCTGATTTTCAGTTTTTGCCGCTTTTGACATTATCTCAAAAGGTCTCACCATAAGCACGCAACCTGCAAGAATTGCGGTTGCTTCACCGTACACTTTATGATTTGTGGGAACTCCTCGTCTTAAATCATCGTCATCCATTGCAGGAAGATCGTCAAAAACCAGAGAACTTGCGTGAATCATTTCGATTGCCGCTGCAAAACTTTCAGCATCTTTTAAATCCCCACCTGCCATTTCACAAGCCGCAAGAAGCATAACAGGTCTTATTCTTTTACCCTTTGCTCCATAACTGTAATTAACAGAGTCCATAAGCACTTTATATTCTGTATCGCCACTTAGTTTGTTTTTTTCAACAATTTTCTCTGCTAAGTCAAAATATCTTTTAAATTCTGAATTAAAATCCATATTTTACTCCTCTTCAGGTTTAAATTCTGTTTCTCCTGATTTAGTGAACATTGTAATTTTTTGTTCCGCTTCATCAATATATTTATTACAAAGGGCTGCAAGTTTAACTCCTTCTTCATAAAGTTTAACCGCAGAGTCAATCCCTTCTGCTGAATTCTCAAGTTTTTCTGCTATTTCTTCTAATCTTTCCAAAGCCTTTTCAAAGGTTATTTTTTCAGCCATTTGGTTTTCTCCTTTTCGGTAACTGTTGAACTTAAAATACCATCATTAACATAAATTTTAACATTATCGCCTACTGAGACATCTTTAAGCGCAGTTACGGTTTTTCCGTCTTTAAACACCGCAGAATATCCTCTTGCCATAACTGCCAAAGGACTCAGGGCGTGTAATTTTGCCGCAGCAACAGAAAGTGCTTCTCTTTTTTTAGAAACTTTACCAATTACTGCTTTTTCTGCCTTTTTAACAACAGAATCTATATACATTCTTTTCTGATTATATCCGTTTAAAATTCCCGAAACAGATATTTTACTGCACACAGATTTTAAAAGCATTCTTTTATTTTCAAAATTTTTACTTATTCCGAAATTAAATCTTCTTTCAACACCAGAGATATACCCTTTAATATCAATCACCGAAGGGGTTGCAAGTTCTGCCGCCGCAGATGGTGTTGGTGCTCTTAAATCTGAAACAAAATCTGCAATTGTAAAGTCTGTTTCGTGACCAACTGCTGAAATCACAGGAACAGAAGAATTATAAATTGCTTTTGCTACAATTTCTTCATTAAATGCCCATAGATCTTCTATAGAGCCACCGCCTCTGCCTACAATAATTGTATTGCAATCGCCATTTGAATTTACTGTTTCTATTGCTTTTGCAATATCTTCTGCTGCCCCCTCACCCTGCACAAGCACAGGATATACGCATATATCACAAATGGGGCATCTTCTTGATATTACATTTATAATATCTCTTACTGCCGCACCTGTGGGTGATGTTATAACTGCAACTTTTTTCGGAAGAGTCGGAATTTCTTTTTTATGACTTTCGTCAAAATACCCTTCAACTTCAAGCCTTTTTTTCAGTTGCTCATACGCTATATAAAGAGCGCCTACTCCGTCAGGCTCTAAAGCATCAATATAAAGTTGATACTGCCCCCCCTGCTCGTACACAGAAATCCTTCCGTGTGCCAGAACCATCATACCATCTTCAGGCATAAATTTAAGGCGGAAAGTGTTACCTTTGAACATAACGGCTTTTAATGTGCCTCCGCTGTCTTTCAGCGTCATATACATATGCCCTGAACTGTGGTGTTTGAAGTTTGAAATTTCACCCTTTACCCACACAGAAGACATTAAAATATCGTCTTCTATAAGACCTTTTAAATATGTATTAACTTGTGAAACTGTTAATGTATTAGTTTTCACTTTGTTCTCCGTTTTCGTCTTTCTTGCGTGAAATAGCTCTTAAAGTACCATTTACAAATCCACCTGCAGACTCTGTGTTATATTTTTTAACAAGTTCAACTGCTTCGTATATTGCAATAGAATCAGGCACATCTTCTTTAAACATAATTTCATAAAGTGAAAGACGAAGTGCCGCTTTATCAATTTTTGAAATTCTGTTAAGTGTCCAGCTTTTTAACGCT
>JAZRDC010000126.1:0-6637 GCA_045660065.1 Clostridia bacterium
GGAAAATCCTGCGTTTTGAAATTGCATCTTTTATTGATGCATCACTTATTTTTTCAGTTTCTAAAAATTCTGTCATCAGTTTATCGTGGCAAAGGGCGAGATTTTCGTAAAAATCACCGCCAAAATCAGAAAAATCGCAAACGCCGTCAAATTCATCAGACAGAGTTTTTAAAATTTCTTCTTTGTCAAAGCCCTCAAGGTCGGTTTTGTTAACAAAAATAAATGTTGGAATTCTATGTTTTTCCAAAAAGTTCCACAAGGTTTTGGTGTGGCTTTTAATGCCGTCTGTTGCGCTGATTAGCAAAACTGCGCAGTCAAGTACGCCGAGAGCAGATTCTGCTTCGGCTGAAAAATCAACATGGCCCGGGGTGTCAATCAGAGTAAAGGAAGTGTTTTTAAAATCAAACACCGCCTGCTTTGAGTAGATGGTAATCCCGCGGTCTTTTTCTATTGAGTTTGTGTCAAGATAGGCATTTTTGGTGTCAACTCTCCCCTTTTGTCTGATTTTCCCCGAAAGAAAAAGCAGTTCTTCCGAAAGGGTGGTTTTGCCCGAGTCAACGTGGGCTAAAATGCCGAAAACGATTTTTTTCATAAATTATTGGTAAGTCTCTTTCTTAATTCTTCAAGCCACTTTGCACTTGATTGCAATTTTTCGTCGGTTGAATTTTTAATATCATTATATACTTTTTCTGCGGATTTTTTTAGCAAATCGCAGTTAACATCTTTGATTTCAGGAACTAACTTTTTGTAGTTGTACCAGCAGATTTTTTCTAAAACATCTGTTGGCAAATCAAGTCCTTTTATAGGGTAATCACGGTAAGCGGGCATTTTAAACTCTGTTTTGTCGTGGGAAATGCCCTCTCTTACAAGTTGGTAAATTTTATCATTAAAATCTTTGGTGTCGTTACAATCTGTACCAAACAAAATTCTGTCCTGATATTTTATAAAGAACTTCTGCCAGGCATCAATGTCCTTTGAAAAACCAAGATACATTTCCCAACCTGGTGTTAAGTCGAAATTTACATTAGGATAGGTTTCCAAAACTCTTTCTGCTTCGTCAATAAAGTTTGAAAGGAAGAAAAAGTGAGCAAAAGTAACTTTTAAATCAGGGTGCTTGTCAAGCATCTTAAAGGTTTCATCATAAATTTCCTGTTTGGAAAGATAGCCTTCTGTAAAGTATCCCCAACCGCGTGATTTTTCATACTCGGTAAGTTCACGGGGAATCCACATATCTTCAGGATCGTTTACGTGGATTACAAGGGGAACACCCTTTTCTTCAAGATATGAAAACATTTTGTCGTATCTTGTGTCATTTATTCCGTGCCCCAATTGCTTTCTTGTATCAGGGTCCCACATAAGTTTAATTCCGTCTAAGCCCATTTGGAGAAGTGCCTTTACCTGCTCGTCATAAGGAATATCCTTATAAATATCGTTTGGCATTGAGTGAATCATACCAAAGGCAAGAAGATTTAATTTTTTAAATGTCTTTTTCCAGTAAAGCGCAGAAAGATTGTAGCAGATATCACGATATGTCAGCGACTGAAGGACAACATCTGTAACATTCTGCTCTGACAAAAGATTAAGATAATCTTCGCAAACCTTAAAATCAAGGTCAGACATATGAACGTGCAGGTCTGCAAACTTGTCAAGGGTATAGTTTCTCATAAACATTCTCCTTAATAATTTAAAAAATGTTTCAGAACGGAAAAACTGAACAAAAGCGAAAGCTTGTCTCGCTTTTGGGTACCCGAAGGCGTACAAAGGTACGTCGAGAGGTGAAGTTTTTTCGTAGCCAAAAGGCTATAAATAGAAAAATATCGTGTAAAACGATATTTTCCTTAAGTAATATACAATTATAAAAGTTAAAGATTAAAATATCATTTTACTTTAACCCTGCCTTTTGGCGGTCTGGACATTTTCTGTGTTTCGGGCATTAATCTGAAAGAACTACGCCCTTTTTGAGGATGATATTTCCGTATGGCTTTTCTTCACCTGTGTAAACTGAAAGATAAACTTTTTTAGCTCTTTCGTAAAAAGCAAATCTTTCAATGTGAGCTGCTTCTGCAGTTGGCTCTTTATCTTTTAAGATTGCTTTAAAGTCGTTCCAGATTTCAACATCTGTTGTGTCGCCGGGAACTTTTTCCATTAAGAAGAAGCAACCGTCAGCACCTGAATATTTAACGTCCAATGGGAAAACTTCTAAAATTGCGTCAAGCATTTCAGCACATCCGCATCCGTCAACGCGTACTGTGTTTTCCACGCAACATGATCCCGGGAAGTTACCGTCTGTGATAATAAGTTCATCACCGTGACCCATTTCGCAAAGATATTTAAGAAGATCCGGTGAAAGTCTTTTGTTTATTCCTTTTAACATAATATTGCCTCCTGAAATTTTAATTCTGATAATATTTTATCATAGGCAATAACAAATTTCAATAATTTTTTAACAATATCTTGGGAATTTTCTCTTTAAAATTACAAAATGTTGTGTGGACAAGAAAAAACAAGAAAAATTGGCGAAATTGCTTGACAAACTGCTTGATTTGTGGTATATTTTTAAGTACTCTTGTTGCAAAAGCGTGCAACAGGATTAGTAATGTTGTTCATATTTTTAGTTGGACAGAAGAGATTTTGCAAAAGAAAAAGCAGGATCTTAGGTTATAAAATGGAGGTTTATGATTATGCGTACAAAAATTACATTAGCTTGCACAGAGTGCAAACAGAGAAACTACGACACAATGAAAAACAAGAAAAACACACCAGACAGAATTGAAATGAACAAGTATTGCAGATTCTGCAAAAAACACACAGCGCACAAAGAAACAAAATAATTTTGTTGTGCACTTTATAATGGTGTATCCGGAGGTAAAAAAATGGCAGCAGACGTAAAAAAACCAGGTCGCGTTAAAGAATTCTTCAAAGCGACTAAAGGTGAATTTAAAAAAATTGTATGGCCTAACTTTAAGACAGTAACAAAAAACACAAGCACTGTTATTGCATATGTTGTAATCATCGGTGTTATCGTGTTTGTTCTTGACCTTATTTTCAGCGGAGTGTTCAACTGGGCAGTAACATTGCTTACAAAATAATCCGACAGTTTTAATTAAGTAAGGAGGACTTTGTATGGCAGATAATGCACAGTGGTATGTTGTTCATACCTACTCAGGTTACGAAAATAAAGTAAAAGCAAATCTTGAAAAAACCATTGAAAACAATAATCTTCATCACATTTTCTTTGATATAAATGTGCCTATGGAAGAAGTTGTTGAATATAAAGGCGACGAGAAAAAGGCGTCTATGAAAAAACTTCTCCCGGGTTACATAATCGTTAAAATGATTATGACAGATTTCAGTTGGTATATTGTTCGTAACACAAGAGGTGTTACAGGATTTGTTGGTCCGGGATCAAAACCGGTACCGCTTACGGAAGAAGAAATCGAAAGATTAGGACTTGCTCATAAAGAGTTTCAACTTAACTATGAAGTTGGCGACTCTGTTACAATTACAAGCGAGTCATTCCGTGATTTTGTGGGCATTGTTGAAGAAATTGACCTTGAAAGACAAAAGGTTAAAGTTTCTGTTTCAATGTTCGGAAGAGAGACTCCTTTGGAACTTGAAATCAATCAGGTAGAGCCTCTCGAGTAATTTTGTTTATATGTGCCTTAAAGGGTATATATAGATTAGTGGGAGGGTAAACCCCGCTAAGGGCGAGATGATTCGTCCACTACCACATTTATATTTTTAAGGAGGTGCTTTTCGTGGCACAGAAAGTAATTGGTTACATTAAGTTACAAATCCCTGCAGGTAAAGCAACACCGGCTCCACCGGTAGGTCCTGCACTTGGTCAGCACGGTGTTAATATCGTTCAGTTCACAAAAGAATTCAACGAAAAAACCGCTAAAGACATGGGTCTTATCATTCCTGTAGTAATTACAGTTTATGCTGACAGAACATTTAGCTTTGTTACAAAAACTCCACCTGCATCAGTTCTTCTTAAGAAGGCTTGCAAAATCGAAAGCGGCAGTGGTGTTCCTAACAAAACTAAAGTTGCAAAGATTTCTAAAGACGCTTTAAAAGAAATCGCAGAAACAAAGATGCCTGACCTTAATGCAGCATCAATCGAAGCTGCTATGAGCATGATTGCAGGTACTGCAAGAAGCATGGGTATCACAGTAGAAGAATAAGACTAAGTCAGACGTGGGAGGAAGTACTTTCCGCACAACCACAAGGAGGTTTTTTAATTGAAAAGAGGTAAGAATTATTTAGAAGGCGCTAAACTTATCGACAGAGCAAAACTCTACACTCCTGAAGAAGCATTGGATTTAGTATGCAAAGCTTCAAAGGCAAAGTTCGATGAAACAGTTGAGTGCCATATCAAATTAGGCGTTGACTCAAGACACGCAGACCAGCAGGTTCGTGGCGCAGTTATTTTGCCTAACGGTACAGGTAAATCAGTTCGTGTACTTGTTTTCGCTAAAGGCGAACAGGCTGATGCTGCAACAGCAGCAGGCGCTGAATATGTAGGTGCTGAAGAATTGGTTACAAAAATCCAGAACGAAAACTGGTTCGATTTCGACGTTGTAGTTGCAACTCCTAACATGATGGGTGTTGTTGGTCGTCTTGGTAAAGTATTAGGCCCAAGAGGTTTAATGCCTACACCAAAGGCTGGTACAGTTACAATGGACGTAGCTAAAGCTATCGAAGAAATCAAATCAGGTAAAATCGAATACAAACTCGATAAAACAAACATTATTCACTGCCCAATCGGTAAAGTTTCATTCGGTGCTGAAAAACTCAACGAAAACTTTATGGCACTTGCAAGCGCAGTAATCAAAGCTAAACCTGCTGCTGCAAAAGGTACTTATATTAAGAGCCTTGCAGTTGCTTCAACAATGGGTCCTTCAGCTAAGGTTAACGCTGCAAAACTCAGTGACTAATTAATTTTAAGGGTTTTTGCGGAAAATTTTAAGAATTTTCTTGACAAAGCCGAAAGTTTATGATAAACTATTTGAGTCTTAAGTTAAAACTTAATATTTTTTCCGCAGACAGCAGGTGGAAACGTAAACATTTTAAATGTGCCTGCCGAGGATAAGCCTTTAAATTTATTATGGATTTTTGGGGTTTTCCGTTTTGCGGAAAACCCCTTAATTTTATTTACAAAACAAGCGAGGTGAATTTATTAAATGCCTAACAATAAAGTTTTAGAACAGAAGAAACAGATCGTTGAAAACTTAGTTGAAAGATTCAAAAATTCTGCAACAGGTGTTTTCGTTACTTACAGTGGTCTTTCAGTAGAAAAAGACACAGAACTTCGTACAAAACTTCGTGAAGCAGGTGTTGAATACACAGTAGTAAAAAACACTCTCACAAGATTTGCTATCAAAGAAGTTGGATTTGATGAAATTTCTGATTCACTTAACGGAACAACAGCATTGGCTACACACGCAGACGATGTAGTTGCTCCTGCAAAAGTATTGTCAAAATTTATCGAAGATAACGGTGATGCTGCTGGCATCACAATTAAAGCAGGTTTCGTAGATGGCAGAGTTGCAACTCTCGAAGAAATCAATGCTATGGCAAAAGTTCCATCAAAGGATACTTTGTACGCTATGCTCGCTGGTGGCTTGAATGCTTGTATTGCCGGTCTTGCAAGAGCTCTTAACGCTGTTGCTGAAAAGAATGGCGAAGGCGAACAGCCAGCATAATTATTAAATTAAAAAATTATTAAAAAGAAAATTATTTAAATTTTAGGAGGAAAATAAAATGAGTGAAAAAATCACAGCTATGATTGAAGAAATTAAAGCTCTCACAGTTTTAGAATTATCAGAATTAGTAAAAGCTATTGAAGAAGAATTTGGTGTATCAGCAGCTGCTCCTGTAGCAGTAGTTGGTGCTGTTGCTGGCGGTGCTGCTGCAGCAGAAGAAAAATCAGAATTCGACGTTGTACTTGCTGACGCTGGTGCAGAAAAAATTAAGGTTGTTAAAGTTGTTAAAGACATCACAGGTCTTGGTCTTAAAGAAGCAAAAGACATGGTTGATGGCGCTCCAAAAACAATCAAAGAAGCTGCTTCAAAAGAAGAAGCTGAAGAAATCAAAGCTAAACTTGAAGAAGTTGGCGCTAAGGTTGAACTTAAATAATCAAAGTTTAATAAAAAAAACTCCGTGCTGTAAGCACGTAGTTTTTTTATTAAACTTCTCAATGCGAAATTATCATTTCGCATTGGTTTTGCAAATTTGGTCGCTCGCGCATATTTTGTTGGGGCAACAAAATATCAAATTTATAGGTATAAAAAGTCAGGCACATGTCCTGACTTTTTATGATTTAAGCATATTTGAAGCAGGGCTTTGTAGGGGTCGGCGTCCTCGACGAACCGTAATAAAATCAAATGATATTAGCAGGGGTACCTTTGTGTGGTAGATCATGTTTCATTATTCACCAAAATTTTGCACAGGATATAATGGAATTTATATAATCGGATATAATGTTTATATAATTGGATACAAATTCGAAGTTATACTTGACTTTTATTGTAAAGAAGGGTATAACTAAGGTGAAGACTTTTTCAAAAGAAAGGGAGATAAAAATGAAAAAAGTATTAGCACTATTATTAGTTGCAGTTATGGCTTTAGGGCTTGT
>JAZRDC010000127.1:0-19713 GCA_045660065.1 Clostridia bacterium
GCAATAATTGCTGCAAGTAAAAGACCTGCGATAAATTTCGGGAATACATCGCGAGCAAGTTCTACGAAAATCAATGACTGTTTACCCTGAGCAAGTAATACTTCTGAAAGGTCAGTTCCGTTTGAATATACAAACATTCTGCCAAGGTATGCAATAAGGATTGCAGCACCAAGTGTAAGGATAACCCAGATAATTGCAACTGTTGCTGATTTTTTAACCATAGAAGGCTTTTCGATAGCCATAAATCTTACGATGATGTGAGGCATACCAAAGTAACCAAGACCCCAGCCAAGACCTGACAAGATATCCTGCCAACTTGCGTTAAAGAAGTTAGCAACGAACTGGAATTCTTCACCGTTAGGACCTGTGTAAATTGTTGTAAGTGCGGCAGGCTCTAAAGTTCTTGTAAAGCCAACTACAATCGGAACAACCAAAAGTGCACCAAGCATTAAAAGACCCTGGAAAAAGTCTGTCCAGCAAACTGCGTTAAATCCGCCGAGGAATGTGTAAATAACAACGATTGCTGCGAAGATAATCATTGCAGTTGAAGGTTCAAGGTCTGGAATTAAAGTAGTAAATACATCAGAGCCTGCAACAAATGCTGATGCAACATAAATTGTAAAGCATACTAAAAATACTACTGCGCAAATGATGCTTAAAACATGGCTTTTTGATGCAAATCTGTTTGAAAGATACTGAGGAAGTGTGATTGCATCGCCTGATGCTTTAGAAAACTTACGAAGTCTTTTTGCAACCAAAATCCAGTTTGCAGCAGTACCGATTGCAAGACCGATACCAATCCACGCCTGACCGAAACCGAAAGCCAGAATGCTTCCCGGTAAGCCCATTAAAAGCCATGCACTCATATCAGATGCCTGAGCACTCATTGCAGTAACCCAAGGCCCCATTGCACGACCGCCAAGGAAGTAATCTTTGTCTGTTGCAACCTTGGACTTAAAGAAAAAGAATATACCTATAGCAATCATTGCTAAAAAGTATAAAACAAAAGCCAAAATATCCATAAATACATCTCCTTTTTTTAGTAAAATATTTTGCACTTTTAACATTGTAGCACACTTTTTTATAAAAAGCAATAGAGAATTAAGTATAGACTGTAGTCTGTACTCAATTCTCTATAAAAATCTTTTATTTGGCTATTTAACAATAAAAGGCGTGTAGACTAAATCAAATACGAATTTTAGCCATAAACATAGGCATAACCTTGTGGGCGTATCCTTTAAGGGAGTATTCACCGCCGCAAAGACACCAGTCGTAAATAAGCGCACGCTCGCACATTGCGTAAAGTTTTACTATTTCACCTGTTGTCATATCGCAGGTGAGCTCACCTGATTTTTGCCCCTCTGATACAATTTTTCGCAATAGTTTATAGTAAAGGCGTTTATTATCTAAAAGATGCTTTTCACCTTTGGTTATAAGTTGGGTTGAATAAAGTCTTGTGAGTAAGTCAATGTCAATTCTGTCCTCAATGGTTGCAAAAAGTTCGGAATTTAAATACAAAAGTTTGTCAAAGGCAGACATATCAGATGGCATACTTTCTGAAAGACGGGCATATTCTTCGTCAAAAATATATGAAAGAGAGCCAAGGAGTGCGTCTTTTCCTTCAAAATAATGGTAAAAAGACCCCTTGGAAGTGCCTGATTTTTCTATAATTTCTTCAACGGTTGTGTATTCGTAGCCCTGCTCGTAAAATAAATCCCAAGCGGCATTTATTATTTTGCCTTTTGTATTTTTATCATTTTTCTTTGACATTTAAATCACCCGAAATTCAGTATAGCATAAAATCATAAATATTTCAATTACCGCATAAAATTTTCATATAACTTCTGCGAGGTGGAAAGATGATACTTGTATTTACAAAGAAACAATTAAAAACAATCGGACTTTCGTTGTGTTTTGCTTTGTTTGTGTGCTTTGCGGCAACAAATGCAAATATAAATCCTTATGTGGGAAAAACTTCAAAAACCGACTGGGGACTTTCTTATCAGGAAAACGGGAAAACCCCTCAAGGCAACGCTACGGCAGATTTTTTAAAAGAGTATAACGCCTATTATTGTGTGCCCACAGATGAAAAAGTTATATATTTAACCTTTGATGCAGGTTATGATAATGGCAATACCGCACCAATTTTAGATGCCCTGAAAAAACATAATGTAAAAGCAACATTTTTTTTGGTGGGAAACTTTATTGAAAAAAATCCCGACCTTGTGAAAAGAATGGCAGATGAGGGGCATATCGTAGGAAATCATACAAAAAATCACCCCGACATGTCAAAAATCGCATCGGCAGAAGATTTCAAAAAGGAAATTACCGCTTTGGAAAATGACTATAAAGCGGTAACGGGAAAAGAATTGTTAAAGATTTATCGTCCGCCTCAGGGAAAGTTTAACGAAGAAAACTTAAAACTTGCAAACTCAATGGGCTATAAAACATTTTTCTGGTCTTTGGCTTATGTTGACTGGTACGAAAATAAGCAACCAACCAAAGAAGAGGCCTTTTCAAAACTCTTAACAAGAATACACCCGGGAGCAATCGTGCTTTTGCACTCCACCTCCAAAACCAATGCAGAAATAATGGATGAATTATTGACCAAATGGGAAGAAATGGGGTACACCTTTAAAAATTTAGATACGTTATAAGGGAATGTTAAAAATGCCCAGAACATAAAAGACTAAGAAATTAAATTTCTTAGTCTTTTATTACGAAAAAACTAAGCCACTCGACGTATCTATATACGCCTTCGGGTATCCAAAAGCGAGCGAGGCTCTGCTTTTGCTCAGTTTTTCCGTTCTGAATATTTTTTCCTATTCCCACAATAAGATTGCAAAATTGTTTTTAACAACTATTACTCATAAATAAAAAGTTTACATTCATTAGCGTTAAATGTAATTTCAAGCGGTAAGCCGTCGCTTACATATTCTTTTCCTGAATAAAATTCTGTCATTTTGCCAATGTGAGGGAAAGTTATTTTTCTTGTTCCGCCCTTGTGGTCGAAAAATGCCGCCATACGGGAGTTTGCATAAGTTGGAATTGGGGAGTTATGATACATATACACCCCGGCTTTTTGTGCAAGTTTTTTAAGAATTGAATATGGTATGCATCCTCTCGCACTCCATGCATCAAATCCGTTATCGTGATTTTTAAGCATAAGACGGGGGGCGTTTGTTAAGAAATCTCTTCCCAAAACTTCCGCTTGGCTGTCATCTGATGTAAGTAAAGGCTTAAGCGGTCTGCCTCTGTGACTGCCATATGATATGTCATAATCTTCGGTGGTAAATTCTTTGTCTATCACTGTAAAATATGGAGTTTCGTTATCCTCTTTGATTTTAATTCCGCAAAAATCAGAAAGAGCATCATAATCAAAACCTTTGTCAGTTATAGCACCCGATGCGTACATAAATAAGAAATTTACTCCATTTTTACGCAAGTCTTTTATGGCATTTCTGATTTCATCAGTCGGTGCAAAGCAATCGGCGATAATCATAAATTTGTATTGATTTTTTGGGAAGTTTTCCAAAAGTAAATCATAAATTGAAATTATGTCAAAGGGACAACCAATTCTGCCTAACTGATCTCTCTGGTCGTCAATATGTTCTTGCTTTAAAATTCCTGTGGAGTAAGTGTCTGTGTAAATGTATGATTTGCTGTCCACCACAAAAGCAACTTCTGAATTGTATTCAACCTTTTTTGAACACATTTTCTGGAATGCTTTTCTTGTTTTTCCCAGTTCTTGGGCATCGGTAATGTCGGGATAGTTTGTGCCATATTGGTCAAAGAACCAAAAGCCTGATCCCTTTGACATAGCCATGGCAGATTCACGGCGAAGATAGTTAATGGATTCATCCATACTATCGTGTTTGCAGTGAAGTTTTTCAGTTTGTACTACCACATGGTTTTTACCTTTAAAAGTGCAGTTGTCAATTGAGTGAACCATAAACTTGTTGTTAAGCCTTACAGATGTAAGACCTGTTTGTGATGAACTTACCCCGTCAAGGGATCTGTGGAAATATGAAGCGGGAGTTACAATAATATCAAGCTCATCAATCAATAGTTTGTCCGATGCGCCAGATCGCGCTTCAAATGCACCAAGTCCTCCTGCCATTAAATATCCTGCAGGAGCACCGACTAAAAGTCTGCCTTGGGTGTGGTCTTTTACAAGCTTTGCATAGTAGGCAAGTTCCTTATTTACAATGTCATTCATAAATTCTATGTAATCAAGTGCATTTTTTTGTTTTATTGGATTTCTGAAATTTCCGTCAGAGCATTCTTCAAATTCGGCATTTGAAGGAAAGTAGGAGTTATCATCGCCTGTCCATTCTTTGAATGCTTTGTCGCGGAAATCACAGTCAAAATTATCAGGATATTTGTTGTGCCATTCGCAAGTGCCACCGGCAGAAAGAATTATTGCAAACACTTTTTCAGAATATTCTCTTTCAAGAAAATCCAATGTATCTTTGAGCATTCTCGAAGTACACTCACGCCAAGGCTTGTAAGTGCAGGCAGTAGAAAAGTATATAAAAGAATCAGGACAATCCGGATGTTCTTTTAAAAACCAATCTCTTGTATCTAACATAAGATTTATCGCAAAATATGTGCTTGGTGCATTTTTGACATATAAATCTAAATCGCGTCTTAAAACATCCCAGTCATAGATACCATCCCCAAGCCAATATTCGCCATAAATTGAATATGGGGTTTTGTAACTGTTAAGTATTCCGCTACAAAGTATAGATATAAATGGGATTTGGGCATCTCCCATATTTTTTACCGTATTTTCATTTGGTCGCCATGTTCGATAACCAACATATTCCATAACTTTACCATTGATTTCGATGGCTTTTACACCATTTTTATCAACAATTTTTGCATTCATTTTTATCATCCTTTTCTTTGAAGAATATTGATTATTACTTATATTGTATCAAATAAGTTTGACAAAATAAATACTATTTTATATAATAAAAATATAATTTTTTATCATAGGAAATGCGGGTAATGACAGATAAAAATCAGGTGCTTATGTTGGCAACTGTAAAACTCTATAGAGAACAATTTGAACATGAAAAATTTATCAGTCAGGACGACTTTTTAATATTGGCAGAATCGGGAAGTTTCTTGCTTAAATCAGAAAATGGAAGATATATAATAAAGGCAGGAGAGTGCGCCTGCCTGAAAAGAGACACTTACTATACAAGAAAAATAATACAGCCTGCAAAATTGCACCTTTTCAGGTATCATTCGCCTGAACCACTTGTGGACGAGGAACATTTGAAATTTAAAGATGAAGCGCGAATCAAATCAACAATAAAACTTTTAAATCGGATAGATGATTTGCCATCTTCTAATGAAACAGAACGAAAAACACATTTGTTTTTTGATATAATTAATCAATATGTTTTGGAAAATGGAACACATTCAGAAAATACTAACAAGAATGATACTTTAATGCAGGAAATTGTGCGGAAAATACAAAGCAGGTTAACTGAAAATCTGCCATTTACCAAGTATGCAAAAGATTCAGGGCTTTCCTATGCTCAGTTTTTCAGGAGATTTAAGGCGTATACGGGGTTGACACCTTCGGAGTATGTTAATGCTCTGCGTATGAAAAAAGCGAAAAAATTACTTATTGAAAGCAATTTGCAAATAAAAGAAATTTCTGATAGTCTTGGTTTTGAAAATGAGTATTATTTCAGTAATTTTTTCAAAAAGCATTACAATATATCACCATCAACCTTCAGAAAAATAAAATTATAAAAAACAATCCATCCTAATAGCGGATGGATTGTTTTTTTATGTAATATTATTCCTGATGGTTTTTCTTATATTCTTCAGTTACTTTCTGTGTAACATTCGGTGGCGCTTCTTCGTAGCGTACAAATTCTTGTGTGAATCTTCCTCTTGCCTGAGTCATTGAGCGAAGGTCAATTGCATATTTTGCAAGCTCTGCTGCAGGAACTTCTGCAACTACCTGTTCAATTCCGTCGCCCTGAGGATTCATACCCAAAACTCTGCCACGACGTTTGTTGATATCGCCGATAACATCGCCCAAATATGAAGAAGGAATATAAACCTCAATTTTGTTCACAGGCTCAAGTAAAACAGGGTTCGCCTGAGCAATACCGTTTTTGAATGCAAGGTTTGCAGCCATCTTAAATGCCATTTCAGATGAATCAACAGGGTGGTATGAACCATCTAAAAGTGTTGCCTTTAAGTTTACAACAGGGCAACCTGCGATAACGCCGTGAGCACAAGATTCTAACAAGCCTTTCTCAACAGCAGGGAAGTAGTTTTTAGGAACGCTTCCGCCGAAGATTTTTTCTTCAAACACAAGTTCTGAACTTTCGCAAGGTTCAAAAGCGATTTTAACATGTCCGTACTGACCGTGTCCGCCTGATTGTTTCTTATGTTTTCCTTCAACTTCAACACGCTTTCTGATTGCTTCACGATAAGCAACTTTTGGCTCTTCCAAGTTAACTGAAACTTTGAATTTATCTTTCAATTTGTTAACGATAATATCAAGGTGAGAATCGCCCATACCGCTGATTAAGGTTTGTTTTGTTTCTGAGTTTGTAACAATTTTTAATGTCTGATCTTCTTCTCTTATTTTTGCAAGACCCTGACTGATTTTTTCTTCATCACCCTTTTCTTTAGGCAAAATTGCCAAAGTAAGTTGAGGAACAGGGAAGTCAATTTTATCTAAAAGAACCTGATATGACTGTGAGCATAAAGTATCACCTGTTTTTGTCTGGGTAAGTTTTGGAATTGCACCGATGTCGCCTGCAGTAATTGCATCTGTTTCAATCTGCTTTTTGCCGCGCATATAGTAAATTTTGCCGACTTTTTCAGCAATCTGTCTGTCAGGATTAAATACGGTTGAATCGGCCTTTAACACACCTGAGCAAACTTTGACAAATGAAAGTTTGCCAACGAATGGGTCTGCGATTGTTTTAAATACGATAGCTGAAAGTGGGGCATTTTCATCGCAGGCAATTTCAAGGGAATCTCTTGTGTCAACTTTTGCTGCATATTCAACTTCGGCTTCATCAGGAGATGGGAAGTATTCAATAACTGCATCCAAAAGTTTTCTGATACTTGCGGCAGTAAATGCTGAGCCGCAAAGTACAGGAGTAATTGAATTTTCTTTCATACCTTGCTTGATAGCCTTCTGGATTTCTTCGTTGGTAAATTCCTCACCGTCGAAGTATTTGTTCATAAGTTCTTCGCTTGTTTCTGCAACAGCTTCAATAATCATTTCTCTTGCAGGAGCAACTGTGCCAAGAAGCTCTTCAGGAACAGGAATATCAACAATCTTGTCTCCTTCGAATTTTCTTGCTTCCATTTTTATAACATTAACATAGCCGCAGAATTTATCTCCATCATACATAGGAACATAGAAAGGTGCTATGGTTTTTCCAAAAGAATTTTTAAGTCCGTCTAAAACTTTATTGTAGTCAGCATATTCTTCTTCCATTTTGCTGATAAATATAATCTTGGGAATATCTCTCTTATTTGCGATTTTCCATGCAAGTTCTGTTCCGACCTGAACGCCGGTTTTTGCAGTTGCAACGATAATTGCAGCATCCGAAACTCTTGCTGCCTGTAAAACTTCGCCTTCAAAATCAAAGAATCCGGGAGTATCTAAAATATTGATTTTTTTGTTTTTCCATTCAAGGGGCTGAACTGTTGTATAAATAGAAATTTTTCTCTTGACTTCTTCAACATCATAGTCAGATGAAGTATTGCCATCTGCGATTTTGCCCAAACGATCGCTACCCTGACCTAAAAATAACATAGCCTCTGTTAAAGAAGTCTTACCCACACCTCCATGTCCTAATACGCATACATTTCTGATATCTTGTTTTTCGTACGCTTTCAAAAAAATCACTCCTTTAGTAGTTTTATTGTGTGCACTCAAAGTGCAATATAACTTGTGTTTTCTATATGCATATATGTCTTTCCTTTTTATCCTTTTAGATTTTTTTCGTCATTTTGCACAAATAAATCTTAAATTTTATACAAATGGCACAATAAAAACAGGGCAAAGACAATGCTTTGCCCTGTTTTGAAATGTTAGCAGCAACCGCCACCAAATATGTTAGAGTTGTTGTTGTTTCCGCCTGTGAGCCAGCAAATTACGATTATTGCAATAATAATCCAGATCCAGGAATCAACTCCGTTATTGTAACCGTTGCAGCATGATAAGTCTGACATAAATTTACCTCCAAAAATTAATTAGCAACCGCGTCCCATATTCTTTTCGCATCCGTTTCCACACCAGAAGAGAAGCAAAAACAGAATAATGAACCACAAGATTGTGTCCTGATCAAAACCACCTAATAATGACATTAAAACTACCTCCTTTTCGATATATCTTATGTGCAAAAAAAATATGTGTTACAAAAATGTGTGTAATACTTGTAACTTTTATAAAAAAGTTGTATAATTAAAAAAATGGCAGAAAGGAAGAAGGAAAAATGCTTGAAAATATGTTAACAGTTGGAAGTAATGTGTTGGTTTTGTTTATCCTTATAGCAGTAGGGTATATGAGCAACAAAACAAAAATGTTAAAATCTGAATCAATAAAAGATATGACAAACTTTGTTTTGTATATTGTAACACCTTGCGTTATAATAAACTCTTACCAAAGAGAATTTGACAGCCAAATGTTGGTTGGTCTTGCAATAACTCTTGCGGCAGCATTTTTATCTTTTGCTTTAAATATTCTTATGTCACATCTTTTAGTAAAAGACCGTGATAGTCGAGTTGAAAAAACACTAAGATTCGGGGCTGTTTTTTCAAACTGCGGATATATGTCATTGCCGCTTCAACAAGCGATGCTGGGCGAAACAGGGGTGTTTTACGGTGCTACATATGTTACCGTTTTTCAGATAGTACTGTGGACATACGGAGTTGTTGTAATGAGCGGAAATATAAAAAGTATATCGCTTAAAAAAATTGTAATAAACCCCGGTGTTATGGGTACAGTTGCGGGAATAGTATTTTTTGTTTGCTCAATATCAATTCCTTTTTCCATAATTGAACCAATGAAGCATCTTGCGGCTTTAAATACACCAATTCCAATGATTATAGTAGGATATCATCTTGCGGGGGCAAGTTTTAAAATTAAAGGATTGTCGGCGTATGTGGCGATTATATTAAGACTTATTGTGTTTCCACTTTTAATGATTTTAGGTCTTTGGCTTTGTGGTATTACAGGTGATATTATGGTGGCGTGTACCATTGCGGCATCTGCCCCTGTTGCTGCGGCAACAACAATGTTTTCGGAAAAATTTGGCGGAGACACATCACTGTCGGCAACCATGGTGTCAGTTACAACTCTTTTGTCAATTATCACTATGCCGCTGGTTGTAGGATTTTCTGCAATGTTATAATAAATGTTATACTTTAGAATTTTGAAAGGTAGTATCAGAAAATGCAAAAATTATTAGTTGTAGTAGATATGCAAAAAGACTTTATTGACGGAGCACTTGGAACTTCAGAGGCTCAGAAAATAGTTGGAAATGTAAAAGAAAAAATAGAAAATTTTGACGGTGATGTGGTATTTACATTAGATACTCATTCTGAAATATATTTACATACCCAGGAAGGAAAAAATCTCCCTGTTGAGCATTGCATAAAGGGTACACCTGGTTGGGAACTTGATGAAAACCTTAAAGATTTGGCTAAAGCCAGACGAATATTTGAAAAGCCCACTTTCGGCAGTGTTGAACTTGCAGAATATGTGGCATCGAAAGATTATACAGAAGTGGAACTTATCGGACTTTGCACCGATATCTGCGTTATATCAAATGCTATGTTAATAAAGGCATTTTTGCCTGAGGTTAAAGTTTTAGTTGATGCATCCTGTTGTGCAGGGGTAACACCCCAAAGCCATAATAATGCACTCTCTGCAATGGCTATGTGTCAGATTGAAATCAAAAACCATTAAATTATTATTGGAGGAACAGATATGTTAAAAACAAAAATTGTATCATCACAAATCAAGGCTTTTATTGATGACAGTATTGATTCTTTTGCGGAGTTTAAAAAAGGCTCTGCACTTTTAGGAGAAAAGTATTCATTTCAGTTGTTATATGTAGATGAAGGAGATGGAGACTTACCGAGTCGTCCCATTTGTTCTTATAAATTAGAAGGAGATCTTGCGCCATATATCACAATTCGAGATGTGAGAAATGTTCCCGTTGACCATCCTACACATGAATATTGGGGATACGATTCACAGTATGTAAGAACAACACCCGGAATTTATCCTGATATTTTAACTCCACTTCGTTATAACGGGCAGGTAGTTATAGGTAAAGATAAACTCCGCTCATTATGGTTTGAAGTAGACATTCCAAAAGATTTTAAAGGCGACGGAAAACTTAAGTTTTCACTTTATCTTTCAAGTGCAAGTGTGGGTGATACTAAAAGTCTTGTTTTTGAAAATCAGCCACCAATTTCAGAAAATGAGTTTGAAATTGATTTAATTCCTGCAGTTTTGCCGGAACAGAAAACATTGTTCACCCAGTGGTTTTATCCTGATTGCCTTGCATCATATTATGATATTGAAGCCTGGTCGGACAGACATTTTGAGATTGTAGAAAAACACCTTAAAGGATATGCTGCTCGTGGCAGAAATATGATTTACACACCTGTTTTTACACCTGCGCTCAATGTTGTTCCGCCATATTTAAGAAAACCTTGCCAACTTGTTCAGGTGGAAGTTAATAACGGAGAATATTCATTTGATTTCTCGCTTCTTGACAGATGGATAGATATGGTTGACAGAGTGGGTATAAAATATATTGAAATTTCGCATTTCTTTCATCAGGATATTCAACATTCTGCAAAAGTTTATGCAACTGTAGATGGCGAGTATAAACTTCTTTTCGGGTGGGATACTCTGGCACTTTCTGATGAATACATAGGCTTTTTGCGTCAGATGCTTACCGAAATGCTTCAGCATCTTAAAAATCGCGGAGATGACAAAAGATGCTACTTCCATATTGCAGACGAGCCTAATGAGAAAACCCTTGATAAGTATATAAAAATGAAAGAAGCAATTGCTGATATTATAAAAGGATATCCTGTAATGGACGCACTTTCAAATATTGAATTTTACGAATCAGGGGCAGTGGAAATTCCTGTACCTTGCACTTCACACGCATATCCTTTTATTGAAAAAGGAATTGGTGAACTTTGGATTTATTATGCCTGCAATCAGGTTATTGGTTATTCAAACTGCTATTTGTCAATGCCATCATGGCGTACCCGTTCACTTGGTATGCAAATTTACAAGTACAACTTACAAGGGTTCCTTCATTGGGGATATAATTATTATAACAACCGTGCATCAGGAGATGCTATAAATCCTTATATGGATTTAGGCGGTGAGGATTGGGTTTGCGCAGGTGATACATTTATGGTATATCCTGATTCAAAGGGAGATGCTCTTGAATCAATCCGTATTATGACAATGGAAGAAGCAATGCAGGATATCAGGGCAATGCAACTTTGCGAAAAATACTATTCTCATGAAGAAGTTGTTGCGGCAATAGAAGAAGAACTCGGCGAGCCTGTAACACTTGAAAGATGTACTCACAGTGAAGACGAAATGCTGAGAGTCCGTGAAAAAATCAATCGTATGATTGCGGAAAAAATAAAATAAAGGTGAGAAAATGAAAGTATTGATTCTTACAGTTCCTACCGGTGGCGGTCATATGTCAACGGGCAGGGCAATAGAAAAATATTTGTCAGAGCGTGGACATCAGGCGAGAATGCTTGATGTGTATAAGTATGTCAGTAAAGTAATAGGTGGCGGAGTTGAAAAAGGATATCTTGCATCAACGAAATATGCGCCTAATGTATACGGTAAATTTTATCGTTTTGCCGAAAAAAGCGCCGCATATGATAAATTTAATATGTTCAAAGCCGCAAACAGCGTAATGAGAATTAAATTTGAGAAATATGTCCGTGCCATAAATCCTGATGTGATTGTTTCGACCCATGTGTTTGCAGCACAACTGACAGATGCTTTAAGCGACGAATTGCTTGAAAAAATCACCACAATCGGCATTATTACCGACTATACAATTCATCCTTTCTGGAATGAAACAAATATGGATTACTATGTTACGGCTTCTGAACTTTTAAACTTTCAGGCGACAAAAAAAGAAATGTCTTTAGAAAAAATCAAGCCTTTCGGTATACCAATAGACGAAAGTTTTGCCGAAAAAATGCCAAAATCAGAAGCAAGAAAACTTCTGGGACTGGAAGATAAAGATACTGTGCTTGTAATGAGCGGCTCTATGGGTTTTGGCAAAGTTTTAAAAAGAATTAAAGAACTTGACGCTTTAGATATTGATTTTCAGATGATTGTTGTTTGTGGGAATAACAAAACTTTAAAAAACAGAGTTGACAGCCTTATTACACGAAAAAACATCTTGTGCTTCGGGTATGCAAACAATGTTGATGTGTTAATGGATGCATCTGATTGCGTTATCACAAAACCCGGCGGACTTACAGTTTCAGAGGGATTGGCAAAAGGTATGCCACTTATTCTGATAAATCCTATTCCGGGCCAGGAAGACAGAAATGTAGAATTTCTGCTTAACAACGGTATGGCACAACTTGTAACTTCCACATATCCCGTTGACGAGGCAATTTATCAGCTTTTTAACAACGAATGGAAAATCAAAAATCTTCCTGAGGGTATTAAATATATCGGAAAACCCTATGCAACAAGAGATTTGTGCGAATTTATTTTAGGACTTGAAAAGAGGTAGTTAAATGTTTGAAAAATCCCTTTATCGTAAAGCAAGAATTCAGATGAATATTGGCAATGAGATAAAAGGTCTTGAAATTTTATCAAAACTTATGAAAAAAAAGCCAAATATTGAAATGAAAGTGTTTTATGCTTTTTATCTTATGAAACATGGGCGTTTCAAAGAGGCAAGAAGTGTTTTTGATGAATATATTTTCCCCTTTGAAAAAGATATAAAAAAATCCTCAAAAGATACAAAGGTTCAGGTTAAGCAAAATTATGCTCTTTTGCTCTGGAAAGAGGGAAATTTAAGCGAGGCTATCAAAATTACCGAAGAAATCATAAAAGAATATAAAAATACCGTTGTTTACGGAAACCTTGGGTATTTTTATGTTTTAGACGGTCAGAAGGAAAAGGCTCTTGAATTTAACTTGGAGGCCTATGATTTTGCACCGGACGATATGGTTATCTGCGATAATCTTGCATATAGTTATTACTTAAACGAAGATTACGATAAAGCGGAAGAAATATATGAGTCTATGCATAGCAAAAAAAATCCTCCGTCATTTCCGGAAGGGTATTATAATTATGGACTTGTTGTCTTGAAAAAAGGCGATAAAGAAAAAGCAAAAGAACTTTTTGAAAAAGCCCTTTTGCAGAAATTTTCTAATTTGTCTGATCTTGATAAAGAAACTGTTGAAAAAGCACTTGAAAACCTTTAAAAATCTTCTGCAAAATCAACCTTTTCAACTGTAAATTCTTTTCCCTTCAAGTAATCAAGGGGAGAAGATGTGGTAAAATTAAATTTAATTTTGTATGAGTACAGCGCCTGATGTTTATACTTCAGGTGCTGATTTTGTTTGTTTGTGCCATACTTGGTATCACCCGCCAAAGGATGTCCTATGTATGCAAAGTGCGCTCTTATCTGATGAGTTCTTCCTGTGAGCAAATCAACCTCAACTAATGAAAGTCCGTCTTTTTCCTTTAAAACCCTGTATTTTGTTGAGATTTTTCTTGCACCCTCCTGGGGTTCGTCAAAAATAAAAGCACGATTTAATTTGCTGTTTTTAATGTGATAAGCATTCATTGTAGCGCTTTTTTTCTCAAGTGAGCCATGCACAATACAAAGATATTTTTTTGAAATTTCTCTGTTTTTAATCTTTTCATTTATTGTTCGGAGTGCTGTTGCATTTTTTGCCGCAATTACAATTCCGCCTGTATTTTTATCAATTCTGTTGCAAAGGGCAGGGGTGAATGAACTTTTATCTTTTGGATTGTATTCACCTTTTAAAAGAAGATATGCCTGAATCTGAGTAATAAGATCGTCGTTTTTATCTTCTGTCAAGTCAGAATGAACGCTTATTCCCGGTTTTTTATCAACAAGAAGAATGTTTTTGTCTTCGTATAAAATGCTTAAAACAGGAACAACAGAGTAAATCGAATGTTTACTCTGTTTGGTTTCCAAAAATTCATCTTTAATATATAGTTCCAGTTCGTCTCCGACGCACAGTCTTGAAGAAATCTCACAACGCTTTTTGTTGAGTTTGATATCTTTTTTTCTGATGGCTTTATACATCATAGACTGGGGAAGATTAGGGAACATTTTTGTTAAATACTTGTCAAGTCTTTGATTAGCGTCATTTTCGCCAATTATAAATTTTTGCATAATCTATTAGTCCAGAATATAAATTTTTGCTGTTCTTCTGCCAAATGCCATACATTCAGAGCGTGAACTAAAGAAAAGGTCAACTTTGTTACCTTTGATAGCCCCGCCTGTATCACCTGCGATTGCTTCACCATATACCCAACTGCCGTCAGCAGCCTCGATATAAAGTCTTGTGCCGAGAGGGATAACTCTTGGGTCAACTGCTACAACTCCGTAACGAGCCTGCATTCCTGATGCAGTAATGCCGTAGCCTCTGTCTCCGGGGCGTTTTCCGCAACTTTCATATGAAAGGTCATAAGCGGTAGCAGATGCAGTAATAACATTTCTGAAAGTAAGTTCTTTTCCGCCTGAAGTTACAATAGTAGAACCTGTAACGGCAGAACCTGTCTTATTAAAAACAGTAACTACTTTTGTACCCTGTTCAACAATTTTATCAACAGGTTTTTTGTCAATGATTTCTGAAGTTAAAACTTTTGATGTTTCAACACCATTTTCATATCTTACTGTGTAAGTTGAAGTTTTAACACCGTCATTACCTTCACGGACAACTTTTGAAGTGCCTTTTTCCATTTCAGAGTTGTAAGTGGTAATAGTGCCTCTGTCAATTACTTCGTTTTCTGTAACAGTTTCAATTTTTACTCTTACAAGTTCAAATGTAAGTGTGTTTGTTTCATTGTTAAAACTCTGCTTGATGTAGTCATCGCCTGTAAGGGCGTAACCGTTATAATTAAAATAATTTTTGTCAATTTCTTTATATGGGTCGTTACCTTTGTAGTTTAAGTCTGAAAGTTTTTCGCCGTCTAAAACGCATATTTTCATTTCATCGGCAGGATTTGCCGTATATGCGGAAACAAACGGTGCGATGATTGTGATAAGAACCAATGAAACAGCAATTCTTGCAATCATCTTTTTAGATTTAAAAAACATACGTACCTCCAAATCGTTTAAGCAAATACTCGGTATTAAAATGACAAAAATCGCAATTTTGAGCCATTTGCCGCTGCTTTTTACTTTGGACTTGATAGATTGTAACACTTTTTTAACAATTTGTCAAGTTTTTTTAATAAAAAATTGGTTTATGTTACGAATTATATACATTTTTTGGGTAAAATATTCATATTTTTTTCGCACTATATGGCTCAAAACTTGACTTTTTTATATCAAAATGCTATAATTAAACGAAAATATACTTATTAAAAAGGACAAATTATGGAAAAGTTGTGCAAAAGCGCAGAAGAAACCGTTTCTTTGGGCTTTGAATTTGGAGAAAAATTAAAAAGCGGAGATGTTGTTTGCCTGATAGGGGATTTAGGTGCAGGGAAAACAACATTTACAAAAGGTATAGCAAAAGCACTTGGAACAGAGTATGAACCTGTAAGCCCTACCTTTTCCATTGTGCACGACTATGGTGGGAAAATTCCCCTTTACCATTTTGATTTATACAGACTTTCATCAGAAAATGATTTAATGAGTATAGACTTTGATAATTATCTTTTTTCAGGCGGAGTTTGCGTTATAGAATGGCCTGATATTGCACTTCCTCTGCTTGATAAATACTATATGGTAGAAATTAAGTATGAAGGCGAAATGAGAAATGTTACAATAAAGGAGAGTGAATAAATTGAAAACACTTGCGCTTGACACAGCAACAGCGGCAGCATCGGTTGCAGTTGTAGAAGATGGAAAAATGCTCGGAGTGATGACACTAAATCTTAAAAAACCTCATTCTCAGAAAATTATGGTGGTAATGAAAGATTTATTAGATCAACTTGAACTTAAAATGAGTGATATCGATTTATTCGCAGCCGCTCACGGACCGGGATCGTTTACAGGTCTTCGTGTAGGAATTGCCGCAGTAAAAGGGTTTGCAGACTCTATGAACAAACCTGCGGTGGGAGTTTCAACTTTAGAGGCTATGGCTCTTCCTTTTTTGAATTATGGCATTTTGGTATGCCCTTTAATAGATGCAAGGCGCGAACAGGCTTATTATGCAGTTTATAAAAAAAGTGCGCAAACTGAAGAAATCTATAAGCCTGATTGTCAGAATATCAAAAACATTATATGTCAACTTGCAGTTTTAAACAAAAAAGTTTTGTTTACGGGAGACTGCATAAACCAGCACAGAGAGTATATTGTATCTCAACTTGGTGAAAACGCAATTTTTGCAGATGAACTTTATTGCGTAAACAGTGCTGTTGCAGTTGGTTACATTGCAGAAAAAAATTATTTATATAAAAATGAAAAAGGGATAGCTCCTGATTATGTTTTAAAAGCATATACAGGAAACGATTGAGGTGGATGATATGGAAAGACGCGATAAAGTAAATTACTACTTGGATATTGCAGAAACAGTTTTGGAAAGAGGAACTTGCCTTAGACGTAATTTCGGTGCAATCATTGTAAAAAATGATGAAATTGTTTCAACTGGTTATGTTGGAGCACCAAGAGGCAGACAAAACTGTATTGATATGGGTGAGTGCATAAGACAAAAACTCAACGTTCCGAGAGGTACAAGATATGAACTTTGCCGCTCTGTTCACGCAGAAGCAAACGCAATCATAAGCGCCGCAAGAAGCGAAATGATTGGTGCGGCTTTGTATCTTGTGGGCAAAGAAAAAGAAGACGGAACATTGGTTGAAAATGCAATGCCATGTTCAATGTGTAAGCGTATGATAATCAACGCAGGAATTGAAACTGTATACATAAGAGACGACAAAGAAAATTACAGAGTGTATAAAGTAGACAGTTGGATTGAAGATGACGATTCTTTAGGTTTAAAGGACAATTATTGAGAGGTTTGAAGTAAATGACAACAGAGTTTTTAAAATATGACGATTTAAACAGCGATAGTATTTTAAAAAAAGCCGCCGATATTATTAATAACGGCGGACTTGTTGCGTTTCCTACAGAAACAGTTTATGGTCTTGGGGCAGATGGATTAAATACAAATGCAGTTAAAAAGATTTATGTAGCAAAGGGAAGACCGTCAGACAATCCGCTTATTTTACATATTGCAAAAGAAGAAGATTTAGAAAAACTTGTAACAGAAATAACTCCTGTTGCAAAAGAATTAATGGCAAATTTCTGGCCGGGACCAATGACACTTGTGCTTAAGAAAAAAGATGTTGTATCCGATGTAGTGTCAGGCGGACTTGATACCGTTGCGGTAAGACTTCCCGAAAGTGAAATTGCAAGAAAATTGATTGAAAAAGCAGGCACACCTGTTGCGGCACCATCAGCCAATTCATCAGGAAGACCAAGTCCTACAAAGGCAAATCACGTTTTGGAAGATTTAAACGGAAAAATTGATATGATAATCGATGGCGGAAACTGTCAGGTAGGTTTGGAATCAACGGTAATTGATGTAACAGGCAATGAGGCGATTATTTTAAGACCGGGCGGAGTTACATTTGAAGATGTTGAAAAACTTGGGATTAAGGTAAGTTACGACAGACATCTTATAGATAAAACTTCTGTTGAAAAACCCAAAAGCCCCGGAATGAAATATAAACACTACGCACCTAAAGGAAATCTTGTGGTTTTAGAAGGCAGTTTTGAAAATATCAAAGAATTTATGAAAAATTATCCCGATTCAGGTGTTCTTACATTTGATGAATACCCAATCGGCAATAAAACAGAGTTTTCTTTGGGAAGTATTTATAAATCGGAAGAGGGAAGCAGACTTTTGTTTGACTGTCTTCGCAAATTCGATGAACTTAATGTTGAAACAATGTATGCCATAATGCCAAAATCAGATGGCATCGGTTTTGCACTTTGCAATCGTTTGCTTAAAGCGGCAGGCGGACAGGTCAGGGAGGTATAATATGAACTTTGAAATTGTACCAATGACAAAAGAGCACGTATCAGGAATAAAAAATGTTGATGATTTGTGCTTTGAATCGCCGTGGTCATTAAAATCCTTTGAAAGCGAACTTGACAACCCAATTGCCTTTTATTTTGTAGCAATTTCAGAGGGGGAAGTTATAGGATACTGCGGATACTGGTGGACATTTGGTGAAGGGCAGATTACAAATATCGCAGTGCATCCATCTTTCAGGCAAAAGGGAATTGCCTCGGCTTTAATGGATAAAATGATTGAGCATTGCATAGATACAGATGTGTATTCAATAACATTGGAAGTAAGAGTCAGCAATAATGCGGCAATTTCAATGTATGAAAAGTATGGATTTGAAAGAGTTGGATTAAGACCAAAGTATTATAGCGACAAAGAAGATGCGCTATTAATGACAAAGGA
The DNA here is from genome assembly GCA_045660065.1 of Clostridia bacterium. GTDB lineage: Bacteria > Bacillota > Clostridia > RGIG6154 > RGIG6154 > RGIG2094. The sequence continues at coordinate 18,706 of JAZRDC010000127.1, forward strand.
GATAGAACAGGTTGGTTAAAATACTTGCAATTGAAAGTTCCTGCGATGAAACTGCAGCAGCAGTTGTAGAAGACGGAACAAAAGTATTATCAAATATAATAAATTCTCAGGCAGACCTTCATAAAAAATACGGAGGAGTGGTACCTGAAGTTGCATCACGCCTTCACGCAGAGGTAATTGACGGCGTGGTAAAAGAAGCATTAGAGGTGGCAAACTGCACAATGGACGATATTGACGCAGTTGCGGTAACTTACGCACCGGGGTTAATCGGTTCACTTTTGGTAGGGCTTTCATATGCAAAAGCCTTTGCATATGGTGCAAATAAACCTTTGATTGCGGTGCATCATATTGAGGGTCATATTTGCGCAAATTATTTAAACGGCTTAAAACCGCCATTTGTATCTTTGGTTGCATCAGGCGGACACAGTCATATTATATATGTAGAAGATTACAGAAAATATGAAGTTTTAGGAAAAACAAGAGACGATGCGGCAGGAGAAGCCTTTGATAAAGTGGCTCGTGTTTTAGGACTTGGTTATCCGGGCGGACCTAACATCGATAAAGCCGCAAAAACGGGCAAAAACCGAATTAAAATCACAAAGCCTAAATTCCATGAAGAAACTCTTGATTTTTCCTTCAGCGGCATAAAAACGGCTATTATAAACTATTGCCATAATGCACAGCAAAAAGGCGAGGAAATAAATGTGGGTGATGTGGCAATGAGTTTTCAGGACACAGTTGTTGAAATTTTAACAGACAACACATTTTTGGGAGCAAAACAAGTTGGTGTAAATCAGGTGTGCTTAGCAGGTGGTGTTGCCTCTAACTCAAAGCTCCGTGAAAGCTTTAAAAACCGTGCACAAAAAGAAAAAATGGAATTTTTCTGCCCTGAACCAATTTATTGCACAGACAATGCCGCAATGATTGGCGCTGCGGCATACCATTACTATTTAAATAAAGAATTTTCAGATATCGATTTAAACGCTCTTGCCTTTGTACCTATTGACA
>JAZRDC010000128.1:0-46765 GCA_045660065.1 Clostridia bacterium
TATCAAGAGCATAGATTTCCTTGAATTCCTCACTTTCGGTCATAGCAGTACCTGTCATACCCGAAAGCTTTCTGTAAAGACGGAAGAAGTTCTGGAGTGTAACCGTTGCAAGAGTCTTGTTTTCCTTGCCGAGCTTTACACCTTCCTTTACTTCAATTGCCTGGTGAAGTCCCTCGCTGTAACGTCGCCCCATCATAATACGGCCTGTAAACTCGTCAACAATCAAGATTTCGCCATCATTTGATACGATATAATCTTTGTCTGCTTTCATAATTCCGTTTGCGCGGAGTGCCTGATTGATATGATGTGAAATTGTCATATTTTCAGGGTCAGACAAGTTTTCAATACCAAAAGCCGATTCTGCTTTTTGTATTCCTCTTGGTGTGAGATTAACCGATTTTGCCTTTTCATCTATGATATAGTCAGCATCGTCAGACTCATCTAAAACCTTTTTATCTTCTTCTTTTATAACTTTTTTTGTAAGTCTTTTTGCGAAGGCGTCAGCCAACTGATAGAGTTTTGTTGACTCATCACCCATACCTGATATAATAAGCGGAGTTCTTGCTTCGTCAATCAAAATAGAGTCAACTTCGTCCACAATTGCAAAGTTGTGTCCACGCTGAACCATATCTTGCTTGTAAATAACCATATTATCTCTCAGGTAGTCAAAACCAAACTCGTTGTTTGTACCATATGTGATGTCTGCATCATATGCTGCTTTCTTTGCATCGCCAACAACGGAGTGAACTACAAGACCTACTGTAAGACCTAAGAAAGTATAAACCTTGCCCATCCATTCACTGTCACGCTTTGCTAAGTAATCGTTAACAGTTACAATATGCACACCGTCTCCTGAAATTGCGTTAAGATATGCAGGAAGTGTTGAAACCAAAGTTTTACCTTCACCTGTTTTCATTTCGGCAATTCTTCCCTGATGAAGAATGATGCCACCCATAATCTGAACAGGGAAATGACGCATTCCCAAAACTCTGCTTGATGCTTCTCTTACCGTTGCAAATGCTTCGGGGAGCAAATCATCTAAACTTTCACCACTTTTATATCTTTCTTTAAACTCTGCAGTTTTTGCCTTAAGTTGTTCGTCTGTAAGATTTTTAAACTCATCTTCAAGGTCTAAAACTTTATTTACAAGTGGCATTATTCTTTTTATTTCCCTGGAGCTGTATGTTCCAAATATGCTTTGAAATAATCCCATAATATCACCTCATATTAAAATAAATTTCTTCTTATTTTATATTATAACACAAAACTTTAAAAATAAAAAGGGTTTTTGGCGATATTTTCTAATTTTTACACTTTTTTTATTATTCGACAAAAAACTATTGTTAAAAGCCGCCTTTTCGAGTATAATATACATAAGGAGGTCGATATTTTATGAAAAAAATTATTAAAAAAATCACTTATAATACAGAAACAGCAGAGTTACTAACATCAAAGGCTTATGGCAATTTCGGTGATACTGACGGTTTTGAAGAAAAACTTTATGTAACCAAAAAAGGTCAGTATTTTCTCCACGGTATCGGAGGAGTGGATAGCAAATATCCTGCTGAAGAATTAATTCCGTTGACTGAAGAAGAAAAAGAAAACTGGGAAAATAATTAAAAAAATCCGATTTTTAAATCGGATTTTTTTAATATTTAACTTCTATTTTTGTTATATCCCATCTTTTTCCTGAAAATTTCTGAACCGAACAAATTTTAAAAAGTTCGGTTTCGTCGATGCCTGCAACCACTTTTTGTTTTCCTTCAAGTTCATATTTTGAGTCTTTATCATAATCCAAAGCATTTACTTCATAAAAAGGCTTTGCGTATACTTTTTCATTTGCCAACACCTTCCCCGAAGCATCAAAAAATCCTTTTTCAGCCAGGATTTCTTTTCTGTTTTCAAGGTTTACTGAAAAATTCTGACCATTTGCTAAACTGCAATTAATCACAAACCCATCTGAAAAAGAAAAAGACGGACTTATCCCCCTTGAATCTGCCATAATATTTTTAGGTATATCCTGCCCGAAATCTGCAACAAAAGCAGACACTACACTTTTTTGCTCGTCGGTAAAAGTTTTTAAAAGTACATCTTTGTTTTTATTTCCCGTAAAATCGCATACCTCCACACCGCCTACATAACCTTTGATATGAGAAACATTGGTTTTTTTCACAAACCCGTTTTTGGCATAAACAACTGCTAAATTTATTCTTTCGGCATAATCGGATGAAGTGTTTTTCTTTTCACCAAATACATATATTTTGTCTCCTTTGCCGTCTCCGTCAACATCATACTCTGATGCTGAAAGAATGTAATTTCCCACAGGAATTGAAAACCCATTTGAAACTTCAATATATTTTTGTTTTGCGTTATAGCCTGCAAACTGAACACACATAACCGACATAATACAAAAAGCCGCAAGCGATGTAATCCATTTTGTTTTTTTCAAAAAAATCCCCCTCTTAAAGTACAAATTACACTTGTAATTATATTTAAGAGAGGTTTTAAAAATTACTTTTTGATTTTAAGAGCGGATATATCACCTATGATATTTGTCTGCATTGGTTTGAATTCTCCGTCAATTTCACCATCTGTAAGCAAAGTATTTTTCTGGTAGTAAAGACTGATTACAGGAAGTTCATCAACAAACATTTTTGCAATTTTTCCCGCTGTCTGCTTTTTCTTTCCAAGTTCTGTCTCTTCCCTGAAAGAGTTAAAAAGTTCATCCATTTCAGAATTTTCGTAGCCAACTAAACCTGCAAGAAATTCAAAATCCTGATTTAATGCAACGGTAGTTTCACCAACAAACAACGAATATTCGCCCTCATTAATTCTTTGAACATATGTATCAAAATCAACTTTTTCTATGGTTGTTGACATTCCTGCATCTTCAAAAACTTTAGCAAGATACTCAGCGGTCTTTGTTTTTGAAATACTTTCCTCATTTACGAGTATTTTCAAAGCAAAATCATTTGGAGCAAAGTCTGAATTTTCAAGGTATTTTTCAAACATACCTTTATCGGAATACTCTCCTCCATACAATTCCCCGTAGACTGAATTTGGCTTAAACGGAGAATTTACCGCCTTTGCATAACCCGCCATAAGGGTTTCTGTCAATTCTTTTTTTTCTATCAAAGATGCAAGTGCTCTTCTCACATTTACGTCTTTTAAAGTTTCATTCTGATTATTAATTCCAAGATATGTAAAATTATCTGAAACATATTCCGTTAAGTTTATTCCCGTTTTGCCCTGAAGTCTTGCTAAATTTGAATAATCGGCATTTATAATATCCACTTCATCATTTAAAAAGGCATTTTCTATCATGGTTTCTTTTGTGCATAACAGAATTTTTACAGAAGAAAAATTAGTTTTCAGACTATCAACAGCCAAAAGGGTTGTGTTTGCACTTTGCCCCTCAGCAAATTTATAAGCACCTGCACCGATTACCACACCGTTTTCCTCTTTCAAAACAGGAAAATTCATATAGCAAAGCACACCGCTGTCAGGCCTTTTAAGTTTGATTGTAACTGAGTTCCCGTTTGCAGAATAATCCGAAACAAAATTAAAAATCACATAAAACATATTCTCTTTGCTTTCTTTTATCATATCAAGAGAATTTACAACATCTTTGCCTGTAATTTTGCTTCCGTCTGAAAAAACTTCATCTTTCAGTTTAAAGGTAATCTGCATTTTATCAGCAGAAAAACTGCAACTTTCCGCAAGATCGCACTCTGTTTCGGAATTTGACAAAGTTTTCATCAGACCTTTGTGCATCAAAGACGAAAACATTTGCGCATTTGTCTGATATCTGGTTTTTAAAGGATTGAACGTATCATCTTCAAAAGCATACAATTTAAGAGTTCCACCAAAATCGGCATTTACAGGCACACTTTCTTCTTTTCCGCAACTGCAAAGAAAAAGCACACATACAATCAAAAGACAAAAAAACTTTTTCATGGTCTTATATTTATCCTTTCTATGTTAATTGCCTTGCCTGTTTTTTCATCTGCATCAATAATTACTCCGTTAAACTGAACCAACCCATCTGCAAGTTCAAATCTTCCGGGTTTGACTCTGGCAAATCTGTCAACAATTATTTCGCTTTTTACACCTAAAATTGAGTCTTCTACCCCTGTCATTCCAACATCTGAAATAAACGCAGTACCGCCTTTTAAAATCTTTTCATCAGCAGTCTGAACATGAGTATGAGTGCCTACAACTGCGCAAACTTTTCCATCTAAATAATAAGCAAGTGCCGCTTTTTCACTTGTAGCCTCTGCGTGAAAATCAACCAAAATCAAATCGCAATCATCTTTGATTTTTTTAATTTCTCTGTCTGCCGCATCAAACGGTGAATCAAGCGGATCCATATAAACCCTGCCCTGAACATTTATAACTCCAACCCTTGCTCTGCCGCAATCAAAAACAACGCTACCTTCTCCCGGATGACTTGCAGGAAAGTTTGCAGGACGTACCATATACTTAAAATCATCAAACACAGTTGACATATCCCTGCCTGTCCAGTGATTACCTAAAGTAATCACATCAACCCCACACATATTAAGTGTTTCTGCGCTGTTTAAAGTAATCCCTTTTCCGTGGGAAGCATTTTCGCCATTGGCAATACAGACATCTGCTTTGTATTCTCTTTTTATTCTTCCTAAATTATTTGTAAGGTACTCCCTTCCCGGGCGACCTACAATATCACCAATAAATAAAATTCTCATAATTTAAAATCCTTTCTACCTTTTAGTATACCATAAAACATCTGCTTTTTTCAACTACTTTTTGTTGACAATTAATCTCTTGCTATGCTACAATAATTTAAACTCTTATAACCAAAGGAGAATGAATATGGATATCTCAAAAGTTGACCCGAATTTAGCGTTTTCTTCAATAGGTGGCGAAGAAATTCAATGGATAAGTTCACATGATAAAAGATTTTCAATCCACGGAGTTCATTATGACGAAAAAAACGGCCGTTATATACGCGTTCCCGATGAAGTTATAAAAGACATTCCAAATCTTACATATCTGGCAAGAATGACCGCAGGTGGCAGACTCCGTTTTGTTACAAACTCAAAATTTATTGCAATTAAAGCATCACTTCCTGCATACAGCCCTATGCCTCATATGTCTATAACAGGAAGCCACGGTTTTTCAGTCTATGCTGACAATTTTTTCAGAGCAAGATATTCTCCTGTGTTCAAAGATTTTGAAGTTGTGTTCAGCGGAGACGGTGATGAAAAAGTTTATTTTGCAGAAAAAAAAGCAATAGCAAACACTTCCGAAAAACGAGTTATAGATGTTTATTTCCCACTCTATGGCGGAGTATGTGAATTATACATTGGTGTAGAACCCGGCTCAATTATAGATGTTGCACCACCATACGCAAACAAAAAACCTATGGTTTTCTATGGCAGTTCAATAACTCAGGGTGCTTGTGTTACTCGTCCGGGAAATGACTATATAGCAACTCTTGCAAGAAAACTTAACCTTGATTATATCAATCTTGGTTTTTCAGGCAATGGTAATTGCGAAGAGCCGATGCTTGAGTACATAAATTCTATTGATGCCTGTCTTTTCGCCTTTGACTACAATATGTATCAAGACAAAAAAGACAGAGTTTTACCTCCTCATTTTTCAATTTATGAAAGATTGAGAAACAGCCATCCTGATGCAGCAATTCTTATGTACGACAAACCGGGATGCGACTATGAGCCATATCCTGAAAGAGAAGAAACAATCCGCTTAACATACGAAAAAGCAACCGCCCTTGGTGATAAACGCGTTGGATATGTTCCCACTTACGACCTTTTGGGTGAAACCGACCGCGACTCATGTATGGTTGACTGTTCACACCCAAGTGATTTAGGCGCTTACCGTATGGCAGAGGCACTTTATCCCGTTGCTTTGAAAATACTGGATTAAATTTAAAAAATTTTCAAAAATTCTCTTGACAAAAAAAGTACTTTGTACTATAATATTTAGGCAGTTTTATCCTTACCTGCTCAGACAGAGTAGGTCAATAGTCCAGAAGGAGGTGTTTTATAATGGTTAAAACTAACAAATACGAAACAATCTTTATCGTAGATGTAACTAAAGGCGAAGAACAGGTTACAGCCTTGGTTGAAAAGTTTAAATCGTTAATTTCAGCAAACGGTGAAATCGTTAAAGCTGACGATTGGGGTAAAAGAAGACTCGCTTATCCTATCGACGATTTAACAGAAGGCTACTACACTTTAGTTGAGTTTACAGCTCAGCCAGACTTCCCTGCAGAACTTTCAAGACAGTACAAAATTACTGATGGCATCTTAAGATACATCGTAATCAAGCAGGAAGACTAATTTTGTAAGAAACGGAGGAGGTTGTGTAATGCTTAATAAAGTTGTTTTAATGGGTCGCTTAACAAGAGATCCTGAACTTAAGTACACACCATCAAATGTTGCCGTTACAACTTTTACAGTTGCGGTTGACAGAAACTATGCCCGCCAAGGCGAGCAGCGCCAGACAGACTTTATCAATATAGTTGCATGGCGTACTACAGCCGAGTTTGTTGCAAAATATTTCACAAAAGGTCAGCTCATGGCTTTGAGCGGCAGTATTCAAACAAGAACATGGGACGATAATGAAGGCAAAAAACATTATGTAACAGAAGTTGTTGCAGATGAAGTTTATTTTGCTGAAGGAAAAAGAGATAATGGTGGCGCAAGTTATTCAGCCCCTATCCCTACACAGGCACCTGCTGCACCGCAGCAACCTGCAATGCCAAAGAGTCCTGATTTCGAAATTTCGCCGGATGACGACGATTTACCATTTTAAAACGGAGGTGTAACTAATGTCAGAAGTTAAAGAATACAAAGAAAAATTTAACAGAAACAGAAAACCTAAGAAAAAGGTTTGTCAGTTCTGTGCAGATAAAGTTGAACATATCGACTACAAAGATACTGCTAAATTAAGAAGATTTGTATCAGAAAGATCAAAGATTCTTCCAAGAAGAATTACAGGAACTTGTGCAAAACATCAGAGACAGCTTACAGAAGCTATTAAAAGAGCTCGTCATATTGCATTACTTCCATACTCAAGCGATTGATTCTGGGTGTTAAAAATTCCCACATCGCAAAAATGTATTTTCGAAGAACCACACAGTGGTTCTTCTTTTTTTATTTTTGCTATGGAACAAACTTCACCACTCGGCGTATCTATATACGCCTTCGGGTTCGGTTTGTTCATTGTGGATGCTTTTTCCCGCCTATTATGCACTAAAATTCTTTATATCGTAAATGCTTCATTTTAAAAGCCTTCATCTTGAAGGCTTTTTTATACATTTATGCTCTGTATTGACACTTTTGTGACAAATTAAATATTTTTCAAAAAAAGTATTGACAAAACCTCTTTTAAATACTATAATCCTCATTGTAAACGTTTACAGAGCATTGCAATTTTGGAGGGATAATTATGAAACATAATTTATGTGTAATCGGATATGGTGGAATGGGTGGCTGGCACACAAAACATGCTCTCACAAGTGATGTTGTAAACTTAAAAGGCATTTATGATATTGATCCAAAAAAAGCAGAACTTGCCAAGACAAATGGTATTTATGCTTATGAAAGCCTCGAAGAAGTTTTAAATGACAAGGAAATTGACCTTGTTACTATCGCTATTCCCAATGACCAACATAGAAATATAGTTGTAAAATGTTTAGAAGCAGGAAAAAATGTTATTTGTGAAAAACCTGTTACTATGTCGAGTAAAGTTTTGCAGGAAATGATTGATGCAGCAGAAAAATCAGGCAAACTTTTCACAGTTCATCAGAACAGAAGATGGGATGTTGACTTTCTTGCTATGAAACAAATTCACGACAGCGGTGAAATCGGCAGAATTTTCAACATTGAATCAAGAATTCACGGTTCACGCGGAATTCCAAGCGATTGGAGATGCCAGAAAGCCTATGGCGGTGGTATGGTGCTTGACTGGGGTGTTCACTTAATAGATCAGATTTGTATGATTTTAAAAGGAAAAATTACAAAAGTGTATTGCAAACTTGACCACATCACAAACGACAAAGTTGACGACGGGTTCAAACTTGACCTTACCTTTGACGACGGTGCAAGAGCCTATGTTGAAGTTGGTACATATAACTTTATTGATATGCCAAGATTTTATATGCAGGGTAAAGATGGCAGTGCAATTATCACCAATTGGCAGGAAGATGCAAAAGTTGTTCATTGTAAATACTGGCACGAGAATGATGTTCTGCCCGTGAAAACAGCCGCAGGTCTTACCAAAACTATGGCCCCAAGAGACAGTGTTACAACTGATACTTACACAATTGACAAACCTGCGTCAGATGTTCACGATTTTTACAGAAATTTCACAAAAGCAATTGATGGTAAAGAAACTCAACTTGTTACTCATAGTCAGGTTATGCGTGTAATGAAAATCATGGAAGCCTGCTTTGAAAGTGATGCCAAATGTCAGGTAATAGATTTTACAGATATGTAGTTTTATTCCCCCGAAATTTATTTCCGGGGAATTTTTATACATATTTGCATTTTTTTAAAATTTGTGGTATTATTGCAAAAAGAGGTGAAGAATGTGAAAAAAACTATAATTCTCGCGCTTATAATAAGCATTTTACTTACATCAATAAATGTTTTTGCAATTGATTTGTATGGCGGATATCCTATTTTTGCTGACATTGAAATAAACGGGAACTTTATAAAGTGTGTGCAAAAGCCAATCACCGTTAATGGTTCAACATACATTCCACTTCGTGCTTTTTGCGATGCAATAGGTGCGTCCATTTCCTGGAACCACGAAGAACAAGCAGCAACAGTTACAAAAGACAAGCATACCTTTGTTTATTATGGTGAAAAAGACTACAGCATAATAGATGGCAAAAAAAGTGATGGTGCAGTTATGGAAAATCACCTGTTATTTATTCCCGTAAGGGCGACCTGCGCGGCACTTGGATATAAAATTGAGTGGGACAATTTTTATTATATTGTAAAAATCACCGCACCAGATATCACAGTCCCTGAAAAATGCAAAGATTTTTCATATAACTTGGAGGATATACTTTATCTTGCAAAAATCACGCAGATAGAAAGCGGTTCTCAACCCTTTAAAACCAAAGTCGGCGTTGCAGCCACAGTTGTTAACCGCACAAAATCGAAACTTTTCCCGAACACAATCAAAGGGGTAATATTTGACACCAAGTACGGCACTCAGTTCCCCCCTGCCCACACTGATAAAATCAATGTAACACCATCTTCTGCCTGCATACTTGCGGCAAAATGTGCGCTCAATAATACAAGTCCTGTGGGAAACTCGCTTTATTTCATAAGCAAGAGTGCTGCCCCATCATCCTGGGCACATAAAAACCGCGAATTTTATATAACTTTGGGCAATATGAATTTTTATTTGTAAAAAAATAAAATTTTCCAAAAAAAATACTTGCATTATATGTAAAGTTGTGGTATACTATTTGGGCGGAAAAATACGCACGCTTTTTTCTACCGGTTGTGGTCCTTGATAAAGGCTACCGGAAATACAAGAAAAAGCGGAGGAAAATAACCACGGAGGTGTAGTAAAAATGGCAGTTATTTCTATGAAACAATTGTTAGAAGCAGGTGTTCACTTCGGTCACCAGACAAGAAGATGGAACCCAAAAATGGCAGAGTATATCTTTGCTGAAAGAAATGGTATTTATATCATTGACTTGCAGAAAACTGCAAAAAAAGTTGAAGAAGCTTATTCTTTCGTAAGAGACATCGCAGCAGACGGCGGCGAAATCCTTTTTGTAGGTACAAAGAAGCAGGCTCAGGAATCAATCAAAGAAGAAGCTGAAAGAGTTGGCATGTACTATGTTAACGCTAGATGGCTCGGCGGTATGCTTACAAACTTCGGTACTATCAAAAAGAGAATCGAAAGATTAAAACAGCTTAAGAAAATGGAAGAAGACGGCGTATTCGAACTTCTCCCTAAAAAAGAAGTTTCAAACTTAAACAACGAAGCTGAAAAACTCGAAAAGTATCTCGGCGGTATCAAAGATATGAAAGATATCCCAGCTGCTATGTTCGTAGTTGATCCTAAGAAAGAAAAAATCGCTATCGCTGAAGCACACAAACTCGGTATTCCGGTTGTTGCTATCGTTGATACAAACTGTGATCCTGAAGAAGTTGATTACCCAATTCCTGGTAACGACGATGCTATCAGAGCAGTAAAACTCATCGCTTCAACAATTGCTAACGCAGTTTTAGAAGGCAAACAGGGTGAATCATTCAGCGTTGCTGAAGAAGACAGTGAAGAAGCTGTTCAGGAATAATTTAATTTAAAATCAGGCGGTCTTTTGGTAGCATAATTAAAAGACCGCTTATCAATATACGAAAGGAAGATGTTATTATGGCATTTACAGCAAGTGATGTTAAAGATTTAAGAGAAAAAACAGGCTGCGGTATGATGGATTGTAAAAAAGCTCTTACCGAAGCTGATGGTGATATGGACAAAGCTATTGAAATTCTCCGTGAAAAAGGAATGGCTAAAGCTGTTAAAAAGAGCGGAAGAATTGCGGCAGAAGGTCTTGTTGATATCGTAGTTGATGGCAATGTTGGTGCTATCGTTGAAGTTAACTCAGAAACAGACTTCGTTGCTAAAAACGAAGAATTTGTTAACATGGTTAAAGACTTCGCTAAACAGGTTATCGCTGAAAATCCAGCAGATGTTGATGCACTTTTAGCTTCAACAATCGATGGCGCAACTGTTAAAGATATCTTAACAGAAAAAATCGCTAAAATCGGTGAAAATATGAATGTAAGAAGATTTGCTCGTTTCGAAGGAAACGTTGTTGACTACATTCACATGGGCGGTAAAATCGGTGTTATGGTTAAGGTTGAAGCTGACCTTTCAAACGCTGATGCTGTTAGCGCTGCAAGAGATGCTGCTATGCAGATCGCTGCTATGAACCCACTTTACATGGACAAATCAGTTGTTCCTGCAGAAGATGTTGAAAAAGAAAAATCAATCATTTTGGCTCAGATCAAAGAAGATCCTAAAATGGCTGGTAAACCAGAAAACATTTTGGAAAAAATGGTTGAAGGTAAAATCAACAAATTCTTTGAAGAAAACTGTCTCCTTCAGCAGAAATTCGTTAAAGACGATAAAGTTTCTGTTGAAAAATATCTTGCAGCAAACGGTGTTAAACTCGTTGACTATGTAAGATTTGAAAAAGGCGAAGGTCTTGAAAAGAAAGAAGACGATTTCGCTGCAGAAGTTGCTTCAATGGCAAAATAATCGCAATTAATTGCAATTTAAAGGAAAGCCTATGGCTTTCCTTTTTTCATTATAAAAACATATTCAACCACATATCAACCTGCAATAAATAAAGCATTGTTTCAGGTCGTGGAAAAAGTCTTGTAAACTTTAAAAGTTCTTCTTTTTCAATAAGTCCTGACATTGCATTTTTGCTTAAAATCATCTCGGAAAACAAAGTTTTAAGATTTTTATAATTTTCCTTGTTACGCTTATATCTTTCTCCCCCAAATTCTCCTGCAAGTTTTTTTGCATATTTTATATTGTTTAATGAATAGGCTGCTGTTTCTTCTTTTAAAAAAGGGAAAAATATATTTTTGCACATTTTTCTCTTTGCGTACACTACCTGCGGAATTACTATGTACTGCTTTATGTAAATTTCTTCTTTTTTCTGTATATCTTTTTCGTCCTTAAATTCAAAAAAAGGAAGAGTTGATAAAAAACCATTTACATATTCCCTTTCTTGTTTTTTACACCAGACAGATGGCAGTTTAAATCGTTCAGGTGCACAAAAAATGCTTGTTAAATCAAAAAATTTATCATCACTTGCTATGTTGCTCAAAGTCTTTAAATCAACATAAGGAGACGGTAAATCGCACATTTTTAAGTACAATTTAATGTTTTCTTTCAAGGTTAATTTTGTCATAGGTTTTTCCTGCATAAAATCATTTCCGAAATCATTTTTACACAGATATTTTAATCCGTTTACAGTTTGTGCATATGTATCAGTTGCATCACTTACAGAAAACATATGATAGTTTTCTACTGTTAACACAGAATTTTTATATTTTACATAGCACCCCGGCGGAATTTCAAAAATTTTTGAAAACAAAGTTTCCCCCGGCGTTCTACCGCCTGTCAAAGCAAACAATTTACAATAAATATCATCACACAAATCTTTTTTAACGCACGGGAACTTTAAAACTCCTTTTATTTCAGAGGAAAAAATAAGTCTTATGCCGTCAAAATAATAAAAAAGCGTATTAAACCCCACTTTATCCCGAACCAACAATAATTGTTGTTTTGTGCCGTCCCAAACAACTATTGAAAATTCCCCTTTAAAAAGTTTAAAGCAGTTTTCTCCAAGAAAAATATAGTATAAAAGCACCAATTCTGCTGTGTTTTCAGTTTCAAATACTGCCCCTCGCAATCCAAGACTTCGTTTTAGTGCATCCAGGTTATGTATTTTACCGTCAAAAACAACTAAATACCTGCTTCCTGAAAACTCCTTAGAAAAACTTTCTCCCCTCCCTGACGCATAGCATCCCTTTGCCGATATAGTTTTGCCTTTTGTTACATACTCGCACATTTTACCCCAATAAGCACTTTCGGGTCTGAATTTTTCCGAAACAATCCCGCAGATATTGCACATTTAAAAGCCCTCCGAATGGGAAAATATATATTATATATTATTCCGCTTTTAAAAAAGTGCTACAACACCTTGGAAATATCAAAATTTTTGGTTCGGTTATATCTTTTCAGTTCGTACAAGCATTCAGAATCTCTTGTAATATAGTTTATTCCCTCCTCACACCCATAAGTTACCTTAAATCCCATTGATTTAATTATATCAAGTGCCTTATCGTTGACTGCCCCGAACGGACAGGTAAATGCTAATGGTGTTATTCCGCAATTAATATCTAAAAGTTTTTGTGTTTTTTCGATGTCCGACTTTAATAATTTTTCATATTCTTTGTCTGTTTCTGTCTTTTGTTTAAGTATTCCCTTTCTTTTCTTCAAGTCGTGAAGATTATATGTGTGATTTTGGATTTCAAACACACCATCATCTGCCATTTCTTTTATCATACTCCAGGTAACATGAGAATAGTTGTTATTAAATGTCTTTTCTTTTGAATAACTCTCGGTGTAATATCCTATTACAGATAAAACTCCCTTCATACCATACTTTTTCATAAGCGGATATGCGTAAGAATAGTTGTTATAATATCCATCATCAAAAGTAATCACAACTGCTTTTTCAGGAAGAGGTGTCCCTTTTTCCACATAATTTATTAAATCCTTTGTAACTACTGTTTCATACCCTGCATTTTTAATATAATTTAAATCTTCTTCAAATGTTTTGGGCGTTATAACATATTCCCCTGCCCGTTGCTCGCTGTCTAAAATACTGTGATACATAAGCACACACAATGGTTTCCCGTTTTTTATACCACTTACGCTTTCTGTTTTTTTTACATACATAACGTACACCGCAAAACTCATACAAAAAATTGCCAGAGCCATTAAAAATACCGATGCTAATTTAACAAATTTCAACACACCACTCCCTTATGGCAGCACTATCTCAATTTCAGGAATTTTCTCATTATGAGTTCCATTGTTTCCAAACATAACCACAATCAATGCAGTTATGATTGCAATAATAGTCAGCGTTATTATTACTGCATTTTTTATATTAATCGTTAATACTTTCATACAAATTCACTATCCCATTCCATGTGTTTTTATCAATAACACCTGTTTGCGGTAAGTTCAGCACCTTTTGAAGTTCTTCTATATTATTTTTATGTTCATCAAAATTAAAATTGGCAAAAACCGTCGAAATTCTTTTAATCATTATAACTGCAAATTCGTCAATATCAGTGGCTGTCGGAGTAATACTTTCATACCCTCTGCTGTCCTCTAACTCGTTTTTATCTAATAAAACAATGTATTCCCATGTGTCATAATCAATAATTCCATTTGGTTCAAAACCGCCTTTTCTTTGCACCAAAATAACAGCATCTTCGGTATCTGTACCAAAAACTCCGTTTGGAATGATCACAGGAATTTCTTGTGATTGAGAAATTCTGCGAAGCATCTGCTGAGCGTTATTTACAGGTTCAGAAATTGTTTTGTTTGCATTTTTAAGATTGTTGTCAGTATCCCCTTTTTTCAGTTCAAACCCCGGATACTGCCTCATTTTAGGGTTGACTGTACTTATCGCATCATAACTTTTGCTTCTTATCGCCGAATGAGTAGCACTTTCTACCGCACCGCTTGATGATATCCCCTCAAGGGTTTGAATTTGCATAATGCTTTTTTCAGTAAGGGGACCGAAAAGCCCGGTTTCTGCAACTTCTCCTACATTATCAGGCGAGTATCTTGAAATATAATTTATATGGCGCTGAATTTCTCTTACATCTTCGCCATCGTCTCCTCTTGAAAGTAATCTTCCGGGAAAAGGTGCTAAAAATTTATCTCTCGGGAAAGTCTCTCTTAATGCCACATAATTTGCAATCGTAATGTAAGCACCATATATAGCCTCTGCAGTTTTTCTGTCTGTTTCACCTGTTTCAGGAAGACCGAATTCTTTTTGCATTGCTCTTACTGAATTTGCGGTAGATTCAGTATAAACACCTGATAAAGTTGTAGGAAGTGCCGTCGGATAAAAGTATGATAAAAACGCAAGTGCATATTGTAAATTTCGCACCTCTCCACCTGAACTACCTATTTTTAAAGTGTTTTGTGTAGTTTGTTTAATATTTTTTGTAATTTTCGACAAAGTTGCAGATTGCCCCAGAACAGGCGGATAGTCTGCAATATTTATTCCTTCTGCCTCTAATTCCGAAAGCCTTTTTATGCCTACAAACAACTCTACAATTCTGTACCAGGTAGCACGACCTACAATCCCGTCCTGGGTGAGTTTAAAAATCTCCTGAAACTTTTTAACTGCATTTTGAGTATTTTCATCAAACACCCCATTTACAGGATTAATTTTGGGAATTGCAGGATAATTATTTGAAATCCCATTTAAAGACCTTTGAAGCACCACCACATTATATCCGCTGTCTCCCAATCTTAGTGGCGTACCGGGATATGACTCGCCAATGCCATCAATGGGCACATCTTCAACTAACACAATATCACTCCCATAGTAGTTTGTTAAAATATCATAAGCGCCAAGTCCCTGATTTGCAAGTTCCACCGATCCCCATTGGGACAAGCCATCGCAAGTGGTTGTAGTACCGTTACAGAACTTTGTTGCCAGAGGCTCCAAATTCTGTTCTCTTTTTATGTAAGAGTTAAAAATGTCGTCCACAATCAATGATATATTTTCAAATATGTTTCTACCTTCTTCAAAACTCTGGTCAAGTGCTGTTGTGGATGTAATATCGAAATCATACCCTTTAGAGCGATAAAACTCTAAATAAACTCTGTTTAAAGCATAAGAAATCTGCGCGTAAATATTGGCTCTTAAGGCACTTTCAGGCCAAGTGGGATAAATTTCTCCCGATGCTACATTTTTTATATAGTCTGGAAAAGATACTGTTACATTTCTTGCATTTGAATCGGGCGGGCCCATATGGACTGTGATGTATTCAGGGATTGTAGGATATCTTATAGCCACTTAAAACTCCCCCTTAAAGATTTTGCGGCAAAACTACAAAAGTATTTGTGGTATTTACACCCTCGATGCTTTCAGGTAGTGGCGTCATATCTACATTCTGAATTGTTATTCTTTTTGCAAAAACCTGAACATCTTTTATTACTGTTCTGAAAAATCCCTCTTTTATAACCCTTATATTACACAAAGAAAAAGGCTGAATACTGCCCGGTTTTTCAGATAATTCTATGTCAGGTGCATCAATGCTTACAATGGGTGTATTTCCGTTTTCATCAGTTATCAGCGAATATAAAAGCACCTCCTTACCATCTTCAATTTGCGATACATAAACATTTGCTCCACTTACAGGCAAAATTCTTCCTGCGGCAAAAGTTGTTACTCCTAAAAATCCTTTTTCCATACAAAAAAACCTCCTCAAGTAAATAATACTCAAAGAGGTTATCCATTATAACTTTTATTTTTGTTTTTGGGTTAATCTAAGTTCCATTATCAGAATTGATATAATGATCATAAACGCACCTACAACATAATTTACTGTAAGTTTATCATATCCGCACAAAACTGAAACCACGCCTGATATTATGGTTGACAGGGGCAATAGCATTGAAACCTTCATCGGATTTAAGTGAGTTCCCGCCTCTGTACGCATAAGCCAGCATATTCCAATAGATACAAGGCCAAACAAGGCAGATAAAATTAAAATTACAGGGTTTGCAGTAAACATTGCGCTTTCAATGGGAATGCCGCCTACTTTTACAAAATTAAGCACTACCGCCAGAATTACTGACTCAGCAAAGTAAACAATCATATAAATTACCATGTAAAGCATAAGATTTAAATCTTTTCCATAAAGGGAAAGCAAAACCACATAAATTCCAGCAAGGATTCCCGCAAGACCGCAGAGAATGTTTCCTATGCCAAGATTTCCAAGTTCGCCAAGTTTAACTCCGCTTAACACAAAGCAACCCACAAGGCACAACACACATGCAATTATCTGATTTATTGCAGGCTTTTTTCTTGTTGTAAGATATACCATAACAGGAACTACTGCGCAAGATAATCTTTCCAAAAATGCGTAACAAGCAGGTGTTGTATACTGAAGTCCTATTCTTTGTAGCATATTTGCCAACACGCTCATAGTTGCCATTGGAATTGCTACTTTTAAAAATTTCCCGTTAATATTTTTTAAGTTTTTTGCAGACAGCACAAGAAATAAAATTACAGAAAAGAATGTGCACACCGCCGCCAAAACAGAGGCTGAGTAATAATTATATAAATATGTTGTTATAACCGGGTCTATACCCCATACAACCATTGCTGTAATAAGCATTATGTAATATTTTTTCATCAATGTTGCTCCTTAAAATTCAAATCGATTGTATTCTATCACAAACAACTTTTGGTGTCAACCGATAAAAAAAATAAAGCGGAAAATTCCGCTTTATTTTTAATTATTTAACTAACTGTGATGGACGGAGATTGAAGAACAAGTCATATTCGTAATCAAATGCTCTTAAAAGCTGATAATCAATTTCAGTTTCATCGTAAACCTTGTATGTAGTTTCTCCATTTTTTGTGGTTGTAGCAATAAGTTTGCTTCCGTCAAAAACCATAACTGTTATAGATACCGGGTTGTTACTAAATGTATTTCTGCCTCTGTCTTCCTTGTCGTTACCCATATATACCAAAATGTCGCCTTTTTCTAAAAAGTCTGTTCTGAAATCTTTGATTGCACTTGTAGAAAATTCCCACTGAAGGTCATCGCCAACATACATACTGTAGCCGCCCCAATATCTGTCAACAATCATAGATTTTAAAGGCTTGTGTTCGTCTTTAACCTCTGCCTGACGAACGTAAACATTTATCGGCACGTTGTCTTCACCTGTAAATCCACCTGTTTCTTCATCAGAACCCGGAACATGTGCCTCTACTGTAAATAAAATGTCAGCAATATCTTTTGCGCTTGGGATATCTAATTCTTTGCCCATTGCCTTATAAATGCCTTCTGCAAAGTCTGTATCTGTACCGTACTGTGCAAGATCGCCCTCTGCAATTTTTTCAAGTGTTTCTGCTTCAGTTTTGTTTAATTTATCTGCACCAACTGTGTTGGAAATTGAATTTGATGGAATGTTATCAACCATACCACCATCTGCAACAATTGTTTCACCAACTTCTGCAATAACTTTAACAGTGTAGCTTAATGTTACTTTTTCACCTGGTGCGATGTCCGGAAGATTCCAACTGATTACACCATCATAATCTGTGCCACCACCTACAATAGAACCTTCAACCAACTGAGTGCCTTTTGGAACAATTTCCGTTACATTTATGCCTTTATATGTTTCTTCGCCTTTGTTATAAATTTCACCCCATTCAAGGTATTTTTCATCATTTGTATGGTTTGAAATTTCAATTGTATATGTGAGATTGTCGCCTTTAACTGCAGTACCAAAATGTGTAATATCAACAGTTCTGTCAATATTCATCATCGGATATTGAATGCGGCTCTTTATTTTATCAGAAAGTGTAATTTTTGCTACATCATTACCCAGGTCATCATCAAAACTTTCGCTCAACAAAAATTCCAATGGACGACCTATAAAGATTGAATCACATGTGTCAAATTTTTGCATCATATAATCAAAATCTGCCTTGATAGCACCATCAACTTCAACCTTGTCTTTTACAGGATCTGTGGTGATAGCACCACCTGTGCAATGAAGAGTTAAATTGTTACCGGTAAAAAATGTTGTATGTCCGCTATTTTTGTCTTTGTAAGTAATGATATACAAATCCCCCGGGCGCATAGTGTTTTCATAATCTTTGACAAATGCCATCATATTGTTATTTTTAACACTTTCGGCTTCTAATTTATTACCTTCTGTATCATAATAGCTATAGTGTACTTCGCCATCTACGCCATCGCTTTTAAATTCAATTCCTTCTGTATAATCATCAAGATTACCTACGTTAAATGAATCAGAAGTTACAAGTACATTGTATCTTGAAGCTTTCATTGAAGCCTTATAAGCATCAAAATCAATCCACCATGCGATACCGCCTTCAACATCATTTTCTGTTTTAGGTTCAAATATTTTTGCGTCTGCCGTCTTTACATCAAACTGATTGTTTGCAACTCTGTAAAGGTCATATGTAGACAATCCTGAGTGCTGAGTCACTTCTCCCATTGCGTGTATACCAAGTGCTTCATTATACACCTGATTGGTGTAATTTGAACATACTGCATAAAAATTGACATCCTTGGTTGCAAGCTCAGGAGCTGATCGAGCAAAAACTCTTGTTTTCCCGCCATAATAATGGTTTACACGTCCCAAAGTTGATCCGTCATACTGCATATAAGGACCTTTTACATAATACGCCCAAGCAGCAGCCACTAATGCTTCTTCCATATCAGCACGTGTTGTAACTTCAGTACCTGCTTTAACAACTTCAATTTTTGTAAGCTTACAGTTTACACAAGTATATGTAATTTCGCCGTCTTTGGTTTCAGTTACATCTTTTGTAAGTTCACCGTAGTTGAATTTATGTTCTGCTTTTTCAACATGTGTTTCATCCAAAGCACAAACTCTCTGGCAAGTTCCGTCACCGTTATCTTTGTATTCACTCCAATTGTGATAATGTGTGGTTATAAGTTTTGCAATAGCATTTGCAGTCCAGGCACGTGTTACTTCTTCCTTTGGAAGAATTTTATTTTCGCTATCCGGGGTGATAACACCATCTGCTACCGCCCAACAATAAGCAGATAACGCATATTGTTCGATTTCTTTTGCATCAGCATATTTTGCCAGATTGCAGTATGCATCCAGATTTCCATAACCTGTAGCCTTTGCCCATTCATGCAAAAATGTTACAGCGTGGCTTCTGTCAACAGGCAGTTCTGCACCGATTGTACCATCTTCGAAAGGCTTGATAATCCCGTTGTTGTATGCCCAGATAATGGCATTTACGTAATATTCACCGCTGACTACATCGGTAAATTCTGCTTTTTTGCCCACTTCAGGCTCACCTGCTGCTCTATACAAAAATGTAATAAACTGAGCACGTGTGCATCCTTCATTATAACCAAATGTACCATCTTCGTGGCCTTTGATTATGCCCTTTTCTGCCATTTCAAAAATAGCATCTTTGTACATAGCATCGTCTGCTACATCTGAAAATGCAAATGCAGGCAATACTGTACCAAGCACCATTATTACAGAGAGTAATAATGATATAATTTTTCTGGTTTTCATGGTATCCACTCCCTATTATATAATTTCTCCTTGATTATAACCAAAACCCCATATTTTTGAAATGGAAAAATAATAACTATAAGGATTTTTCACAACTGAAATTTTCACAAAAAAAGACTGTAAAAACTTTTAAGTTTTTACAGTCTTGGGTTATTATAAATTCAGTTTGTAAGGAAGTTTTCCTTCCATTTTGATTTTTCCTAAAATCGCCTCAGCCGCCGCTTCAACATTAAGTTCATTTATTCCGCCATAAAGTTGAACAACTGTCTGTTCGTGCGGATAAAAATCATCAAGGAAAAATGGTGTTGCAAAGTTTATGAAAATCTTTTTGCTGTCATCAATAAGATGAACTGTCCACGCAGAATTAAAGGTTTCGTGGAATACATCAATCTGTATCGGGCTGTCAAGCATACAAATTACATAATCGTAATTTTCAAGCTGAGCCTTCATTTTATCTTCCCAGAACTGAGTATAATTAAGTTTAATATCAACATTAAACCCTTCTTTTCTCAGAACTTCAGCAAAATGTTCAGCACCTTTTTGATTTCTCTTCCATCCGACCAGTTTTCCTTCAGGAGTTATTACATCAAGAAGAATATTCTTCTTTGAATTATCAATAGGAAGAATGTTAAGATTGTTTCTGACCAATGTTGTGCTTTTCTTTACGATATCAGTAAATGTATCATCAACATATTTGCCATCAGGCTCTGGGAACTTTCTGCCGTTTTCATCAATACCGAGTCTTTCGTAGAAGCGTTCAATTCTTTCAATCGCATCATCTAAACGTGACATTGGAATATTGCCGTTTTCAAGTTCTTCAACAATGCGTTCGCCTGCTTCTAACGGAGGCCACAATAAGAAGTCTGCTCCGCAAGCAAAAGCCGCAACAGCCTCTTCAACCTGATCGCCGTATGCTTTACCACCCATTGTGAGAGCATCTGTTACAACAACGCCGTCAAAACCAAGTTTTTCTTTTAAAAGACCGATTGTTAAATCTTTTGAATATGTAGCAATAGGAGTATCACCGTAGTCCGCTTTATCTGAGAATGATTTAAGTGTAAGGTGAGATGTCATTACAGACATTGCACCCGCTTTGAAAGTTTCAGCATAAACACGGCCGTAAGTTTCCATCCATCTGTCAAAATCAAACACATTGTGTCCGCTTGAAATATGGAAATTAACATGGTGTGTTCCAACGCCCGGAAAATGCTTAACAGTTGCCGCAACATTCTGGTCCTGCAAACCTTTTACAACTTTTGCAAACATATTTGCCGCAAATTCTGCATCATTTGAAATCGGCAAACCGCTGCTGCTTGAAAGACCTCTGTGATATGCAAGGTCAACACAAGGGCCAAGTAACCAGTCAACATCATTGTAATTCATCTGCATACCAAGACATTTGCCATATTCATATGCAAGTTCTTCTGAATTTGTTGCACCTACAACTATCTGTGTAAGAGGCTGTACGCCGTTATCACCGATATTTGCACCGTCAGCACAGATAACCAAAGGAGTCTTTGATGCTTTTCTGCACTTTGCCACAAATTCTGACCTTGTAATAGATTCGCCCTCTTCCATTTCAATAAGACCTTCAACAGGGCCTTTTGAAAAATACATTCCGCTTACCGGATATTTTTCAAAAAATTCCTTTAAAGTTCCTTCTTTATCCATTACGAAAATGTTTAAAATCATTGTTTTGTAAACTTTTTCTCGTAAACTCATATTTTTAAAATCCATAATTATTACCTCTTCTCTCTTTTTTTATTTAATTATATCACTATTAAAATACGCAGTAAATCCGCTTAATTAATAATGTTTATTTTGAACAAAAAAACGACGATTTTAGTTATCGTATCTACTCACTTTTATTTTACTATTTTTTCTTATTTAAGTCAACAAAAAACAAGCAAAATTTCATTGATTTTCAATGCAATTCACCCTAAAAAAACCGTTAATAAAATCTTAAAAATTGTTCAGAACGAACAAACCGAACCTCAAAGGCGTACAAACCTCTACGAAGCCCTGCTCAAAAGTATTAAATCATAAAAAGTCAGGACATGTGCCTGACTTTTTATTCCTATAAATTTGAAAGTCCCCAATGAAACATTGAGGACTTTGCGCGAGCGAACAAATTTGCAAACCAATGCGAAATGATAATTTCGCATTGAGCATATTAATACATGCCCATTCCGCCGCCAGGCATACCCGCTGGTGCCGGTGCTTCTTTTTCAGGCTGATTTGCAACAACGCTTTCGGTTGTAAGAATCATTGCTGATACTGACGCTGCATTCTGAAGTGCGCTTCTTGTAACCTTTGCAGGATCTACGATACCTGCTTTAATCATATCCTGATATTCTTCGATTAAAGCGTTAAAGCCAATACCTTTTTCGCTTTCTTTGATTTTTTCAACGATAACTGCGCCTTCCAAACCTGCATTTTTAGCAATCTGTTTAACAGGTTCTTCCAATGCTTTTTTAACAAGCATCATACCTGTTTTTTCATCGCCTGTTGCACTTTCCAAAAGTGCGTCAATTACAGGGATAGCATTGATATAAGCAGTTCCGCCGCCAGGTACGATACCTTCTTCAACTGCGGCACGTGTCGCAGCGAGTGCGTCTTCGATACGGAGTTTTCTTTCTTTCATTTCAGTTTCTGTTGCAGCACCAACTTTTACTACTGCAACACCGCCTGACATTTTAGCAAGTCTTTCCTGAAGTTTTTCTCTGTCAAAATCAGATGTTGTTTCTTCAATCTGAGATTTAATCTGATTAACTCTTGACTTAATCTTTTCAGCGTCGCCTGCACCGTCAACAATAATTGTGTTTTCTTTCTGAATAACAACCTGTCTTGCACGACCGAGCTGCATAATCTGAGTTTCTTTAAGGTCTAAACCTAATTCTTCAGAAATAACCTGACCACCTGTCAAAATTGCGATATCTTCAAGCATAGCCTTTCTTCTGTCACCAAATCCAGGTGCTTTTACAGCAACAACTGTAAATGTTCCTCTTAATTTGTTAACAATCAAAGTAGCAAGTGCTTCACCTTCGATATCTTCTGCGATAATAACAAGTTTTTTACCTGCCTGAACAATCTGTTCCAAAAGTGGTAAAACTTCCTGAATGTTTGTGATTTTTTTGTCTGTGATTAAAATGTAAGCGTCGTCAATAACTGCTTCCATTTTGTCAGTATCTGTTACCATGTAAGGTGAAATATAACCTCTGTCAAACTGCATACCTTCAACAACTTCAACAGTAGTTTCTGCAGTTTTTGATTCTTCAACAGTAATAACACCGTCGCTTGTAACTTTTTCCATTGCGTCTGCAATTAAAGCGCCGATTCTGTCATCAGCAGATGAAACTGCTGCAACACGAGCGATATCTTCTTTACCGTCAACTTTTTTGCTTGAAGCCAAAATTGCTTCTACAACACTGTCAACTGCTTTCTGCATACCTTTTCTTAAAATCATTGGGTTTGCACCTGCAGCAACATTTTTAAGACCTTCTCTTACCATAGCCTGTGCAAGAAGTGTAGCGGTAGTTGTACCGTCACCTGCAACATCGTTAGTCTTTGTTGAAACTTCCTTAACAAGCTGAGCACCCATATTTTCAAATGGATCTTCAAGTTCGATTTCTTTTGCGATTGTAACACCGTCATTAGTGATAAGCGGTGCACCGAATTTTTTGTCCAATACAACATTTCTGCCTTTAGGACCTAATGTTACTTTTACAGTATCGGCAAGTTTATTTACGCCGCGTTCCAAGCTTTTTCTGGCTACTTCGCCGAATAAAATATCTTTAGCCATAATTAAATTCCTCCTATTATTTATTCAACTTTAGCAAGAACATCGCTCTGCTTTAAAATTGTGTATTCTACGCCGTCGAATTTAACTTCTGTACCTGCGTATTTGCTTGTGATAACTTTGTCGCCAACTTTAAGTTCCATAACAACTTCTTTGCCGTCAACAATTCCACCTGGACCTACTGCTACAACTTCAGCCATCTGTGGCTTTTCTTTAGCAGTACCTGTAAGTATGATACCGCTTGCAGTTGTTTCTTCAGCCTCTACCATTTTTATAACAACTCTGTCTGCTAATGGTTTAATATTCATTTAGCATTCTCCTCTCTGTTTTTCGAATTAGCACTCACCACACGTGAGTGCTAATAAGATATATTTTACCACTTTAAACAAATTTTTCAACTTGTCATTATAGCCAAATTTACCCTAAATCGCAGAATTCAATGGTGTTTTCTTTGAAATTCTTCGATTTTTGCGTGTTTTCACTCTTTTTTGCTCATTTCAATACCCATATACTCATAAGCAAGGGCTGTTGCACACCTTCCCCTTGCAGTTCTTGTGATAAATCCCTGCTGAAGAAGATATGGTTCGCAAACATCTTCAATTGTGTTTGCCTCTTCTCCCACCGATGCGGCAATTGTATCAAGTCCAACAGGACCGCCACCGAAATTCTTTATAATTGTTGACAAAACCATTCTGTCAATATTATCAAGTCCTAACTTATCAACTTCCATCATATTAAGTGCTTTGTCCGCAATTTCTCTTGTGATAATGCCTTCGCCCTTAATCTGCGCATAATCTCTTACTCGCTTTAAAAGTCTGTTCGCAATACGTGGAGTCCCACGCGAGCGCATTGCAATTTCTTCTGCGCCATCTCTTTCCATTATAATATCCAAAATTTTAGCAGAACGGATTACAATGTCCATAAGTTCTTCTTTTGTATACATTTCAAGTCTGCTTATAAACCCAAATCTGTCGCGAAGCGGTGATGAAAGCATACCCGCCCTTGTAGTTGCACCAATCAATGTAAATTTAGGAAGTGCAACTCGCACGGTCTTGGCAGAAACGCCTTTACCATATACAATATCAATAACAAAATCTTCCATTGCAGGATATAGTATTTCCTCAACACTGCGATTTAATCTGTGAATTTCGTCGATAAACAAAATATCATTAGTAGAAAGATTTGAAATTATCGCCGCTAAATCACCCGGGCGTTCAATGGCAGGACCTGATGTTATTCTGATGTTTACTCCCATTTCGTTTGAAATGATACTTGCAAGAGTAGTTTTTCCAAGTCCCGGAGGGCCGTATAAAAGAATATGGTCCAAAGACTCATTTCTCATTTTTGCCGCTTCTATGAAAATTTCCAAATTTTCTTTGGCTTTTGACTGCCCCACATATTCAGAAAGGGTTCTTGGTCTTAAAGACACCTCAATATCTTCATCATCTGTTGTATATGTAGATGTTATGATTCTGTCTTCCATTTAATTACCCCCTTCTCATTAAATTTTTAAGCGCCTGACCTATAATTTCTTCAACGCTGCCTGAAATTCCCGCAACTGCTTTTTTTGCTTCAGGTGCAGTAAAGCCCATTGCAAGAAGTGCTTCAACCGCCTCATTTGCTTCATTGGCAGGTGCTGAAGGCGAAACCAAATCTAAATCAATGTCCGCACTTTCTTTTTTCATTTTATCCTTAAGTTCCAAAATAATTCTTGCCGCAAGTTTTGCCCCTACTCCTTGCGCCGCAGTAATTGCTTTAACGTCATTGGTAACCACTGCCGCAATAAACTGATCAGGCTCCATAGCAGACATTATTGCAAGACCAACTTTAGGACCTACCCCCGAAACAGAAATAACCTGTTCGTATACAAAAAGTTCTTCAGCAGATGAAAATCCGTAAAGTTCCATTGCATCTTCTCTTACGGCAAAATGGGTAAAAAGTTTCACTTCTTTGCCCACATCAGGCAATCTGCTTTTGGTTTTTGGGGAAACATGAATTCTGTATCCCACACCGCCTGCTTCGACAATTGCCTCTGCATTAGTTGTAAACTCCAATGTTCCTTTTATATATGCGTACATATCTTATCTCCTTTATTAAAGACCTAAAACTCCGCCCAAAGACGATGAATTTGCGTGGCAGATTGCAACTGCTAAAGCATCTGCGGTATCATCAGGCTTTGGAACTTCTTTTAATCCTAAAAACATCTTAACCATCTGCTGAACCTGATTTTTATCCGCTCTTCCGTATCCTACAACTGCCTGCTTTATCTGAAGCGGTGTGTATTCGTTTATTTTAAGTCCATTGTTTGCAGCAGCCAAAACTATAACTCCCCTTGCGTGGCCTACTGCTATTGCGGTTTTAACATTTGTATTGAAAAAAAGTTCTTCTATTGCTAAAACATCGGGCTTAAACATATCAATAAGTCTGATAATCCCGTCATAAACCTCTTTTAAGCGAAGTGACATATCCATTCCCGCAGGAGTTGTAATTTTGCCGTAATCAACAGTTTTGTATTTACCTTTTTCATAGTCTATAACCCCATAACCGACTATTGCAAAACCGGGGTCAATACCAAGTATTCTCAAAAAAACACCTCTGCTAACAAACAAATTCTTATCTTATATTATAACTGTTTTTTATATATATTGTCAAACCTTTTTTATAAAGTTAAAATACAAAAAATAAAAAGTGGATTTAATACATAAAAAAAGGGATTTTTTCTATTGACTTTTATTTTTATTGTGCTATAATTCTAAAAAAAGCGGAGGTGCTTTATATGAAAGAGTTAAAGGAACTTAAGTTGGAAGAAATGTCCATAAAACAAAAACTTGGCTTTGTAATGACAGCCGAAATATGTGATGTTTGGCCAAGAGAAGACTTACCAAAGTATACCGAATTCGTATACAATCTTATCAGGGAACGCGCCTTGGGTTCAGTTTGGGTAAATATGGGTTATTGCGAAAAATACAAGGAAATTTTAAAAGAAATCAATGAAATTGCAGACTATCCTATTTTAATAATCACCGATGCTGAAAATGGCCTGGCTCCATATACAGTTGGCGCTCATAACTCAATCGGTATGGCAGATTCAGAGGAACTTGCTTACACTTTTGGTAAACTTACTGCAACAACTGCAAGGGAATTAGGCTACAACACAGTTTGCGACCCTGTTGTTGATATGGTAAATGAGCGTGGACTTTGTGGTTCAAACCAACGCTCACTTGGCAGCGACAAAGAAAAGGTTTCTGCTCTTGCAAAAGCAGTTGTCCGCGGTATGCACGACTCGGGCGTACTCTCTATTGCAAAGCACTACCCGAGTGCAGATCAGCATCCTTTCAACGGTGCTTTGATTGACTCACATATGGCAGAAACATATTCTATCCAGACAAAAGAAGAACTTATGGAATATAATTTATATCCATATATGGAACTTATGAAAGAAGGGCTTTTAGACGGTATTATGACAGGTCATAAACGCCTTGTAAATATTGACCCTGACTATCCTGCATCCCTTTCAAAAAAGGTTATGGATATTATAAGAGAAGAAGGATTTGAAGGTATTGCAATTACAGACGCTCTTAATATGATGGGCGTTGTTGCAAAATTCGGAACTGAATTTCCGATTCCTCGTTGTATTGCAGCAGGAAACGACCTTGCACTCCCATGGACCACAAGAAATGATAAAGCACTCGATGCAATGATCAAAGGCTTTGAAGATGGTGTGTTTGACGAAGCAACTCTTGACAAGGCAGTTTCAAGAGTTTTAGCCGCACAGCACAAAGTATATGAAATGCAAAAGGCTACATCACCTGTTATCACCGAAAAAGATATTGAAAATTACAACCAGTTTGCCCCACGTTCAGTTTTTGCAAAAACTGACGAAGGTGTACCGCAGAATCTTGATAAAGACGGCAAATACTGCTTCTTTGTACTGACAGATATTACAGCAGAGTTCAATGACGACGGAACAGTGGACGTTGATACATTCAAGGGCAGATGGTACAATCCGGGTGAAATTATTGAAAGACTGAAAAAAGAATTCCCTAACTCTGTTGCCTATGCTTTAAGTGAGTATCCTTTAGCATGGAAGATTTCAAGAGGCCTTTCAGATGCTATGGGCTATGAAACTGTATTTATTACATATAACAACCCTCAGGCTTATATTGGAAAAGAATGCTTGTCATCACGTATTATTTCAATGATGCAGGCAATGCAGGTTTCAGACAGGATTTCTACAATCGTTCATTTCGGAAATCCTTATGTTTTGGAAGATGTTCCTCACGTTCCAAGAATTATTGTGGGCGGTGGATTCAAAAAAAGTGTAGATGCCACATTTGATGTTTTAACAGGCAAAGCAAAAGCCGAAGGAAAACTTACTTATGATGTGAAGTTTAATTAGTAAAAGGAGTTGTTTACCATGAAAGAAATCAAAGAATTAAAGTTTGAAGAATTAACCATTGAACAGAAAATAGGTATGGTTACATGCGCACTTATTTCAGGCTGGAACAGAACTCCTGAATCAGATCAGTTTGCATTAGACCTTATTAAAAACCACGCACTCGGTTGCCTTTGGGTTAATCCTTCAAAGGAAAATTTCGAATTTATAAAAAAAGTTAAAGAAATTGCAGATTATCCGCTTCTTATTGTTACAGATGCAGAAAGCGGTTTCGGTGAATATCAAATTGGAAGACATAACGCTCTGGGTATGACAGACTCAATTGAACTTGCTTATGAATTCGGTAAAGTTACTGCAATCGGAGCAAGACAAAAAGGTTACAACGTAGTTTGCGATCCTGTTGTTGATATTGCACCGGGAAAAAGCATCTGCGGTGGTAACATCCGTTCACTTGGCAGTGATAAGAAAAAAATTGCGACTTTAGCAAAAGCAATAGCAAGAGGTATGCACGATGGCGGCGTTTTAACCGTTGCAAAACATTATCCAAGTGCTACGAAGTCCAATTATGGTGGCAGATTAATTGATTCACATATGGCAGAAACTGCATCACCGCTTACAAAAGAAGAACTTATAGACCAATGCCTCTACCCATACATTGAACTTATGAAAGAAGGCTTGATGGATGGTATTATGACAGGTCATTGCAGACTTCCAAACATTGACCCTGACTACCCTGCATCACTTTCTAAAAAGGTTATCGGAATAATAAGAGAACTTGGCTTTGATGGATTTGCAATTACAGATGCTCTTTCAATGATGGGTATTGTTGCCAAATTCGGCGACACCGATTCAAAAGGTCTTTCTGTTGAAAACGGAAATGATCTGGCACTGGTTTGGACATCAGATGTTAAAAAAGGATACGATGCAGTTTACGACTGCTACAAAAAAGGTATCCTTTCTGATGAAAGACTTGATGAAGCTACAAAAATCATTTTAGCCGCCCAGCATAAAGTGTTTGAATTAGAGCCTAAGTTTACAGAAATAACAACTGAAGATGCAGCAGCAATCGAAAAAATATCCACAGACTCTGTCTATGCCAAAACTGATGACAATGTTCCTGTTTCAATTTCAAAAGACGGTAACCATTTATTTATTGTACTTACCGATAACGACACCGACATTTCTGATGATGGCAAAGTAGATGTTGATACTTTTTCCGGCGGATGGTATTACCCCGGAAAGATTATGGAAAAAATCGAAACTCTTTTCCCAAATTCTGAAACTCTTGCAATAAGGGAATTCCCCTCAGGCTGGAACATTTGCTGTGCTTTGGAAAAAGCAGTTAAATTTGATGATGTTGTATTTGTTTCTTTTAAAGACAGCGCTGCTTACCTTGGCAGAGAAGAATTTACTCCTCGTATTATTTCTATGATTGAAGCAATGCAGGTTTCAAACCAGGTTTCAACCGTTGTTCACTTCGGCAAC
Organism: Clostridia bacterium; assembly: GCA_045660065.1. Lineage (GTDB taxonomy): Bacteria > Bacillota > Clostridia > RGIG6154 > RGIG6154 > RGIG2094. The sequence continues at coordinate 29,598 of JAZRDC010000128.1, forward strand.
CCTTATACTTTGGAAGCCTTACCTCACATTCCGAGAATTATAATCGGCGGTGCCGCATTAAAAAACACATTGGCAGCATTTGATGTATTAGCAGGCGATTATCCTGCAAAAGGCGTGCTTACATATGATGTAAATTTTGAATAATAAAAATGGGAGATGTAAAAAAAGCCCAGACCACAAAAATGGCTTGAAATCAATTTAAAAGGACACATAAAACTTTAAAATTTTATACAGTATGTAGAAAAACCTGATAACAGCAGGATTTTCTTTTTAATAAAAGCCATTTTTGTTACGAAAAAACTTCGCCTCTCGGCGTACCTTTGTACGCCTTCGGGTACCCAAAAGCGAGCATAGCTCTGCTTTTGCTCAGTTTTTCCGTTCTGAACATTTTTTCCTATCTCCCGAAAAAGGAGATGTAAATTAATTTACATCTCTTTTTTCTTTTTTTCCGCTGTTTTTGTCTATTTTTCCAAAACCATTGACTTTAAATATTCAAAATGCTACAATCAAAATAGTCCTAATTAAGTGAGGTTATACTATGAAAAAAATCAAAGAATTAAAGTTTGAAGAATTATCTTTAGAACAAAAATTAGGTTTTGTTGCCCCCGGTGTTATTATAAGAGATGACGATTGGGACCGCTTTGAAGAACATATGGATTTTATCGTAAAATTAATAAAAAATCACGCATTAGGTGCGGTTTGGGTTTCTCCGAGGCTAAAAAACTTAAAAGATGTAATGAAAAGAATCCACGATGCGGCAGACTATCCTATTTTAGTGTTTACAGATGCTGAATCCGGTCTGGCAGAGTACCAGATCGGCAGACATAATGCTATCGGTACCGCAGGAAGTGAAGAACTCGCATATATCTTCGGAAAAGTTACTGCTGTTACTGCACGAAAAATGGGATACAACATTGTTTGTGACCCGGTTTTGGATTTGTGCAGTGGCTGGGCGGCTTGTGGGGGTAATAGTCGTTCAATGGGTTCTGACAAAGAAAAAGTGGCACGTCTTGGTGGTGCAATCTGCCGTGGTATGCACGATGGTGGAGTTTTGTCTGTTGCAAAGCACTTTCCCGGAGGAAAAAGAAGAACCAAAGGTAATAACTCCATCGCAATAGACGGTCACATGGCACCCTCTAACATCACCGCCACAAAAGAAGATCTTCTTGAGTACTCAGTTTACCCATATACCCAGCTTATTAAGCAAGGTCTTATTGATGGTGTTATGGTTGGTCACGGACAATATCCTAACATTGACTCTGAATACCCTGCTTCACTTTCAATAAAAATCAATAACATTCTGAGAGAACAGGGCTTTGATGACGGTTTCACAATCACAGATGCTCTTGATATGATGAGCGTCCGTTCAAAATATGGCGATATTTATTCAAAAGGCCTTTCAATCGCAGGTGGAAACGAATTCTGTCTTCCATGGCTTGAAACCGCCGGAGAAGTAAGCGATATAATCCATCAGTGCTACAACGAAGGCATTTTCACAGAAGAACGTTTAAATGAAGCTGTACGAAGAATTTTAAATGCACAACATAAAGTAAATATGCTTTCAAAGGATGCTGAAATTACAGACCTTGACAAAGAAAACTTTGCAAAAATTGACCGTACAATCTTTGCAAAGACTGACGAAGGTACTCCTGTTGGACTTGACAAAAATGGTAAATACTTCTTTACAGTTATTGTAAAAAACGAAACTGAAATAAACGATTTCGGCAAGGTTACCGTTGATACATTTACAAATCAGTGGTACAGACCTGACATCATTATGGAAAAGCTTGAAAAGGATTTCCCAAATTCTACTGTACGCGCCATTCCGCAGTTTCCCACCGCTTACCAGAATATGAGTGTTTTAAGTGATTCTTTAGGCTATGACGATGTTGTATTTATCAACTTTGCAGAAGCTCCTGCATACACAGGAAGCGACCACATCACTCACAGGATGGTTGCACTTATCAATGCATTGCAGATAACAGACAGATGCCACACTATCGTACACTTCGGAAACCCCTATGTTTTAAGCGAACTTTTACATTTAAAACGCATTATCATCGGTGGAATATCAACAAACTCAATTATCGCAGGACTTGAAGTGCTTAGCGGAACACTTGAGGCAAAAGGCGTGCTTACATATGATGTAAATTTTAAATAATAAAAAGCGACTGCAAATTATTGCAGTCGTTTTTTATTTGTCATAAATTCCTGAAAATTTATCTTTTGTTCCATTTCTATTGACTTTTCCCCCTTGTTTGTTATAATAAAAAACAAACTGGATCAGGAGGCTCTTTACATATGAAAGAAATCAAAGAATTAAAGTTTGAAGATTTAACCGTTGAACAAAAAATCGGTATGGTTACCTGTTGTCTTTTTGCATCAAGTGAAAGAACAGAAGAAGCAGATGAATTCGTTTATGACCTTATAAGAAAACGATCCGTCGGATGCGTGTGGGTTAATCAGGATACTCCCGGTTTTGAAGAAGTAATGAAAAAAATCCATGAACTGGCAGACTATCCGTTGCTTGTTATTACAGATTGCGAAAAAGGAATTCATGAATACAAAATCAGCAGACACAATGCAATTGGTATGACAGACTCTGAAGAACTTGCATACGAGTTTGGTAAGGTTGTAGGTGTTACTGCAAGAAACCGTGGTTACAATATTATTTGCAACCCGGTTGTAGATATGCTCAACTGCGCAGGTGTATGCGGTGGCAACACCCGTTCACTGGGCAATGACAAATATAAGGTTACTGCTCTTGCAAAGGCTATTGCAAGAGGTATGCACGACGCTGGTGTTTTATCTGTTGCCAAACATTACCCCGGTACAAGCGGAAATGGTTCTTTAATTGATTCACACATGGCTGAAATTTCATCTGATCTGACTAAAGAAGAACTCTTGGATTACAACTTATATCCATATATAGAACTTAACAAAGAAGGACTTTTAGATGGTATTATGACAGGACACAAACGCTTTACCAATATTGACCCTGTCTACCCTGCATCACTGTCAAAAAAGCTTATAGGGATAATAAAAGAACAGGGTTTTAACGGCTTTACAATTACCGATGCTCTCGGCATGATGGGTATTGTTGCAAAATTTGGTGCAACAGATTCAAAGGGTATGGCAATCGAAAACGGAAACGATCTTGCCCTGCTATTTATGAGAGATAACAAACAAGGCTTTGAACTAATGTGTGATAGTTACAAAAAAGGTGTTCTTTCAGAAGAAAGACTTAACGAAGCAACAAAAAAAGTTTTGGAAACTCAGCACAAAGTATTTGAAATGCAGCCAAAATACACCGAAGTAACTGAAGAAGATGCTATTGCCTTTGAAAAAATAAATACCGATTCTATTTTTGAAAAAGTAGATGAAGGACTTTCAGAGTCAATTTCAAAAGACGGAAAACACCTCTTTGTTATTCTTACCGACAACGAATCTGAAGTTTCCGCTGAAGGTAAAATTGACGTTGATACATTCTCAGGCGGATGGTATCACATAGATAAGATTTCAAAGAAAATCAATGAATTGTTCCCTGAATCAGATACATTTGTGTTAAAGGAATATCCTGTTCCTTGGCACATTGCCTGTGCACTTAAAAAAGCAACTGAATTTGATGATGTTGTCTTCATTACATATATGGAAGGCAGAACTTATATAGGCAGGGAAGACTTCACTCCCCGAATTATATCTTTAATGGAAGCATTGCAGGTTACCGAAAAGATTTCAACAATCATTCACTTTGGAAATCCTTATGCTTTAGAAGCTCTGCCTCATATTCCAAGAATAATTGTGGGATGCTGCTCAGAAAAATCAACCCTTACTTCTTTAGAAGTTTTAGCAGGCGAATACCCTGCAAAAGGCAAACTTACATACGATGTAAAATTAAACTGATTTTTTCGTCAGCACAGTTTGTTATTATTTTTCCATTTTGTTGTTATTTTTCCATTGACTTTTATTGCTGAAATGCTATAATTTACCTAAATGCAGTTTATTAAAATAAACAAGGAGATTTTATTATGAAAGACCTGAAACCATTAAAATTTGAAGAATTAACTTTAGAACAAAAACTGGGCATGGTATCTTGCGGATATGTGCTTATGGATTCAGACTGGGAAGACTTTGACTCAAATTTAGAATACACATTAGATGCCATCAGAAATCACCGTTTAGGTTCTGTATGGATGAGTCCCGGAACCAAAAGTTTTGAATATGCTATGGGAAAAATCCAGGAAGTTGCTGATTACCCTGTTTTAATATTCACAGATGCTGAAAGCGGTATTGGTGAATATAAAATCGGCAAACACAACGCCCTTGGCACAACAGACAATGAAGAATATGCTTACGCATTTGGTAAGGTTGTTGGTGTTACTGCAAGAAAAATGGGCTACAATATCGTTTGTAACCCTGTATTAGATGCATTTGTTGGTGCTCGCTATCTTGGAACAGATAAAGAAAAAGTTGCAAAACTCGGTGCGGCTATTGCAAGAGGTATGCACGACGCAGGAATTATGAATGTTGCAAAACATTACCCAAGTGCAGGTGCAGATGTGGGCGTTGACGCTCATATGGCAGCAAGTGTTTCTTATAAAACTGAAGAAATGCTTATAGAAAAATCATTATATCCTTACATCCAACTTAACAATCAGGGCTTGATTGATGGTATTATGGTAGGTCACTTAAGAATGGCTGAAATTGACCCTAAACTTCCTTCTTCCCTTTCAAAAAAAGTTATTGATATTATTAAAAGACATGGCTATAACGGGCTTTTTGTTACAGACTGCTTAAGAATGATGGGCGTTATGTCTGACTTTGGCGAAGTTGACCCTAAGGGTATGTGCATTGAAGCAGGTAACCACGTTGCGCTTGACTGGGATTACACAAAAAGAGCATACGATGCAATGGTAGATTGCTATAACAGAGGTCTTCTTTCTGATGAAAAACTTGACGAGGCGGTTAAGAAAATTTTAGAATATCAGGAAAAAGTTATAAATCTTCCTGAACCTGCTGAAATTACTGAAGATGACCTTGATAAATTCAACAGCATCAACAAAGACTCAGTTGTTGCAATGGTTGATGATGGAATAGATGTTGCACTTTCAAAAGAAGGAAAACACTTCTTTGCAATTATGGTTGAAAACGGTGCTTCTGTTGCAGATGACGGAAAAGTTACAGTTGATACATTCTCAACAAAATGGTTTGATCCAAACCACGTTGCTGACAGATTAAAAGAACTTTTCCCTAACTCAAAAGTTCACTTTATTGACCAGTTCCCATCACCTCACCAGAATATGATGCTTTTACACAATGCAATGGATTGTGAAGACTATGTATTTATGACATTTACAGATAAAAAGGCTTACGGTGGTCTTGACAGATTCACATCAAGACTTCTTACAGTTATGACAGCCTGCTTGCTTAATTCAAGAACAAACGGTAAAATAGCATCTGTTGTTCACTTCGGTAATGCAAGAGTTTTAGAAGACTTGCCTGACCACTTCCCACGAGTAATCATCGGCGGTCAGTCACCTGACTGTGTTGATTGCACATTGGATGTTGTAGCAGGACTTCACGAAGCAAAAGGACATCTTACATACGAAGTTAATCTGAAATAATCTTTTTAAATCCCCACAACAAAGGTTGTGGGGATTTGTTATTTGCTTTTTATGTTCATCTGTGATATAATCAACGTAATATCAAAAGGAGGGGTTAATAGTGAAAGAATTAAAACCATTGAAATTCGAAGAATTAACTTTAGAACAAAAACTTGGTATGGTATCTTGCGGATATATTTTATCCGACTCCGACTGGGAAGATTTTGATTCTAATTTAGAATACACCATCCAGGCAATCAAAGAGCACCGATTAGGTTCTGTTTGGATGTGCCCCACAAAAAGCTTTGACTATGCATACAATAAAATCAAAGAAGCTGCCGACTATCCTATTTTAATCTTTACTGATGCAGAATGTGGCATCGGAGAACATTTAATTGGAAAACACGGTGCATTGGGAGCAACCGATAATGAAGAATATGCTTACGCATTCGGCAAGGTTGTTGGTGTTACTGCAAGAAAGAAAGGCTACAACGTAGTTTGCAACCCTGTTATTGACTTGATTAATGAAGACAGATACTTAGGTACCGATAAGAAAAAAGTCGCAAAGCTTGCCGCCGCTATGGTTCGCGGTATGCACGATGCAGGTGTTTTATCTGTTGCAAAGCATTACCCAAGTGCAACTATCGACGAGGGTTTTGACGACCATATGGAAGCCCGTGTATCTTATGCAACAAAAGAACAACTTTTGGATTATAGCCTTTATACGTATCTGGAACTTGACAAACAGGGATTACTTGACGGTATTATGACAAGTCATTGCAAAATTCCGAATATTGACCCTGATCATCCGTCAAGCCTTTCAAAAAAGATTATAGATATCATCAGAGAGCAAGGCTTTGAAGGCTTTATTATGTCAGACTGCTTAAGAATGATGGGTGTAGTTTCAAACTATGGATGGATTGATACAAAAGGTCTTTGCATAGAAGCAGGCAACGATATTGCTCTTGATTGGGATTACACCAAACGAGCTTATGACTATATGGTAGATTGCTACGAAAGAGGCCTTCTCTCAAATGAAAGACTCGACGAAGCAGTAAAAAGAGTACTGGCTACTCAGGCAAAAGTTCTAAATCAACCCGCACCTGTAGAAATTACAGAAAAAGACTTAGAAAACTTTAACAAAATCAATAAAGACTCAATTTGTGCAAAAGTTGATGAGGGAGTAGAGATTGCACTCGACAGAGATAAAAAACACCTCTTTACAATAATGGTGGAAAACGGAACTTCTATTTCAGACGATGGAAAAATCACTCTTGACACATTCAACATAAAGTGGTTTAATCCAAACCATGTAAAAGAAAGACTTTTAGAAATGTTCCCGAACTCTACAGTATTTTTCATCGACCAGTTCCCATCACCAAATCAGAACATGAAACTTTTGCACAGCAATGTGGACTATGACGATGTTGTGTTTATGACATTCACCGCAAAAAAAGCCTATTCAGGCCTTGACAGATTTACTTCCCGTATTTTATCTGTTATTAACGCACTTATGAGAAATAAACGAATTTCAACTTTGGTCCACTTTGGAACTGCAACAGTTTTAGAAGACTTTACAGACCATTTCCCACGAGTTATCATCGGCGGTCTTTCACCTGACTGTGTAGACTGCACCTTAGACGTCTTAGCAGGAATATATCCCGCAAAGGGAACACTCCCATACGAAATAAACTTAAAATAAAAATATAGAATTTTACGGGGGAAAACCTTTCTTATAAGAAAGGTTTTCCCCCGTGCCCCTTTTCCAAAGAATTTTTATAAAAAGGAGGTGTAAATTATTTTACACCTCCTAAATTAAATTTTCTTTTGTATTTTTACCGTTTAATCCTTAACTACTCGAACAAAGGAGTTGAGAAATATTTTTCTGCTGTGTCAGGAAGTACTGTTACCACAGTTTTCCCGGGGCCTAACACTTTGGCAAGTTTTATTGCCGCCGCAACATTAGTTCCACTTGAAATACCGCACATAATTCCTTCTTTTGCCGCTAAATCTTTTGAAACCTGAATGGCTTCTTCGTCTTTTATAATGCAAACATCGTCATAAATATCCTGATTTAAAATCGGAGGAATAAGTCCGTCGCCGATGCCCATCTGAAGATGTGTTCCAATTGCACCGCCTGATAAAATTGCCGCATTTTCAGGCTCTACCGCCCAGATAAGCATATCAGGATTTTCCGCCTTTAATGTTTCGCCGATACCTGTAATGGTTCCGCCTGTGCCAATTCCTGAACAAAATCCGTGTATAGGTGCGTGAATTTGTTCTAAAATTTCCCTGCCTGTCTGATATCTCTGAATTTCAGGGTTTGCAGGATTTTCAAACTGCTGAGGAACAAACACATTCGGGTCTTCTTCCTGCATTTTAAGTGCGAGTTTTAAGCACTCTTCAATACAATCACCGATATTTCCTGCGTCGTGTACCAAAATTACCTCTGCACCGTAGTGATTAACAAGTTTTCTTCTTTCTTCACTTACAGAGTCAGGCATAATAATTTTTGTTTTGTAGCCAAATACTGCGCCAACCAATGCAAGACCAATGCCCTGATTTCCACTTGTAGGCTCAACAATAATTGTATCTTTGTTTATCTTACCCTGTGCTTTTGCACGCATTATCATATTATAAGCAGTTCTTGTTTTTATTGAACCGCCAACATTAAGCCCCTCGAATTTTACTAAAATATCAGCGCCATCCTTAGGTGCAATATTTTGAAGTTTTATAATCGGAGTATTGCCGATGGCTTCCAAAATATTGTTATAAACCATTAAATTCACCTCAAATTATGTAATTAAATCTGATCCAGTGCCTGAGAAATATCTGCGATGATATCTTTGATGTTTTCTGTTCCCACAGAAAATCTTACCAAGCCCGGAGTGATACCTGCAGTTAAAAGTTGCTCGTCAGACATTTGTCTGTGAGTTGAACTTGCAGGGTGAAGTACGCAACTTCTGATATCTGCAACGTGAACTAAAAGTGATACCATTTTAAGGCTGTCAATAAACTTAATGCCCGCTTCTCTTCCGCCTTTTAAACTAAAGGCAATAACGCCGCTGTATCCGCCGTCTAAGTATTTAGCTGCTAAATCTTTATACTTATTACCCGGAACTGTAGGATAATTTACAAATTCAACTTTTTCGTGGTTTGATAAAAATTCTGCCACAAGTCTTGCATTTTCAGAATGGGTTCTTATTCTCATTGGGAGTGTTTCCAATCCCTGATTGATTAAGAATGCATTAAACGCAGATGGTGTTGCACCAAGGTCTCGCATAAGTTGAACTCTTGCTTTTACAATGTAAGCTGATTTTCCAAAATCTTTTGCATATGTAACACCGTGGTAAGAATCGTCAGGTGTTGTCATATCAGGGAATTTGCCACATGTCCAGTCAAAGTTACCGCTGTCAACAATAACGCCGCCAACAGTAAGTGCATGACCGTCCATATACTTTGTTGTAGAATGTGTAACAATATCTGCACCATATTCAAAAGGACGACAAAGTACAGGTGTTGCAAATGTGTTGTCAATAATAAGCGGAACATTGTTTTTATGAGCAAACTGGGCAAATTTTTCAATATCTAAAACTGAAATTGTAGGGTTTGTGATTGTTTCACCAAAAACTGCTTTGGTATTTGGTTTTACATACTGCTGAAGTTCTTCAACAGACAATTCCTGATCAACGAAAGTAACTTCAATACCCATTCTTTTAAGAGTTACTGCAAAAAGATTAAATGTTCCTCCATAGATTTCATTTGATGAAATCATATGGTCTCCTGCACTTAAAATATTAAGTATTGCGATAAAGTTAGCCGCCTGACCTGATGAAGTTAAAAGCGCACCTACACCGCCTTCTAAATCTGCAATTTTCTGTTCTACTGCATCAACTGTAGGATTACCGATTCTTGAATAGAAAAATCCATTTTCAGTTAAGTCAAAAAGTTTTGCAACCTGTTCGGTTGAGTTATACTTAAATGTTGTGCTCTGAAAAATCGGAAGTGTCTGTGGACCTCCGTTTTCTGGTGTGTATCCTGAGTACAGGCATTTTGATTCCATTTCCATTATATATTCCTCCTACATTCTTTTTGGTATTTCAATTCCCACAATATCTAAAAGTGTTTTCATAAGTGAAAGTGCTAAATCCAATATTGCAAGACGCGCATTTTTCTTTGTTTCATCGCTTTCAGCCATAACTTTGTATTCGTGATAGAATTTATTTAAAGCAACTGCCAACTGATAAATATAATCAACCAACACATTTGGTGCCAAATCGCTTACTGCACCTTTAACTGCTGTCTGATATTCAGTTAAGAGCATATACAAATCTCTCTGAGCATCCCCTTCAGGAAGTAAAATCTTACTGTCAGTTTTTTCGCATTTTGCAAGAATTGATGCAATTCTTACTGCAGTATACTGAACATACGGTCCTGTTTTTCCTTCAAATGAACAAAATCTTTCAACATCGAAGTTATAGTCTTTGCTTCTGTGGTTTGAAAGGTCAGCAAATTTAAGAGCACCTACGCCAACCTGATGAGCAATTTCTCTTTTTTCTTCTTCTGAAATGTCTCCGCCGATTGTTTCTCTAAGTTTGTTATATGCCTCAGTTTCCAACGCATTTATAAGATCTTCAAGACGCATAACGCCGCCCTCACGGGTTTTGTATGGCTTTCCGTCTTTACCATTCATTGTACCAAAGCCTGCAAATTCAAGATTTAACTCTTTTCCTGCAATGCCTGTTTTTTCAACTGTTCTGAAAAGTTGTTTAAAGTGTGTACCCTGACGGTTATCAACAATATAAATCATTCTTTCAGAGTCAAATTCGTCAACACGCTGCAAAATAGTTGCAAGGTCTGTTGTAGAATAAAGAATAGCCCCGTCAGACTTTTCAAGAATAAATGGTGGAAGCGGAGGATTATCATTTTCATTTGTTATATCAATAACCAGCGCACCATCGTCAACCTGCGCAAAGCCTTTATCCTTCAAGGTCTGAATCATATCGGCAGTTACAGTTCTTGTATCGCTTTCGCCCTTCCAGAGGTCAAAATCAACACCGAGTCTTGCGTAGTTTTTCTTTAAATCTTCAATAGAAACTGCTAAAACTTTCTGCCAGATATCAAAGTAAATTCCTTCACCCTTCTGAAGTTCAAAAGTAAGTCTTTTACATTCTGCCATAACGGACTCATCACTTTTTGCTTCCATACTCTTTGCAGGATATGTTTTTTCAAGAACTGAAATTGTTATGTGTTTGCTTCTATCTTCTTCTGTCTGCAAATTTTCAATGCCGAACTGTTCGATGATACCTGAAATTACAATACCCATCTGAAGTCCCCAGTCGCCAAGATGAACATCGCCCAAAACATCATTTCCGTCAAATCTTAACAATCTTTTAATGCTTTCGCCAATGATTGCAGAACGAAGATGACCAACATGAAGTGATTTTGCAACATTTGCTCCGCCATAGTCAACAACTGTCTTTTGTGGAGCATTTGTTTTATCAAAAAGGAAGTTTTCTCCTTCTTTCATTTTATTTACAAAATCTGTTAAGAATTCATCTTTAACAACAATGTTCAAAAATCCCGGAGGACACGCAACAACTGACTCAAAATCGTCGTCGCCTGATAAAATATCTGCGATTTTGCCTGCAATATCCATTGGCTTTTCTTTGTAAGTTTTAGCCAGTGGCAAGCAAGCATTACACTGATACTGACAAAGGTCAGGTCTGCCTGATACCGATACATAAGCACTGCTACCGTCGTAGCCTGCTATGGTAAACGCTTCTTTAACTTTATCTGTTAATATATCTCTGAAATTCATAATTTTAACCTTTCTGAAATTAGTTATTTGTAAGTTTCAACACTTTTGACTTAACAAGTGCAAAATAAATTGCAAGAGTTACAATAAAATCGAATGTGTGGTGAAGTGCAAAAATTCCTGTTCCCACATAAAGAGGACTCTGAAGTCCTGTGCCTGAGAAAAAACTGAACCATATTGCAACAATTATTGCCTCTGCACCTGCGTGAAGAATAAGAGTTACAAGATATGTAACAAAAACATTAAGTTTTGATGTTGATTTTTTAAGCATATTTGCCGCAACCAAGGCGAACAAAAGATGTGAAAGTGCACGAAGCCCAACGATTGGAATATATTTCATAAAGAAACTGAGCGCTGTTCCAAGTGCTACAAACACGGTAACTGTCGGATTAATAAACATAGCAACCATCAAAGGCACGTGAGCAAATGGTGTTGCTGAAAATTCAGGCAATCCGCTTAAATTAGGAAGTGTAAGGGGAATTATAAATGCTATTGCAACCAAAAGCCCTGCAATTACTATTTCTTTTGTTTTTTTCATTTTTTATCTGCTCCTTTTATTTAATGTTACTTTTAACATATTCGTATGCTGCATCAAACTGCGAATCAGGTGTGATCTGTGCATCAAGTGCAAGATTGTTAATTACTGTCTGAGTTGTAATGTCCGCCTCGCCATACACAAACAATCCCGCTTCTTTCTGGATTTTTTTCACCGCTTCTTTTAATGATGAATCAAAATACGTGTCCATATTGCCTTCAAAATGTCCTGTTGCAGAAAGTCTTTGCTTTATTGCATATATGTCTTCTCCGCTGTCGCCTTGTTTATATATTTTTTCATAAGTAAGAGGCTGAAAATCTGTTGCTTCTGCTTTTCTTGATACATTTTTTACATAAATATCAGGAATAATCCCAACCTGATTTATTGTATTGTCATTAGGTGATTTGAATTCTGCAACCGTAAGTTTCAATCCGCCGTATTCACCAAGACCTATTGTTGTCTGTGCTGTACCTTTTCCGTAAGTTTTGTTTCCTACGATAATGCCTGCGTTATTGTCTTTGATTGCCGCAGAAAAAATTTCAGATGCCGACGCAGTATATTCATTAACCAGCACCGCTAAATTTTCTTTTTTACCTGCTCTTGCATTATAATAAATAGCAGAGGGTTGATTTTGGCTGTAATATTTCATTGTAACAGCATCTTCAGGAAGAAAATAAGAAAGACAAGAAAGTGCCTCATCAGTAACTCCGCCTGAATTATATCTTAAATCAATAATGTAACCTTTCGGGTTATTCTCTTTAAGTTCGTTATATGCTTTTTCAAACTCTTTTGACGTTTCAGAACCAAACATTGAAATCGCAAAATATGCAATATCACCTTCAAGCATTGAATAATTCACGGTAATATCGTGAAGCATTGCCCTTATCAAAGTAACATCAAAGTTTTCATCACCACGCTTGATTGTAAGCGTAACACTTGATCCCTCGTCGCCTCTGATTAAAGATGCCGCATAATCGGTATCACGGTCATACAAAGATGTTCCGTTAACCGCCGCAATTACGTCTCCCGCTTTAAGTCCTGCTTTTTGTGCAGGTGAATTTTCAACTGTATCTGATATTACCATTTCACCGTTTTCACGAAGATATGTAACACCAATTCCCGCAAAACCCGATTCAATGTAATTGTTAAAACTGTCAAATTCTTCTTTGGTGTAGTAAACGCTGTGTTCGTCCAAAGTTCCCATAAAAGCCTTTATTATGGTTCCCATAGCATCAGGGTTTTCTTTTAAGATTTCTTTTGCTATATTTTCTGCAACTTTTTCGTCATCTACTGCAAAATGAGAATATCTTTTAACGAAATTAAATATTGTGTTTACAACAGTATATTCTTCCGAAACTGCATCTTCTGCATACACAAATGTCGGAAGCACCAGCAATATGGCAGTAATAAGTGCAATAATTCTCTTTTTCATAAAAAACCTCCCGTCTTTTAATCTACAATCTGAACTCTGTATGCATACTCTGTTTTATCTCCTATTGAGGCGCAAGTAAATACATACACCGATTTATCACGATATTGTTCATTTATTTTACTGTGATCAATAGAATTTGTTCTGTATGAAAATTCAGTGCCTTTGGTATATGAAATTTCTTTAAACCCGCCTTCTGACTGAATTACAACAGTTTTTTCATCTGTATCTACATAATAAAGACTGCCCTGATACACCGCAACGTCTTTATACTCACCTGAAGAAAAATCAGTTTCCTTGCTTTCTTTATTCAAAAGAATAAATTCAACTTTTCCGTTTTTAAGATAAATATCAATTCCGTCAGATTTTTTTAAGATTGTGCAGTCAGTAGGCAAATGCCCTTCGGCAATTACAACAAAATCTTCATATGCAAGTCCTTGGGTAACAGTATTGTCAATTGCCTCTCCGTTTAATTTATATTCTTTTTTTGTAGTAAGATTTCCCCAATCGGTAACAATCTTAAAATCATTTACCAACAAGCCTTCTGCCTGTGTTGTATTTTTCACAACATCTTTCACAGTTGTGCTTGCAATTTCATATTCAAGTTTTTGTGCCCACAGTTTTCTGATGTTGTAAAAAATCTGTGCCATCTGTTCGCGTGTCATTGTAACGTAAGGATCAAGTCTGTCTCCTGAGCCGTTTAAAATACCATAATAAACTGCAGTTTCAAGATATGGCTTGTCCTCTGCTTTTAAACTCTCGTAATCGTAAAATCTTGAAATTTTTTCAGTTCCTGTTTTAAGTTCAAGTCCGTAAACCCTTACAATCCACTCTGCAAGTTCTGACTTAAGAGCAGGCATATTTTTCTGAAATGCTCCGTCTGAATTATAATCATCAGACATACAGTAAAGATATTCATCGGTTGTGAGTATGCCGTAGTCAACAGCAAGTCTTATATATCCGTCCGCCCAGGAGTCTATGTTGTTATAGTTCTCAGGTGCTTCGTTTTTGGCCTTTTTAACATTGTTAAAATATGATGTAGCCACATCATCGCTTCCTGATGACCTGAACAAAACCGCCAGGGCTTCACTTCTTGTAACTGTTCCCTCGGGAATAAAGTTACCGCTGTCGCCTTTTATAAGTCCTGCTGCAGCCACGGTGTATACCGCAGGTCCTGACCAGTGATTAACAGGCTTATATGCCATATCATCAAATGTAATGCCCATCAGTTTTTCGTATACGCCGCCGTCTGCTTTAAAATCCTCTGCAAACACAGACACAGAAACTGATAATATCAATACTATGAGCAATAAAAAATTTGTAATTCTTTTCATTAAATCTTCCTTTTTACATCAAGTTCAATTTTATTGTGTGATGCAACTACACCTTCAAGTTCCATTGTGTATTCCGCCGAAAAACAAGCGCCGTTTTCTTCTGCCGAAATATCTACTCTTTCTGAATTTATACCAATGGAAAACATTCCGAAAGGCATTTCATAAACACCTTTGTATGTTTCGTTTTCTTTAAAAAACATTCTTGAATTGTTATCCCCGCATCTTGTTATTGTGATGCTGTCTTTGTCCATTTCAACGGTGGTTACGGTGTTGCCAAGCCCTGAACCTTCAGGCTCTTTGTATTTAATCACACTTTTGCCTGCACCAAAGGTATATTCCCCATCACAGGTCATTTCAATATCATATGGCTCTGCACCTTGTGCAATTTGCAGAGTTTTTATTGTAATTATAGAATTTTCTGTCATTTAATCCTCCGTAACCTTGTCTATATCAACGCTTTTCAAATCCGAAATATCACGATTTAAAAACATTCCTGCAAGTTCATCAAATCCACTGTCGCAATCTGATGCATAAAATTCGTAAGACGGTACTTTTTCACCGCTTAATTCATCTGTGCTTTCAAGCAATTCTTTAAGAAAATCTGCCGCAGCCTTTCCAACATTGATTAAAGTTACATTGTCCCCAAGGACTTTTTGTATAACTTTTTCAAGCATAGGATAATGGGTACAACCTAAAATCACAGTATCTGCACCGCTTTTAATTACGCAGTCGAGATAATCTTTTGCGATTAAATATGTGGCTTCCATATCAGAGTAGGCGTTTTCCACCAAAGGTACGAACAGCGGACACGCAACAGACACAAATTCAGCATCGGGCATCATTTCTTTAACAAGTTTTTCATATGCCCCGCTTTTGATTGTTCCCTTTGTGCCAAGAACTGCGATTTTTTTGTTCTTTGTTGCTTTAACTGCCGCTTTTGCCGCAGGTTCAACAACGCCGATTACCTTTATGTTGCCTTCCTTGATGTTTGGAAGTGCAACAGATGATGCAGTTCCGCAAGCGGCTAAAATAATTTTGATATCAAAGGACTTTAAAAAATTAATATCCTGTTTTGTGTATTTAATAATTGTGTCTTTTGACCTTGAGCCGTAAGGCACTCTGCCTGTATCGCCGAAATAAATAATATCTTCAAAAGGAAGAACGCTCATTATTTCTTTAACAGCGGTAAGTCCCCCAAGACCTGAGTCAAACACACCAATAGGTTTATTATTCATTATAAAACCTCGCCTGAAAATTCTTCTATTGCAAGTTCAATAAGTTTGTCAACAAGTTGATTTCCCTCAACACCTGATGCCTTCATAAGCATAGGATACATACTCTTGTCAGTAAATCCGGGGATTGTATTAATTTCGTTCAAGTAAATATCCCCTGTCATTTTATGCACAAAGAAGTCAATTCTTGACATTCCTTTAAGCCCGATTTTTGTGAACGCTTTTTTAGCAAATTCTCTTATCTGATTTGATTTTGTTTCTGAAAGAGGTGCAGGAATTGTAAGTTTTGAGTCTGACTGATATTTTGCTTCGTAGTCGTAAAACTCTTTATCAGGAACAATTTCGCCAAGCACAGATGCAAAAGGCTCGTCGTTTCCTAAAACTGCACATTCAACCTCTCTGCCTTCTATGTATTCTTCAACCAAAACTTTGCTGTCAAACTCAAAGGCATTTTTAAGATGTTCTGTCAGTTCTTCTCTGTTGTGAGATTTTCCAATCCCTACTGAAGAACCTGCATTTGCAGGTTTGATAAATACAGGGTATTTAAATTTATTTTCAATTCTTTCAATAACTTCTTCACTGTTTTTAAACTCGTAATCAACAACAGTAAGCCAGTCTGCCTGTGGAATATTTAAATCTTTGAGCATAATTTTTGTTGCAGTTTTATCCATACAAACAGCAGATGAAATCATATCAGGACCAACGCAAGGAATTTTAGCCAGTGCACAAAGCCCCTGAATTGTACCATCTTCTCCGCAGGCGCCGTGAAGCACAGGAAATACCACATCGACTTTTTTGATTTCAGCCATATTGCCATTCATCACAACAAGTCCCATAGATGCATCAGGGCTTAAAAATGCAGGAGCAATTTTTCCGTTTGCCCAACTTCCGTCTTTAATGTTTTCATCGTCGCCTTCATACAAAAACCATTGGCCGTTTTTTGTAATTCCAACTCTTGTGATTTCATATTTATTCTTATCAATTTTACCAAGCACATTATATGCAGATTTCAAAGAAACTTCGTGCTCTGTTGACTGTCCGCCAAACAAAACTAAAACATTTATCATATATCTCATATCCTTTCAGGAAATCAAAATTTATCCATTATAGTTTATTATTATATTTTACACCAAATGCACAAAAATTTCAAGCATTTAAGCCATATTTTATCTGTTTTTTCACCAAAATTTCTTATAAATCAAAAAAAGCAGAGGTGT
>JAZRDC010000129.1:0-24581 GCA_045660065.1 Clostridia bacterium
GCTTGTATCCAGGGTGCAGAAACAGGCTCTATTGTAATCGATGGCACCGAAGCCTTAAAATCTACCGAATATAAAGTTATCCCCGACAGAATTGCAGCGGCAACATTTATGTGTGCCTGCCTTGCAACAGACGGCGAAATGATTTTAAACAACATAAATCCCGACCATTTGGAGGCAGTAACTAATATTTTAAGAAAATCAGGTGCAAAAATAGAAGAAACCGAAACTTCAATTTCAATCAGACGCGGAAAGTATTTTTCAGGCATCGGAAGCATTGAAACAGATGTTTACCCCGCATTCCCTACCGACGCTCAACCACCGCTCACCGCCTGTATGTGCCTTGCTGAGGGAAAAACCGTTTTAAGGGAAAAAATATTTGAAAGCAGATTTCGCCATATTCCATATCTTAACAATATGGGCGCAGACATAAAGGTTTTCGGTGATACTGCACAAATTAACGGAGTTAAAAATTTAACTGCCGATATGCTTACCGCCCACGAACTAAGAGGTGGCGCAGCGCTTGTTATCGCCGCACTTTGTGCAAAAGGAAAGAGTTTTGTGGGAAATATTAACTACATTGACCGTGGATATGAAAAATTGGAAGAAACCTTAAAATATTTAGGTGCAGATATAAAAAGACTGTAAGGATTAAGTTATGAAAAAAGAACAAGAGAACGGAAAAATTATAAATATCAACCGTCGTGAAATAAGAAGACGAAAAAAAAGAGCCGCCAGAATTCGCTTTATTTGCCTGCTGGCGGCAGTAAGCGTTATTACATTTTTAATGACGCCTGTTTTTAATATAAAATGGATTGATGTTACAGGAAATGAAAAAACCACATTCGGTCAGGTGGTAAAATCATCAGGAATAACATACGAGCAGAACATTTTCAGACTTAACATCAAAAAAAGTAAAGACGCAATAAAAAAACTTCCTTATGTTGACACCGTAAAAATTGCAAGGCATCTGCCCGGGGGAGTTATGTTCAAAATCACAGAAAGAGTGCCTGTTGCCTGCGTTAAATTCGGCACAGGATACGCCTTTTTGGATAAAGAGGGCAGACTTTTGGAACTTTCCGAAAATCATCCGGGAATTCCTGAAATTCAGGGAATTGGGCTGAAAAATCAAAAAATCGGCGATATTTTAAAAGATAC
Source organism: Clostridia bacterium (assembly GCA_045660065.1). Taxonomy (GTDB): domain Bacteria; phylum Bacillota; class Clostridia; order RGIG6154; family RGIG6154; genus RGIG2094. The sequence goes on from JAZRDC010000129.1 coordinate 1,156, forward strand.
AATTCCAAATGAAATTGCCGCAATGGACGAGCTTTTAGCAACACTTTCAGAACACGGACTTTTGGACAGAACCTCTGTTATCAACATAAAAAATCCAAACAATGTTACCTTTGTGATTGACGGCAACAAAACCGTAAAAACAGGTGGAAACTACCGCCTTGACTATAAACTTATGATGCTTGAGGCAACTATTTCCGAACTTGCAAAGTCAGAGGCAGGAATAATTGATTTATCAATAGAAGGCGAAGCACTTTTTTCACCGGAGGAATAAAAATGAAATACGACGGCTATTTAATTTGCACAGATGTTGACGGCACTTTTGCCATAACTGACGAAAATATTAAAGCAATAAAAGAATTTCAGGCGCAAGGTGGAAAATTTACCGTTGCAACAGGACGAAACATAAGTTATATCGGTGAGTTATTTTCCCCTCTTGATATAAAACCAAACGCACCTGCAATTATGTGCAACGGCTCGGTTATATATGATTATGAGTCAGACACCATTTTATGTGAACACTTTTTAAAACCCGAAGACTATGAATGGTGTATCAATGTTGCAAATCAGTTCGGAGTTGCAGTAAGATTTTCTCAAAGAGCGGCAGAACCCGAGACCGAAAATGTTTTTGCAGCAACCCCTGAAGAAGATAACGGACTTGACATAAATCATCTTTATAAAGCGGTGTGGCACTCGGTTGAAAATATCACGCCTGTTGAGAAATTTATGTTTGAAAACCACAAAGACAAATATGAACTTTCAAAAAGTTGGCGTTCTTTGGTTGAGGCAAACCCAAAGGGAATTTCAAAAAGTTCAGGAACTTTGTTTGTTAAAGAATACACAAAAAGCCACACTCTCGTCTGTGCAGGTGATTACGGAAACGATATCCCCATGCTTAAAACTGCCGACATTTCATACGCAGTAGAAAACGCCTTAGACGAGGTTAAAGCGGCAGCATCACGCCTTACAGTTAACTGGCAAGAAAATGCAATTGCAAAAATTATACAGGAATTGGGGGAATTAAAATGATAGTTACCATTACAAATGACAAATTCACATTGAAACAAGAAAACAGCACTATTTTAGGCGGAGTTTCTCTTAAAATCAACACCACCGAAAGCAATGAAATATTAAAAATTGAAAATTTTTCAGAAAAAGACGGAGTTACAAAAATTACATATAAATCTGAAACTGACAAGTTTTTTAAGCTGACTCTTACAATAAAAGCAAAAGAAAACAATGCACTTTTTTATTTAAATGGCGGAACAGAACAGAAATTTTTAATTGATGCAAATTGTTTTGACAAGCAAAAAGGTATTGAGTTTATTTTTGACGAAGTTTCAAATCAGGAAGGTATGATGAGTTTATATCTTCACAAAACCTGGTGGACAAGACCTGATTTCACAAAAGACATTAACTTGATTCCTGAAAAAACTCAGGCACTTTCAATGTCAGACGGAACAAATCACACCTTTTTCCTCCCTGTTTGCACAGAAGAGTTTAAAAGTGAGTTTTGCAAAAACACATTAAGAATTTTTGCAGGTTGCGACGGCTACAGCAAAATTGATGGGTGCGTTCTTTCTGTGGCAACAACTGCATCGCCATATGAATCAAGCGCCCTTGCCTTTGATACAGCAATTAAAAGCGGCGATTTAAAAATCAAAAAAAGATGCGAAAAAACTTTGCCTGAGCATTTTAAATATCTTGGTTGGTGCACCTGGGATGCATTTTATCACAGCGTATCAGACGAAAAAATGACAGAAAAATTAAAAGAATTCAAAGAAAAAGATATTCCTGTAAAATGGCTTATTATTGACGACGGTTGGGCACAGACCACAGGGGTTGAAAAAGAATGCGACTGGAAACTTAAATCATTTACCGAAGACAAAGAAAAGTTCCCAAAAGGATTAAAAGGCTTTGTTAAAAAAGCCAAAAAAGAGTACGGATTTAAAGCAATCGGTGCATGGCACTCGTTTATGGGCTACTGGCTTGGAATTGAGCCTGACAGCGAAGTTTTTAAAGACCAGAAAGATAATTTAAGAAAAACTCATTCAGGGCTATACTTCCCTGACTGGGAGACTGACAAATCATATAATTTCTGGAGCAAGTGGCACTCATACCTTAAAAAACAGGGCATTGATTTTCTGAAAATTGACACTCAGGCATCACTTGGCGCATATATGGACGGAAACTTTTCAAAAGCAAAAGCCACAAAAAATATGCATAAAGGTCTTGAAAAATCAGTAAAAGAAAACTTTAACTCAAATATTATAAACTGTATGGGTCTGACCCAGGAAAACGCCCTTTCAAGAGAAGCAACACCACTCACCCGCAGTAGTGATGACTTTTTCCCAAATGGTGAAAACGGATTTGGCGAACACGCAACACAAAACGCATACAACTGCCTATATCACGGAAATCTTTATTTCTGCGACTGGGATATGTGGTGGACAATGCACGATTCTGCGGTAAATTCAGGGGTGCTTCGTGCTATCAGCGGCGGTCCTGTATATGTTAGTGATGAAGCAGGAAAAACCGATAAAAATCTTCTTTTGCCACTTTATGAAAAAGACGGAAAACTTTTGATGTGCGATTATGCAGCGCTTCCTACCAAAGACTGCCTTTACACCGACTGCACAAAGAGCAAAACTCCCCTTAAAATCTTTAATAAAGCAAAAGATGTTGGTGTGGTTGCTTTGTTTAATATCGACTCACAAGGTGAAAATTTAAAGGCAGAAGTAACATATAAAGACGTTCACGGTCTTGAAGACGGCGAATATGTAGCATACGGATATTTTTCAAAGAAATTCTTCCGTGTGGATAAAGATACCAAAATTGAACTCAATCTTGAAAAAGACGGCTGCGAAATATTTAATTTCTACCCCGTTAAAAACGGCAAAATTTATCTTGGCGACCTCACCAAATACATCTCCGGCGCAAGTTCAGACAAAACTGAAACTGATGTTTCAAGTCTTAAACTAAATTAAATCAAAGGCTGTAAAAACCTAAAGTTTTTACAGCCTTTTTTACTTTAACATTTATATCCCTTTATGGGGATAGAGAAAAAGATACCTTTTTCACGATCTGGGCATTTTTAATATTCCCCTTTCGTAAAAAAAGAGAGTGTATTATACACTCTCTTTTTCTTACAGGTAATTTTATAAAGTTATTTATTTTTGCGGTTTTTAATTGTGTTTCCGGTGGCAGATAACTGCCCACAATCAAAAGCCGTAAAAAACTAATTAGTTTTTCTTCCACTTAAGGAAGTCAGGAATTTTGTACTCGTCATCTGGTTCTTCAACCTGAGCACTTTCTTTTTCAGCATTTTCCTGTTTGATTTTATCAAAAATGCTTGATCCTTCATTTTCTGTAGGACGAACATACTGTCCTGTTACAGGGCTTGTAATTTTCTTTTCTGTACCAAAGCCACCGATTTTAGGACCTTTTTTTGTATCAAAACCTGTTGCGATAACAGTGATTTCGATTTCATCACCGAGAGTTTCATCCATAGTAGCACCAAAGATGATGTTTGCTGATGGATCAACATACTGCTGAATAAGTTCTGCAGCCTGACGAACTTCCAAAATACCAAGACTTGCACCGCTGATTTTTAAGAGTACGCCTCTTGCACCATCGATAGATGTCTCTAAGATTGGGCTGTTGATAGCAGCAAGAGCCGCTTCTTCAGCACGGTTGTCGCCTTTTGCTCTGCCGATGCCCATATGAGCATAGCCAGAATCTTTCATAATTGTCTTAACGTCAGCAAAGTCAAGATTAATAAATCCATGACCTGTGATAATATCAGAAATACTCTGAACACCCTGTCTTAAGATGTCGTTAGCAACACCAAAAGCGTCTGTCAAGAGAGTATTTTTCTGAGCGATTTCAAAAAGTTTATCGTTAGGAATTGTGATAAGTGTATCAACACTGTCTTTTAAGTTTTCAATTCCAGATGCAGCATTTTTAGCTCTGAGCTGACCTTCAAATGAGAAAGGTTTTGTAACAACACCAACTGTTAAAATACCCATTTCTCTTGCAAGTTTTGCAACTACAGGAGCAGAACCTGTTCCTGTACCGCCGCCCATACCTGCTGTAACGAATACCATATCTGCGCCTTTTAATGTCTGCGCGATTTCTTCAATGCTTTCTTCAGCAGCTTTTGCGCCGATTTCAGGATTTGCACCTGCACCTAAACCTTTAGTGATTTTTTCACCAATCTGTATTTTAACGTCTGCCTCAGAAGTAAGTAAAGCCTGCTTATCTGTGTTGATTGCGATAAATTCAACACCTTTTAATCCGGCGCTAACCATTGTGTTAACAGCATTATTTCCGCCGCCACCGCAACCTACAACTTTGATCTGTGTAACATTTAAGTCACCTGCAACAAAATCAATTGCCATGTATGTTTTCCTCCTATCAAATTTGCCTTCTTTTTTATGTTTAATAAAATCTTAATTATGCCTTTACAAATACGCAAAAGTGCATATTTCGGGTATTATTATTTATTATATAACAACTTTTGACTACTGTCAAGGGCAAAATGCACTAAAAATCACGAATTACCCGTTATTTTTACATTTCCTGTGCCCACAATCTGCTCCAGGCGGTTAATAAGTCCGTCGCAGATATTGACAAAGTGATCTTCCCTTGCCATTTTTGTCACCTTTGTTTCCTCATAATAAAGCATAACTGGGGTTGAGCCTTTGTAATCGTCTAAAACAGCGATAATTTCTTCTTCAGTGCGTTCCATACCCTTTTCAAATCTTATATAAAGTTTTTTAGGTTTCACTGCAGAATTAAGTTCAGTAACATGATTTAAAATCACCGCACTATCTTGTTCATCACGAACCTGAAGTCTGCCTTTTGCAACAATCACCGTACCCTCTGCAAGATTTTTCTTAAACTCGCCGAATGATTTCGGGAAAGCCACAATTTCAACAGAGCCCAACTTGTCCTCCAAAGAAATAAATGCCATTTCTTCGTTTTTTCTTGTGTACTTGATTTTTCTTGACTGCACTATGCCTGCCAATGCTACCACATCGCCGTCTTTTAACTTTGAGTCTTCCTCGGTTGCAGTCCTTTTTATATCAAGAGTGTTACAATTTACAAGGCTCTTATACTGCTCTTTGTATCTTTCCACAGGGTGGCCTGAAATGTAAATGCCCATAGTCTGTTTTTCACATGAAAGGCGAAGCATTAAATCCATTTCGTCAAGTTTGGGGATTTCCACTTCAGTTGGTTTATCATCGGCAAAAAACGACATCTGATTTTCTGCCACTCTTCTTAAATCGTCGGTTTTTGCGTCAATAAGACGCTCGTAAATATACATAAGTTGAGAACGATTAAGATTAAAGCAATCCATAGAACCGCTTAAAATAAGGCTTTCTACCGCGCGTTTGTTAAAACTGTCGTATTTTATCATACGCTCAACAAACTGATTAAAAGTCTGAAATTCTCCGCCTGATGTGCGTTCATCAGTTAACGCTTTTACGAAATTTCTGCCAACATTTTTTACTGCCGCCAAACCAAATCGTATATCTTTTCCCTCAGGGGCAAACTCTAAAAAACTCTTGTTTACATCAGGCTTTTTAACTTCCATTCCCATTTTTTTGCAAAGTTCGATGTATTCAGTAATTTTATCTGTATCTTCTAAAAAACTTGACATCAATGCCGCCATAAATGCCACAGGATAATGACATTTTAAGTAGGCTGTCTGATAAGCCACAACTGCATATGCTGCTGCGTGGGATTTGTTAAAGGCGTAACTTGCAAAACTCATAATATGGTCAATTATCTCGCCTGCAACCTTTTCATCAATCCCGCGTTTTATTGCACCATCAACTATGTAATTTCCCTCATCGTCTTTTTTACCATACAAAAATTCGTTTCTTGCCCGCTCCATTTCAGCGGCTTTTTTCTTGCTCATTGCACGGCGCACCATATCAGCACCGCCCATTGAAAATCCCGCCAACTGCTTTACGATTTCCATAACCTGTTCCTGATAAACAATACAGCCGTATGTTACATCTAAAATAGGTTTTAAAAGAGGGTGAAGATAAGTAACTTTTTCAGGATTATTTTTGTTTGCCACATATGTTGGAATTGAGTCCATAGGACCCGGGCGGTAAAGTGAAATCCCCGCAATTATATCTTCTAAACTCTTTGGCTTAAGTTCACGCATAAAGCGTTTCATTCCCGCACTTTCAAGTTGGAAAACGCCCTCTGTATCGCCATTTCCAATCATATCGTACACTTTAGGGTCGGCAAAATCAATTTTGCTCATATCGATATTTTCGCCACTTAAATCAACTGCCTGTTTTATAACTGTCAAAGTACGAAGTCCCAAAAAGTCCATCTTTAAAAGTCCAAGTTCTTCCAAAGTTGTCATTGTGTACTGAGTTGAAATCAGATCTCCGTTTCGGTAAAGGGGAACGTAAGTGGACACAGGGTCTTTGGTGATAACTACACCTGCTGCGTGGGTTGATGCGTGTCTTGGCATACCCTCTAAGGCCATAGCGGTATTTATCAGTTTTCGTGTGTCTTCGTCTTCGTTATATCTCTCTTTGAGTTCACGGTTTTTGTCCAATGAACTCTGAATTGTTATGTTAAGTTCACGGGGAATCATTTTTGCAATTTCGTCGCACATTGCATAGGGATACCCCAAGGCTCTGCCCACATCACGGACTGCATTTCTTGCCTTCATTGTACCAAAGGTTATAATCTGCGCAACTCTGTCCTCGCCATATTTTTCGGTTACATAGTCTAAAACTTCCTGACGGCGTTCATAGCAAAAGTCCATATCGATATCAGGCATACTTACACGCTCTGAATTTAAAAATCTTTCAAAAAACAGGCTGTATTTAATGGGGTCAATATCTGTTATTCTAAGGCAATAAGAAACTATACTTCCTGCCGCCGAGCCTCTGCCCGGGCCAACGGGAATACCATTGTCCTTTGCGTATTTTATAACATCCCACACAATCAAAAAGTAGTCCACAAAGCCCATTGATTCAATAACGCCAAGTTCGTATTCAAGCCTTGCTACCGCATCGGCATTTTCGCCGTAGCGTTCTTTTAACCCCTCAAAACATTTAAGTCTTAAATATTCTGAAGGTGTATATTCTTCAGGTACGGGAAATTCAGGCAGAAATCTTTTTGAAAAATCAAATTCCACATTACAACGCTCGGCAATAAGAGCGGTATTTTCAAAACTTTTTGTAAGTTTTGGGAAAACCTGCCTCATTTCTTCTTCAGTTTTTAAATAAAATTCTTTGGTTTCGTGTTTAAGTCTTGTTTCGTCGGTAACGATTTTGTTCATCTGAATGCACATTAAAACATCCTGTGCTTCAGCATCTTTTTTATCTATGTAGTGAACATCATTTGTAACAACGGTTTCCACACCGATTTCGTTTGCCAATTTCAAAAGGAGTGGGTTAATTTTAATCTGTTCTTCAATTCCGTGGTTCTGAAGTTCTATAAAATAATTCTCTTTCCCGAAAATTTCAAGATACTCCAAAGCCTTATTTTTTGCGCCCTCATAATCATCTCTTACAAGTCTTTTGGGAACATCACCTGCAAGGCAGGCAGAAAGAGCAATTAAACCTTTTGAATATTTTCTCAAAACATTCATATCAATTCGGGGTTTGTAATAAAATCCGTCTGTAAAGCCGATTGAAACAAGTTTTATCAAGTTTTTATACCCATCATTGTCCTTTGCCAACAAAACAAGATGACCATAGTCTGAGTCAAGTTCTGCAGTTTTGTCATAAAGGGTTCGGGATGCGGTATAAACCTCGCACCCGATAATAGGTTTTATGCCTTCTTTTAGGGCATATTTATAAAAATCCACCGCACCGTACATAGCACCATGGTCTGTAATTGCAATAGCACTCTGACCCGACGCTTTTGCTTTGTCAACAAGGTCTTTGATACGACAAGCACCGTCGAGTAAACTGTACTCACTATGCACATGAAGATGAACAAATGCCATTACAAAACCTCCTTAATGCCCGATGCAATTTCTTCTAATTTTTTAAGTTTATGATTAACCCCTGATTTTGAAAGAGGGGTAGACATCATTTCACCAAGTTCTTTTAAAGATGCAGATTTATTCTCAAGTCTTAAAAGAGCAATTTCTTTTAAAGAACTTTCTAAAAAATCAAGACCTATGGTATTTTTGATTTTTTCTATATCTTTTGCCTGTTTAAAGCCAACATTCATACTTTTTTCAAGATTTGCAGACTCGCAATTGGCAATTCTGTTTATATTATTTTTAATTTCTTTTACAATAACAGTGTCCTGAAACTCTGCCATAGCGCCTGTTGCGCCAATTCCGCCAAGAAAGTCTGAAATCTGCTCAGAGTCTTTAACATACACCACATAATTAGATGTTCTTTGGATTTCTTTTGGGTAAATTTCAAAACTTTCCATAATTTTCATAAGTTCACGGCAAAGTCTTACTCTGTTTGTATAAATTTCAAGATGATACCCTTTTTCAGGCGCACCGCAAGACCCTGCAAGTAAAAATGCCCCCCTAAGAAGCGCAATTTTTGTTTCATCGTCAAAAACAACTGTATCGTTTATGTTAAAAGACACAAAATCTTTCATCTGATGGGAATTTTTCACCATTCCAAGCTGTGCTAAAATATCAAGAGCATCTGCACCCTTTGCAATTTCCACAAAGTACATATTTTTCTTTTTGTTTTCACTTGCGTTTATAACGGGCGTAACCCCAAAGCACTCTTTTACAAGAGAAAAAATTCTTTTTGCCACAAAAGCATTTTCGATTTTAACATTTAAAGAGTCGCCTTTTATATTTGCTCCAAAACAAATAATCCCCACAAGTTCGGCAACCGCCGTTTGCCTGTCTTTAGGGGATTTTTTGCAAATTTCTCTTTTGATTTTAAGGGTAAAAGACATCTTAAAACTCCTGAAATTATTGTTTTTCTATATCTCTGTGATTTTTTACTGTTTGGTATCCTTTATCTTTTAAATGGGAATACAACTCCTCCGCAACCGTAACAGAGCGATGCTTTCCGCCTGTGCAGCCAAATGCCACCGTAATACTTTCTCTGTCCTTTTTTATGTAGTGGGGAATTAAAAAATCAATCATATCAAAAAGTTTTCCCAAAAATTCTTTGGTTTCGCTAAAACTTTTTACATATTCCCTTACGCTTTCATCAAGTCCCGTAAGGGGTTTTAAATGCTCAATATAATAGGGATTTTGCAGAAATCGCACATCGAATACAATATCTGCATTTTCGGGAGAGCCATGTTTAAAGCCAAAAGACATAATTTCTATTGAAATTTTTTCATTTTGCACTTGTATCCCTCCCAAAAAGCATTATTCCCAGTTATATTTTGTTAAATTTCCTTTTGTTAAAAGCTGTGGGTAATCCCATTGTCTTAACACTTCGTAAACACCGATTGCAACTGCATTTGAAAGATTTAAACTTCTTGCCTCATTCTGCATAGGAAATCTAACGCAGTGGTCTTTGTTATCCAAAAGAAGTTTTTCATCAAGACCTGCGTCTTCTCTGCCGAAAACAAGGTACGCGTTATCGGGATATTCTACATCTGAATGCCTGTTAACAGCCTTTGTGGTAAAGTAGAAAAACTCCCCGCCTTTGTTTTTTTCAAAGAAATCTTCTGTTGAGTCATAATATCTTATATCAAGAAAATGCCAGTAATCAAGACCTGCACGCTTTAATTTTTTATCGTCAATTTTAAAGCCCATAGGCTCAACCAGATGCAAAATGGTGTTGGTTGCCGCACAAGTTCTTGCGATATTTCCGGTATTTTGCGGAATTTGCGGCTCAATCAGCACAATATTTAAACTACTCATTATTCTTCTTCCCAGTTGTGATAGATATTCTGAACATCGTCGTTATCTTCTAAAGCATCAATAAGTTTGTTCATGTTGATAATATCTTCTTCTTTTTCAAGTTTTACTGTTGTCTGTGGAACATTTTCAACCTGGGCTGATGCAAAAGTATAACCCTTTTCTTCCAAAGCAGAACGAACAGCAGAAAAATCGTTAGGATCTGTCTGAACTTCAAAGTAATTGTCTTCAGCAACAAAATCAGCAGCACCTGCGTCCAATGCGTCCATCATAACTTCTTCTTCATCCAAACCTGCTTCTTCGTTGTCAATGATAATAACACCTTTTTTGTCAAACATAAAACTAACGCAGCCCATCTGACCTAAATTGCCACCGAATTTATCAAAATAGTGTCTTACATCTGAAGCAGTTCTGTTACGATTGTCAGTTAAAGTTTCAACAATAACTGCAACCCCTGATGGACCGTAACCTTCGTATACGATATCTTCGTAGTTGGTTGTATCACCATCGCCTGCCGCTTTTTTAATACTTCTTTCTATGTTATCATTAGGCACGTTCATTGACTTTGCCTTTGCGATAATATCTTTAAGTCTTGAGTTTGCATCCGGATCAGGTCCGCCAAGTTTTACCGCAACTGCAATTTCTCTGCCCATTTTGGTAAAAATCTTTGCCTTCTGGCCATCACTCTTTTCTTTTTTGTGTTTAATATTAGACCACTTACTGTGCCCTGACATCCAACCATTCCTTTCAAATATATAAGTTCATTTCAGTATAACATAAATTTAATATAAACGCAACCCTTTGATGAATTTTAAACCTGTAATTTAATATTGTATTTTGCTTTAATTTGTGGTATACTACAAGTGCAACAATTTTTCAATTAAATATTTCTGTCAAAAGTGGGTACGCTATCGTAAAAAGCGTACACTCTTGTTCTTATACCACTTTGGCGGAACCCAGATTGGAAAATTGTTGCAAACTTCGGAACTTGAGTTGTTGCGTTTTTTGTGCGTAACTCTGTTTACGGAGTTGCGCATTTTTTATTTTAAGGTGATTTTTATGAAAAAACTAATTATTACACTTTTGCTTTCCCTTGCATTTATATGTAACATCACTTGTTATAACGAAAACATCACAGTACATAGTGCAAGCCTTGAACGCCACAACACAATAGAACGAACTGTTTACAGAACTGAAACAGGAAGAAAATACCATTTAGGTTACTGTCGCTATCTTAAATACACAAAAATTCCAATAAAAATAGAAGATGTCTTTCAATTTGGACTTACACCCTGCAAAGTATGTAAGCCATAAAAATTTCTACAAAGTTTTTCTAAAAGAACATAAAAACTCTCACAAAATTGTGAGAGTTTTTTATTACTAAGTTATGCCAAGGAATAGGAAAAAATGTTCAGAACGGAAAAACTGAACCCATAGGGGTTACCCGAAGGCGTATAGTTATACGCCGAGCGGTTCAGTTTTTTCGTAACAAAAGGCTTATACGATAAGCCTTTTTGTGTTCTGGGCATTTTTAACATTCCTATTATGAGAAAGACACGTTATCGAGTGTTACATTCTGCATGTGAGATATATTTACAGGGAGAGTTGCATTTTTGAAGGTTGAGTTTTTTACTGTTACATCATAAACTTCGCAACCCGGAACACCATCTAAAAGGATTGGTTCGCCGCTCATTCCGTCGCACTCTAAATCTTCAACCCAGATGTTTCTGATTTCAGGAAGCTGAGTTAAATCGTTGCCCTGGAATCTGTTGTCTGCAGCATATTTAAGTGTAAGTCTTACACCATATTTCATTGTTTTGCACTTGATGTTGTGGTATTCGATATTTTTAACATATCCGCCTCTGCCCTTTTTGGATTTAATTGAAACAGGGAATATAATATCTTCAAAATTACAGTCGTATGCCAAAATATTTTCTACACCGCCTGACATTTCGCTACCGATTGCAATACCGCCGCCCTGAACACCATAAGCAGTACATCTTCTGATAACAACGTTTTTGCAAGGTTTGTTAACTGCCCAACCGTCAGGACCTCTGCCTGATTTGATTGTGTAGATATCGTCGCCACCGCCTAAAATCTGGCAATCTTCAACCAAAACTCCATCACAGCCTTCGATATTGATACTGTCTGTGTTGTGTGAGTTTCTTGGATTTTTAAGAGTGAGTCTTCTGATCAAAACATTTTTGCTCCATACCTGATGAACTGTCCAGAATGGTGATTCTCTTAAAGTAATGTCTTCCAAAAGAACATTTTCGCAGTCAATAAACTGTAAAAAGCAAGGACGGAGTCCCCATGCTTTTGTACCGTAAACTCGCTCTTCCAACGGTGAGTTGTTCATACATTTTGTGTAAATATCGTTGATACCATCGTCATTTAACTTCCATGACCACCATTCATAGCCGTTACCATTTAATTCACCTTTACCTGTAACTGCGATGTTTTTACATCCGTTTGCATAAATAAATGGTGAGTAGTTGTAGCATCTGATACCTTCAAAGCAGGTAAATACAACAGGAAGATATTCTTCTTTTACGCTTGTAAAACTAACTGTGCAACCTTCTTCAAAATGAAGATTGATATTGTCTTTCAAGTGAATTTTACCGCCAAGCCATTTACCTTTCGGGAAAACAACTGTTCCGCCACCGTGAGCAGATACATCTTCGATTGCGGCTCTTACCGCATCAGAAATAAGTTCTTTTCCGCCCTCTTTAGCACCAAAATCTACGATTGAAACGCTGTAATCAGGGAATACAGGGCCTGTTGGCAGTTCAAATTCTTTAAAATATTTGTAATTCATACTAAATCTCCTTAAAAATCAAACTCCAAGCAGTTTTTTTGCATTATTTTCAAAAATATTCTGCTTTTGATTTTGTGTTAAATCAAGACTTTCAATTATTTCTATATCCTTTTTTGCATCTGTCCAGGGACAGTCTGAGCCAAAAAGAATTTTATCGCTTCCGTGATTTTTAACTATTCTTTCAAATTGCTTTTTGTCTTTTATCACAGGCAGGCAATAACTTGTGTCAAAATTCACATTCTGCCCCACAAGATATTCTTCCACATCGTCCCACAACATACATCCGCCCATATGAGCAAGTACAACCTTTGAGCAATCAACATTTTTTACCAAAGTAAGTGTGGTTTTCGGTTCTGACATAACAGTTTTAAAACCACTGTCAAGACCTGAATGAATCACAACAATCAAATCATTTTTGACCGCTTCTTCTACTACTTTGATAAATTTTGCATCATCAATTGCAACGCCCTGAAAATATGGGTGAAGTTTTATTCCCTTTAAACCCATTTGTTTTATTTGCTTTAAATGGGTTTTATAATCTTCATCTTCAGGATGAATTGCACCAAAGGAAACTATATTTTCTGCCTTGTTTACTTCTACGGCAAAATTGTTCATAGTTTCAAAATGACGTGCCTTTGTGGCAATAGGAAGAACAACTGAAATATCCGTTCCTGTTTTTTTCATTTGCTCTGCAAGTCCGCCAAGCGTTGCCCTACATTGATTTTCTATTGGATATCCGTTATCCAAAGACTGCTTTTTCAAAAACTCAACGGTGCTTTTGGCAATAATATCAGGAAAAATGTGAGTGTGAAAGTCTATAATCATAATGCACCTACTCGGGCGGGTAATAGGAAAAAGCACTCAGAATGGACAAACCGAACCCGCAGGGGCTACCCGAAGGCGTATAAAGATACGCCGAGAGGTGAGGTTTGTTCCATAGCAAAAGGCTTATTAAAATGAAAAACCTCAAATTTTGAGGTTTTTCTACATTCTGTCAATACAAATAAACTAAATTTTATTTCGGCACACCATAAAGTGCACCACAATATTTGTAATTCAGCCTTTTGTGTTCTGGGTGTTTTTAACATTACCCTACTTAAATTATCTCTGTACTCTACCAGAACCGTCGCCGCCCATTAATGCTTCAACTTCTTTTTTGGTTACTCTGTTATAGTCGCCTGAGATTGAGTGCTTTAAGCAACTTGCAGCAACTGCATATTCAAGAGCATCTCTCTGATTGTCGTAGTTTAAGAGACCATAGATAAGTCCGCCACCGAAACTGTCTCCGCCGCCAACTCTGTCTAAGATATTTTTGATTTCATATTTCTTAGAAACGTAGAATTCATTTCTGTCGCAGATACAAGCAGCCCAGTCGTTGTGGTTTGCACTCTTGCTTTCACGAAGTGTGATTGCAATTCTCTGTGCGTTTGGATAAAGTGCCAATACATCCTGTGCGAGTTTTTCGTATTTTGATGTATCAAGTTCGCCACTTTCAACATTTGAAGAACTTTCCATACCAAGTGATTTCTGGCAGTCTTCTTCGTTAGCGATAATAACGTCAACGAATTTAACTAATTCTCTCATAACTTCTTTTGCTTCTTTACCATACTTCCAGAGGTTCTTTCTGTAGTTAAGGTCGCAAGAAACTGTAAGACCCATTTCTTTTGCAGCTTTTACTGCAGCCATTGATAAATCTGCTGCTGACTGTGAAAGAGCAGGAGTAATACCTGTAATATGGAACCAGTTAGCACCTTCGAAGATTTTAGCAAAGTCGAAATCTTCAGGTTTTGCAATAGCGATTGAAGATTCTGCTCTGTCGTAAATAACTTTTGAAGGTCTCTGGTTTGTACCTGATTCTAAGAAGTAAATACCAACTCTGCCGTTTTTAGTTGTAACGATGTCAGATGTATCTACGCCAAAACCTCTTAATTCTCTGATGCAGCTTTCAGCGATAGCATTATCAGGAAGTGCTGTAACGAATTTAGCATCCATTCCGTAGTTTGCAAGTGAAACTGCAACGTTTGCTTCACCGCCGCCAAATGTAGCCTCCAATGATGGTGACTGGAAAAATCTTTCAAGTCCAGGAGACTTGAGTCTTAACATAATTTCGCCTAAAGTAACAATTTTCATATGTAATACTTCCTTTCTTATTTCTTTTCTAACAAGTGAATTGCAAATCCTGCAACTTCGTCTTTAAGATAAATGAATTTTCTTGAGCCGTCTGCATTGAATGTAGCAGTTGATTCATCAAATTCAATGCCTCTTTTACCAAGGTGGTAGATAGCACGTTCAACATTTGTTGTACCAACAGCGATATGACCGTGTGTGCCTCTGCCCATTGATTTCATAACTTCAAACTGAGGACCAACGAACAATCCTTTTTCTGATTCTCTTTCTACCGCTTTACCAACAATCTGTGAAAGGAGTGCGCCTGTTGCTTTAGCAGCCGCTTCGTTTTCGTTGTTGATACCGATATGAACAACTTCTAAGCCGAGCATAATATCAACTGCATCTTTTGTAAGTTTTGTAATCTTATCCCACTCGTCGTTGTTGATAAGATCTTCTTTAACCATAAAACTTCCGCCACAAGCAACGATTTTCTTATTCATCATATATTCTACGATGTTGTTAAGACCGATACCGCCTGTTGGCATAAATTTAAGATTTCCGTATGGAGCAGAAAGTGCTTTGATTTTTTCAAGTCCGCCGCTCTGCTCAGCAGGGAAGAACTTAACTACTTTAAGTCCGAGTTCCAAAGCCTGTTCGATTTCTGATGGTGATGTGCAACCAGGTGTTGCTAAAATATCGTTATCTACGCACCATTTAACAACTTTTGGGTTAAATCCAGGGCTTACGATAAATTTTGCACCTGCATTTTTTGCGCGTTCTGCCTGTTCAATAGTAAGAACTGTACCTGCACCAACAATCATTTCAGGGAAAGCTTCACTTACCAATCTGATTGCTTCTTCGGCAGCATCTGTTCTGAATGTGATTTCCGCAACAGGAAGACCACCGTCAATCAATGCTTTTGCAAGTGGAACTGCCTTTGAAGCATCGTTGATTTTAATTACCGGAACAATACCGATATTTGAGATTTGCTGCATGAGATCCATAAATCTACACTCCTTATATAAATGTTTTAAGATAAACTTATTTTACCAAGATATATTATATCACTTTGAAGCCTTGTTGTCAACATTATTTACCAATGAAAATAACCTCTGATCCATTCTATAACAGGCTCTAATACAAACATATCAAGAACAAAGTATATTATCAGCACGGACAACACCATCCATATGGCAGTCCATTTTATTTTTTTGTCCATTTTAAACTCTCCTGACATAAATAATGACGACAGAAAACCTGTCGCCATTATTATACAATGTTTTTTCAAATTAAGCAAGTAATTCAATTACTCCTGTTGCTGCAACCGCTCCGTCTGATGTGGCAGTTACAATCTGCCTTAAAGATTTTGTTCTTGTATCACCTGCTGCAAAAATTCCAATCTGGGAAGTTTTGCAATCTTCCCCTGCTTTGATATAGCCATTTTCAAGTTCCACAATGTTTTCAAATCTTTCGTTATCAGGCTTTAATCCTATTGCAACAAACACCCCGTCAACATTAACTTTTACATCTTCCCCCTGATTTTGTAAAACAACCGACGAAACCTTATTTTCCCCTTTGATTTGCACCGGTATATGAGAATACAAAATCTCAATTTTTTCGTTAGTCAGCACTCTGTCAACAAGATTTTTCACAGCGCGGAATTCATCTCGTCTGTGCACGAGATAAACTTTTTTGCAGATGTTTGCAAGATAAAGGGCATCTTCTAAAGCGGTGTTCCCGCCGCCGATTACCGCCACCTCTTTGTCTTTGAAAAATGCACCATCACAGGTTGCGCAATATGAAACCCCTCTGCCCGAAAATTCATCTTCCCCGGGGATTTCAAGAAGTCTTCTTTTAGCGCCGTTGGCAATAATAACCGCCTTTGAAAAATATTCTCCGCTCTCGGTTGTTATTTTTTTGCCGCTTTCTGCATTTTCGATTTTTTGGGCTTTTTCAAACTCAATTTCCGCGCCAAGTTCGGCCGCCTGTTCGAACAAAGACATTGCAAAATCGCTTCCGCTTATTTTTTTCATTCCCGGATAATTTTCAATCTCGGGAGTAACTGCCGCCTGACCTCCGGGAGTAAGTTCTTCAAAAACTTTAACCGAAAGCCCTGCTCGGCAAGCATAAATAGCAGAAGTGAGCCCCGCAGGGCCCGCTCCTATAATAATTAAATCAAACATAATATTATCCGTTATATTTTGCTCTCTTAATTTTTCTTGAAGTTGTTTTTTCAAACTCTTCTTCTCTTATTGTAACCTCACTGATTTGTTTATATGCCGGAAGATGTGCTAAAACTGCTTTAATTTTCTTCTGCAAATCTTCTAAAGAAATTTCTTCAGCCAAAAATACTTCTGCGTGCAATGCTCTCTGAGCGCCTGCATCGTCTTTTGGTGAGTATACAACAACTTCTGCAACTTCATCAATGCCCTGGATGCAATCTTCGATTTCTTCAGGGTAAATGTTTTTACCGTTGTTTAATACGATTAAGTTTTTCTTTCTGCCTGTGATGATAATCTGCTTGTGTTCGTTGATCATACCGTAATCGCCTGTGTGGAACCAACCGTCAACAATGCTTTCTGCAGTTGCTTCTTCGTTTTTGTAATAACCAAGCATAACTGTCGGACCGGATACACAGATTTCACCGTTTCCGTCTTCGTTGATATCGTAAAGTTTAACTTCGATACAAGGAAGTTTAACACCAACAGTTGCAGGATCGTTGAAGTAATCACGGTTAACGCTTACAAGTGGTGAACATTCGGTGATACCGTAACCGTTTAAAAGGCCGATGCCGATTGTTTCAAAGAAATCTGCGATTTCTTTTCTGATTGGTGCACCGCCGCAAACAATTTTCTGAAGTTCGCCGCCAAACACTTTATGAACTGAACCGAAAAGTTCTTTTCTCTTGTCAATTCCGCATTTCATCATAATGTTGCTGCATTTCATCAAAATTTTAAACAGTTTTTCTTTTTTCTGCTCTCTGATTGTGCTCCAGATTTTAGCATAAAAACTTTCAACAAACGCAGGAACAAGCAACAAATAGTTAGGTTTGTAAAGTTTTAAGTTTCCTACAACTGTCTTTAAGTTTTCGTTGATGCAGATTGTGTTGTGTCTATGAATTGCAACCCAGATACCAATAACCGCTTCGTATGTATGATGATAAGGAAGAACTGAAAGACAAACGCCTTCAATATCTGAAATCATAAGACCGTAGCAGCAGCAAGATGTCATATTTCTTTCTGAAAGCATAACACCTTTTGCTCTGCCTGTTGTACCTGATGTGTAAACAAGCATTTTAAGTTTATCAACTTCTGTGTGATAATATGGTCTTTTTTCATTTGTTTCAAGAGCATCCCAACCTGCTTTAAACAACTTATCAAATGACAAAAAGTCCCCTTCGTCTTCTTCTTTATCAAAAGAAATGAATTTTTTAATGTTAGGATATTCATCTCTGTGTTCTTTAAAGAATTCTTCGTATTTCTTTGTTGCACAGAACAAATATTCAGAATCTGAATGATTGATTACATAAGCAAGGTCTGACTCCGGCAAATCCTTGTCAACAGGAACCACAACATTTTCAGAGCAGAGCACTGAAATGTATGTAAGTAACCACTTGTAGCTTGATGGACCAATTACAGTAATATGCGACTCATTTGCCCCAATCATTTCAAGTGCAAGATACATAGCATCCACACTTTTTCTGAGTTCTTTGTTTGTAACTTCAATTATATTGTCTTTCCCCTGTCTGTACTTAAAAACCGCTCTGTCAGGCACTTCTTTTTCTGCCAGACAAATCATTTCATATAACGAATCAGTTTTCACGGTTTCGTTCCATGGATAATCGCAAGTAGATTTTCTCAACTAAAACACCTCGTTTTAAATATTATATTACCATTTTACCACAAAACTCCACTCTTTGCAAGTCGCATTTATTGTATAAAAATCACCCAAAACTGTTGATTAATACAAAAAGAGGATATACTTCCATACATCCTCGCTTTGTTTAAAAAACTATAAATTTACTGAACACATAATTTAATATAACAACCACAATGCTTATAATTATTTTCCATATATTCCCATTAAAGTTCAATATATCTACTAACAATAAAAGACTTACTGTTTCAAAAACTCCTGTTGCAACACGGCAACTGACAAACTTTGAAAATTCAGGAAAGCATACCTTAAAAGACCAGTCATAGCTTTTAAACACAAATGGCTTATTGGTCAAAAATGCAAATACTACAGAAATAGCCCACGCAACTACATTGCTGACCGTCGCATTTGAATCTGCAATATTATACATTGTAAGATACACTACATAATTCACTATCGTAGTTAATCCGCCAAACACCAGATAACTTACAATATCCCCTCTTTTTTTTATAAATGCTGTGATTCTTTTCATACCTTTTCCTTTTACTTTATGATGAATAATAATTCAAACTAATTGTTTTCGGGAGATTCCTGTTCATTAAGACGTTTTTCCATTAATGCAATTGTTTGAGTTAACCTCTTAATTCGCTCTTTCATTTTAGATACAATTGCAGTTAAAGAAACCAAAATCATTATCATACAGAAAAAAACAATCGCAAATAGTGCATTAGTAGGTTCATAAACACCCACAGTAGTTGACGCCCAATTCAAAAGATTGGGAAAAACTGCAAGCAAAAGCATAATCATACCAAAAAAAATCCAAAGCAATGTATATTTCAGGTTCAATGTTCTTTTCTTAAGCAAGTGAATCAGAACAAAAAAGTAAATACAAACTGCAATTAAAATAATAATTTGAAATCTATTAGTAATCATTCCTGCACTCCTTTTAACATGAAATCCTTGCCAATATCAATGATAAAGAAACTTTAATCATATAATATACAGAACGTATGGGATTAATAGAGCTTACCCCTCCAACACGCTCACGCATCTGAACAGCCACTTCCTGTATTCTTGCACCTTTTTGAGATGCAATTATAATAGCATCTGGTTCAGGATAATCCTGCGGATAATTATTGGCAAATTCCTGAATCATTTTCCGGTTAACTGCACGCATACCGCTAGTAACATCATATACGCGCATACCACAAAGCAAATAAATCAGATTGCTGAGAAAGGTAATGCCAAATCTTCTTAACGGTGAGGATTGAAATCCTTCCTTTTTGATAAAACGAGACCCTATAGTCATGTCTGCCTGTCCGCTTTGAATGGGTACTATCAGATCTTTTATGTATTGTGCCATATGCTGACCATCGCCATCAAACTGGATAGCAACATCATACCCCCTATCCATTGCATACCGATACCCGGATTGAACTCCCCCACCAATGCCTAAATTAATAGGAAGGTTCAAAAAAGGAATATTATTTTCTTCCAAAACTTTTCTTGTACCATCCGTTGAGCAATCATTTATCACAATGTAATCCACACCCGCACAATTTTGTTTAATATCCTCAATTGTATTAAGGATACTATCCTGTTCATTATATGCTGGTATAATAACTAAAGTTTTCACGCCATCATCTCCTTATGCTTGAAGCATTGCACTTTGCAAACTATATATTTTAACAAAAATACTCATACACTTACCCATTTAATAATTTATACGATATATTTTCCACGCATCTATTTTATCCTCATAAAGCAGTGAAACATAATTATTTAAAATAAATTCTTCTGGTATTTCAACTTCAGTAAATACATATTTTACATCTAGTTTTTTTGCTGTTTCATAATTTATATACACACATTTATTTGTTGCATCTAACTGTATATTTCTTTCCTTATCATAGTCTGTTACCGTATTTTCACCATCTGCCAGCCTCATATCTATATGTGCGTACTGCTTCCAAAGATGAATAAATTTATGCTCAGGGTCTATTATTTCAAACATTTCCCAATCAGGATAATAATAGGTTCCACTTGTTCTTTCAACTCCTTGCGCACAAACAAGGTTTGCAATTGTCGGGCTACCACTTATCATCCATTTTCCTTGACTTGATGCGTCAATTTCTCTTATTTTTGCCATAGTAGTTTTTTCAAACATAGAGTCTGTGCCTCGTGTAACAGGATCAATTGCAATAGTTGAGAAAACATTTAAGGCAACAAGTAAAACCGCAAATATAGTGCACTTTCTTTTTCCGCCGCAAAGCAAGCAATACGCCATATAAGATAACAAAACGACTGTAGCAATAAGGATAAAACAGCCGATACACTTATCAGAAAATGAAGAAAAATATCCAACAACATTTTCACTGTTAATTGCCAAAACTATTATGCAAGTAAAAAATACAACTGAGATTATAGCAGATATGCTTTTTTTCACACCTGAAAAATGATCTTCCAACAAAGGAAGTAGTGAAAAAAGTGTTAAAGTATAACCTACGCCACACGAAATAAGGATACGAACAGGGTAACTCATATTTAAAAGAGTAATTTTCGCAAATAAATCAAACCTTGGCAAATGTGCGATAATTGATAAAATAATAGAAACTGCACATAAAATTGCCGGCAAAAAGCACTTCTTTTTGTATTTATATGTAAAATAAATTACCAATGGTATCAGTATAATTTCAAAAGTGTAAAATTGACTTATTTCACAGTGATTTAAAAAGTTCGGATCGACAAAAGAAGTAAATGGATTAACAAGACGGTACAAATAATAGTCCCATTCTAAAGGCAACCAAGCTCGGGTGTTTCCGGGGAATGTTGTGTCGAGCATTGTTTTGATTGCTGGGACAGACATAAATGCAAATCTTATAAGTAAAATGGCAAATGGGGAAAAAGCAATGACATAGTTTATTATATTTTTAAAGCTCAATGGCTTTTTTGACCAATTTTTGCAAATAATCCATACAATAATAGATAAAAAAACATACGCCAAAGGTACCTGTTGTGCAGGATACATAGTCATAATATAACAAGAGAGCATATAAAATACACCCAACAATGACAATATTTTAGTTTTTAAGTTGGTATTTTCAAAATAATTATTAAAAAGGACTAAAGCATAAAAACCATAAATATATGTGTCAAGAAGATGCTGACTTAACCACCAACGAACCGGTGGTGCAAATATAAAAGCAGTAGCACCTAAAAGAGCATATTTTGTTCTTTTTGAAAGCACCCTGAAAAGCTCAAATGCTGCCATAAAACAAGCAATAAGACGAAAATACCAGTAAAATGCAAAAGCATAGTCAGATGGCATAAACAAAAAGCCGATAAGTTCCGGACGGAAAATGATGATAGGGTCGTTGACAGGAGCAAAAGCAGATACAACCATATCCTCTCCATCTATCATCAAATCAGAATTATAATAAGGTGCATGCTCTTTGCCGTTTACTTGAGCAAAATACCATGGTTTTTCGGTTGCCCATTCATCACCTCTTATTCCGCGAGGAACACCTAAAAGAGTGCTGCATTCATGATTAGCTGTATTACCTAAAAGCATATTATCATAATAACCTATTGAAGAACCTGTATATTTCCCTAATGTCATAACAACAAGTAAAAGAACCGCAAGAACATATCGGTATTTTATAGCCTTATTTTTTCCGAGCCATAAACATAATACAGGTATTAAGAATATATTAAAAAAGAATACTACACGATGAATATTAAAGGTAATGCAATTAGCAAAAAATTTTGAAAAAATGTCAAGTGAAGCAATTGTTAAAAAATCATGCATTTTCAATACCAAAACTTCTATTAAAACAGCAATAATACTGTTTAAAACCAAGCATGTACTTATTCCGATAAATTTCTGAATTAAGTTTTTGGGATCAAAAAATATGATTTTACACTTAACTGAAAAAGTTTTAAATTTATTTTTATATTTAATGATTGTAAAAATAAGAATGGTTAATATCGTTGAAATAAAATATATAACAAATAGACTAGAAAAGTTCTTATATACTATAACTTCAACACTTTCACTAATGGATTTGTCAGCGGCGATATATCCGTCCGTTCCAATTACATTGTAAACTACCGCTCCATCTTCAAACCAAAACTCTGAAATATCATTTGTGGTAGGGAAAGCATTTACCAAGTCATCCCTTTTTATAGAGTAATATGTAAAAGGAGAGTTTCTTACAGTTATATCATATACAGCTATGATAGAAGGTGTGTTACTTAAATCAATACGCATCAAAGGCAGACCTCGTTTCGGTACGGGAATGGTTATGGAATGTCTGCCTGCATTTATAGGTATAATGTCTGACATATTACTATCGTCAAACGGATATTCGTCTATTTTTTCATTGTAATAAAATAGAATAAAATTTGTGTCAGTATTTGTTTGAATATCAAATGTTACATTTGTTGTAAATGAAAGAACATGCACCGTCAAAATAAATATAAATATAACTAAAAATGTTGCCAACTTTTTCATAATTTGTTTCAATTTGTTTACCCCCTAATATTTCTCTTAAGATGATTTTCTGATACAGGCCAGAGCTTTTTTTATAAATCCTAAAAGTCCTTCCGCTTTCAACACCTGCTTTGAACGCAAAATAAGTTTTGCAAATTTGCTTTTTTCTTTTACAGTGCCGTCTTCTGAAATTCCAAGCATATTTTTATAATATGAATTAGAAAATTCAAATGGATTTTCGTTCATAAACATAACATCATAATTGCTTCTGTATGCACGGCGAACACAGTCAT
>JAZRDC010000130.1:0-23751 GCA_045660065.1 Clostridia bacterium
AATTTTTAACTTTGTCTGAAATTTCAGCACCTTTTAAAACTTTTATAATTTCAAAAGCAAAATCCATAGCAGTTCCTGCCGCTTTAGATGTTGTAATAACGCCGTCTGTAACTGCTTTTTCAGGTGAAATCAAAGCACCGCTTAGTTTTTCTTCAAATCCCGGATAACAAGTGGCATTTTTGCCTTCAGTTAAGCCAAGTTCTCCTAAAATCCACGGAGCGGCACAAATTGCACCAACTGGTTTTCCACTTTCAGCCTGATTTTTCACAAGTTCCATAACCTTTTCATTTGCCATCAGGTTAGGTACTCCGGGAAGTCCGCCTGGTAGGATAATCATATCACATTCTGAAATTTCACCAAGCATTTTATCACATTTTACGCAAATGCCGTGGTTTCCTGTTACATAAATATCTTCTTCAGTTGAAACAAGATTTACTTCAATCTCTGCTCGTCTTAACATATCACAAGGTGCGAGTGCTTCAACTTCTTCAAAACCATTTGCAAGTAAAATATTAACCATTTATAACCTCGTTTCTGATTTTGCGTTTCAATACATCTTTCATAACTGAAACAAAAATCTCATCACTTATATTCTCAATAGTTCTGACAGCGCCGCCCTCAACACAGAAAACTTCCTGCCAGTCAAACTTTTTAGCACAATAAAGTGCGTTTTCATAACTTTTTTCAAGATATGTATGATCACGCTCGTGAATGTCTTTCTGCTGACCGCCTGTAAACTTATTTGCTCTGTTTTTCATAAGTTCAATTGCATTTTCAGGTGGCATATCAAGGAAAATAACCTTATTCGGAACAGGCAGTTTCAAAAGTTTATATTCATAATCATAAAGCCAGTCAAGATAAAGATTTTTAATTCTTGTACCGTCAATTTTCGCTGCCTGATGAATCATATTTGATGTTGTATAACGATCAGCGATTATAATTCCGCCATCTAAATAAAATTTTTCCCATTTTGTTTTATATGAAACATATCTGTCTACTGCGTAAAAAGATGATGCTGCATATGCGCTTATATCTTCAGCTTTTTCGGAAATTTCTCCGTTTAAATACATTTTAACCAATGCTGAAGACTCGCTTTCATAATCAGGAAATGTTATTTTCATAACATTAAACCCTTCATTTTCAAGTCTTTTTTTCAATACTTCTGCCTGTGTTGCTTTACCGCTGGAGTCAAGTCCTTCAATAACTATTAACTTACCTTTCACTTTCAAATCTCTCCCAAATACTCTTTTCTTTTTTCCAAGGCTTTTCCGCATGACATTTTACCTTCAGGACAAGGTCCTACAAGGCACTTCGGACCGCATTTTTTAAACAAAACCGGTGCAACTTCTTTTACCAATTTAAGCATCTCGTTTGCCATTTCTCTGATTTCCCACTGTGCTCTTTCACAGCATCTGTGATTAAAGAAATTATAAAGACTTCTTGCATTGAATGTCATAATAAGTGTTGTTGCACAAGAATTAGGTAGCACATATCTTGCATCCTCAATTGCTTTTTTCTCTGCAGCAACTTTTGCACTTTTTTCGTCTTTTCCGCTTTTTATAAACTCATCAAAATGTTTTTTGAATAAAATATCTGTTAAATCATTATAGGCTTTTTGTTCCATTTCCATAGTTTGTATGTAAATTTCTTTTGCCTTTTCGTCTTTTTCAATTTCAGGCGGAATAACATATTCAAACTGACCTTCTTTAACATATCTCTGTGATTTTACAGTATAACTTGCAATTCTGTGACGGGTAAGTTGAGCAAGCAAACTTCTGCTCACACCCGACACGCCGAATGTAAATGTTGTATGCTCAATAGGGCTTTCATGTCCCATTGACAAAAGCATATTAAGAAATTTCTCCACCCCTTCGTCGTCAAGATTTGAAGATATAGAATCAAGGTCTGCATTTGAATAACAAAGTTTTGCACCTGACGCAATAAGTCTTTCACAATCCCTTGTATACTGAATAAGTTTAACTTTCATATCATTATCCCTTTCTGAAAAGAACTTTCAACAAAAATACCGGAATTTTTGCCATTCTGCCTATTCTTTTAGGCTCTTTTAATAATCTGTATAACCACTCACAATTAAGTTTTATGAACATCTCAGGTGCGCGTTTTGTCTGCCCTGACAACACATCAATGCTACCGCCTGCACCAATTAAAATTCCCGCATTTAAATTATCAATATTTTTTGAAATCCACATTTCCTGCTTTGGTGCACCAAGACATACCAACAAGAAATCAGGTTTTGCGTTATTTATGTTTTTAATAATTTCAGTATCGTCATCAAAATATCCGTTATCTGTACCTGCGATTTTTACTCCCGGGTAATCGGCTGATATTTTTTCAGCCGCCATATCTGCCACACCAGGTTTCCCGCCAAACAGATACACACTTCCTTCTGATTTTGAAAGTTCACTCAAAATGCCTTTTACGATATCAAAACCCGGTGCGCGTTTCTTGACTTCGCCACCTAACATTTTTGATGCGTAAACAATTCCAATGCCATCAGGCGTTACAACATCTGCGCTGTTTAAAATATCTTTATATTTTTCATTTTGAATTGCCACATTAACAATTTCAGGGTTTGGCGTTACAATAAAAAACTTTTTACCTGTTTTTAAAGCAGACATTGCTTTTCCTACTGTTTCTTCAACAGAAAAATTATCAAAGCAAACGCCCATTATATCAGTTCTCATACACAGCCTCCTCAATTGTTTTTATAAGCCTTTCTCCGCTTACTCCGCCATAAGCCGTAATTCTGCACAGTTTAAAAGGGCTACTTAATTCAGAATTTACTTTCGGCACTTTATCGTTAATCTCAACACAAGCCTCATATCCTGCAATACGCGCTTCATTTCTTACAGTTACATTTGAAAATCCGTAAGGGTATGCAAGTACGTTTACTTTTTTACCAAGATTTTTTTCAATCAAAAATTTTGATTTTCTAAGTTCCAATACAAGATCATTTTTTGAAAGATTTACAAGTTCACTGTGAAAATGAGTATGACTTTGTATATCAATAACTCCTGAATCATACATCTCTTTTGCCTGCTCCCATGTAAAATGAGGATAAGTAACTACCCCATCTACCCCCATCCTGCCTGTTACAACAAAAATGGTTGCTTTCATACCCATTTCTTTTAATATAGGATATGCTACGGTGAAATTGTTAAGATACCCGTCATCAAAAGTAACCAGAATAGGTTTTTCGGGTAATTTACCTTTTCCGTTGACGTAGTTTATATACTCATCAAACAAGATCGTTGTATATCCGTTTTCTTTCAAAGCCGTCATCTGATTCTTAAAATCCGATGCAGACATTTCAACATTTGTATTGCGTAAATCATACTCGTCATTTATATTATGATACATTAAAATTGGAAGTTTCAGTTCCTGGGCTGAAACACTTGTATGTATAAACAAAATTGTCAAAAGAAATATTATAAATCTTTTCAAAATATCACCTCATAGATATACATAATAGTATTATATCACAGTTTCGTCAATTTTCAAAGAGATTTTGCACAATTTTCTCACAAAAAATAAAGGTTTTCGCTAATCGAACTGCGAAAACCTTTATTTTGACACTTAGGCTCTTGTATGAGACGCTTTATCATGGTCGCTTCTGTCACGGAATAAAAATGTTATACACCAGATACCGGCAATACCCACAAGTCCGTATATAATTCTGCTGACAAGTGCAAGTTGACCGCCAAAAATCGTTGCCACTACATCAATTCCAAATAAACCTATTGCTCCCCAATTAAGCGCTCCAATGATAACAAGCACCAATGAAATTATATCCATTTTTTCAACTCCTTTAACAGTTTACTGCTATTATGCGCTATTTCAAAAAAAGATATACATTTTTCTCTTGCTTACTTTTTGAAAAAATGGTATAATATGTATAGATAGCTTTATGCTGAATATTCTCTACAGGAGGTACACTATGAATTATGTAATTACAATTGGTCGTCAGTATGGCAGCGGTGGTCATAAAGTTGCTGAAAAATTGGCTGAAATGCTTGGCGTTGAATACTATGACAAGAACATCATTGATCTTGCTTCAGAAAAAAGCGGCATCAGTAAACAGATGTTTGAAAATTCTGATGAAAAGCACAACAGTTTTTTATATTCACTTTCAATGGCGCACTATGGTGGTCTTGTTTCACAGAACTATCTTAATGACATAATTACAAATGATAAACTGTTCCTTATTCAGTCAAACATTATCAAAGATATTGCTCAAAAAGGTCCTGCTATTTTTGTTGGAAGATGTGCAGACTATGTTTTAGCAGATCATCCTAAAAAACTTTCTGTTTTTATCCACGCAGGTATGGATTCTAAAATTGAGCGTGTTATGGATAAAATGGGAATTAAAAAATCTGCTGCAGAAACTTTAATTAAAAAGACTGACAAATCAAGAGCAGCATTTTATAATTTCTATTCAAGTGCATCATGGGGTGCTGCAGAAACATATGATTTGTGCATTAACACAGATATATTCGGCATTGACGGTGCTGCACAACTTATTTACGATTATATTAAAAACAACATGGTATAACACTTTACGGAGGGCAATATGGCTTTTGACGCTTGCGTTATAAAATGCTTTGCAAATCAGGCATCTGAACAATTAAAAGATGCAAGAATTGACAAAATTCATCAACCGCAAAAAGATGAATTGTATATATCTTTACGCGGTCAGCAAGGCGGATTAAAATTATATATAAGTGCCAACCCAAGTTATCCGAGAATATATTTTACAGGGGAAAAAATTGAAAATCCCAATGAGCCACCTATGTTTTGTATGTTGCTCAGAAAGCATCTCGGTTCAGGAAAAATCAAAAAAGTTTATCAGTTGGGATTTGAACGCATTTTAGTTTTTGAAATTGAATGCAAAAACGAACTTATGGAAATCACAACCAAAAAACTTATTGTCGAAATTATGGGTAAACACAGCAACATTATTCTTACCAATTCAGAAGATGTTATTATCGATTCTATCAAAAGAATTGATATTTCAACAAGTTCTGTAAGGCAGATTTTGCCATCACTTACCTATAAAATGCCGCCACAGCAGGATAAAATCAATCCTCTTGATTGCAATTTTGAGTCTTTGCCTGACTTTGTACCTGAGCCCGAAAAGTATGTTATGAGCAATTTTTACGGTATAAGCAAACTAACTGCAAGAGAAATTGCGCATATGTCGGAAAAGGCACCTTTTAATCAGGTGATGAAAGAAATTTTTACAAAAGTTTCCGAAAACGACTTTTACCCTTGTGCTATTTACGGGCCGGATTCTGCTCCCATTGATTTCAGTGCAATTGACATCACACAGTATGGTGATGATTTTGAAAAATTTGAGTCTGAGTCAATTTCCGAAGTTTGTGAAAAATTTTACAGTGAAAAGGCGTTGTCTTTGCGTCTTTCACAATTTTCTGCAAATCTCAACAAACTTGTTACTAACAACATTGAGCGTTGCAAAAAGAAACTTGCAATATTTAACCAGCAGTTACTTGATAGTTCAAAGCGTGATAAATACAAAGAATATGGTGAACTTATAACATCAAATCTATATAGAATAAAACAGGGTGATACGTCAGTTTCTGTGGAAAATTATTTCAAAGAAGATATGCCGATTATTGAAATCAAATTAGATGAAAGCATCTCCCCTGCACAAAATGCTCAAAGATATTTCACAAAATATAACAAAGCAAAAACTGCTGAAAATCAGGCGCATATACAGATAAAATCTGCAAGTGATGAACTTATTTATTTGGAAAGTGTTTACGATGAACTTCAGCGCGCAAGAACTATTTCTGAAATTTCTGAAATCAAAGAAGAACTCATACAGGAAGGTTACATTTCTTCTTCGTCAAATTTAAAGAAAAAGAAAAAGGACGCACCTTCAAATCCTGAAAAGCACGAATTTGATGGGTATATCATTTATGTAGGAAAAAACAATAAACAAAACGATTATCTTACTTTAAAGATTGCCAAAAACAGTGATTTGTGGTTTCACACAAAAGATATTCCCGGATCTCACGTTATTGCAGTTAAAAAGCCTGGTGAAGAAATTCCGGACAGTGTTATTTTAAAAGCAGCAACCCTTGCTTCAATTCATTCAAAGGCTAAGGGTGGTGCAAAAACACCTGTTGATTACACAACTGTTAAAAATGTTAAAAAACCCGCCGGTGCAAAACCGGGTATGGTTATTTATGATAATTATAATACTTTGTATATCAATCCAAATTAAGAGGAACTGTTTAGCAGTTCCTCTTAATTTTTCATATAATTTAAATAATTCAATATTGACCTTTTAATAATCTTATGTTATAATAAATAAAAAATTGTATGAAAAGGTTTTCATACTTGTGTTTATCACGTTTTAGAGAGGATGTTAATTATGAAAATTTTTAAAGTAGGTCTTCAACTTTATAGTGTAAGAGATGCAATGGCTCAGGATTTTGAAGGAACACTTCAGAAAGTTAAAGATATGGGCTATGATTATGTTGAATTTGCAGGATTTTTTGATAAAAGTGCTGACGAAGTAAAGGCTATTTTAGACAAAATCGGTCTTACTGCTATTTCTGTTCATCAGGGACATCAACTTTTCGAAGAAAAAGGAATGGAACTTATTGAATATTTTAAAACAATAGGTATTAAATTCTGTGCTATTCCTTGGCATAATATCAATGCTTGGCTCGAGGACTGGGACGGAACTATTAAATCTTTCACAGAATTTTCTGCTGCTCTTAAAGAAGCAGGTATCAAACTTTGCTATCACAACCACGATTTTGAACTTACAAATGATATTGATGGTGTTCACTTAATTGACAAACTTTACGATACACTTTCAACAGATATTATCGATCCTGAATTTGACACCTGCTGGGTGCACTATGCAGGTGAAAATCCTGCTGAATATATTGAAAAATACGCAGGCAGAGTTGAAATTGTTCATCTTAAGGATTTTGTTTGCACAAAACTTGCAGATGGACCTGTTTATCATTTAATCGATAAAAACGGAAAAGCAAGTGGTGCAGGTTCAAGAGAAGAAAGTGGATTTAAATTTGTTCCTTGCGGAACAGGTCGTCAGGACTTCCCTGCTATTCTTGCTGCTTGTGAAAAAGCTGGTACAGAATATGTTATCGTTGAACAGGATCAGTCGCTTGATCGTGATCCATTAGAAGCTGTAAAAATGAGCAGAGAATATCTTAAATCTTTAGGTTTATAATCAAAAATTTAAGCACCGTCAATAAGACGGTGCTTTTTTGTTACAAAAAAACAGCACAAAATTTATAATTCTGAAAGGCTTCAAGTTATTAATGGTGCAAAAAACACATCGGTTTTTTTATCTTTTCCCGTAACATAAACTCCGCCCATATTAGAATTGTACCAAATGCTCACATAAGAAAATTCTATTAATGGATGTGGTTGCACACCAATTTCTGCTAAAAATGCATAAAGTGTATATTCGTTATTCTCATAAAAATACCAACCGCCGTTTTGCTCGGCATTTTCTTTGACTAAAGAATTTAATATAAAATCATCAGGCAAATCTTTGACGCTTTTTTTTAGCCACAAAAGGTTCTTAAACCCTTTTATTTCAAGTTTATCTCCGTTTATAATAATGCTATGCATAATTTCACCCACAAAAAAAGATTACAAAAACATTATATGTTTCTGTAATCTTTTAAATTACTTGATTGAATATCCGCCCTTAACCATTACAAGACTTTTTTCTGTAACTTTAAGTCCTCTTCCATCTTCAACCGGTATAAGCAAATGATGATTTGCAGGAATCTGTGTTCCGTTTGAAAGGTCATAACCTGCTGTAAGGTCTGCTACGCCGCCTTTTTCGGTTGCAATTATACTTCCCTTACCCATTCTTAAAACCATCTCTGTTCCCTCTTCGCCATACAGACTTTTGCCTGCCGGAACTTCCACAACTTTAAATGTTATTTCAGGTTTGAAAATTTCCTTGATGTAACTTAATGTAACAACAGGATCTGTTTCTGTACCCGGCTGAGCATATACCATATATGTAGCCGCCATACATACTATTACAACTATTGTTACGAAAGAAATTATTCTTTTTTTTCTCATAAGAATTCTCCTTTTATACCTCTAACAACCCAAAACTGATAACAAGGGCATCGTTTACTTTTTCCATCAGTTCATCATCAACTGAACCGATTTTTTCTTTTAATCTTTTTTTATCTATTGTTCTGATCTGTTCAAGTAAAATCACAGAATTTTTTGCCAGACCATATTCACTTGCATCAACCTCGATATGCGTAGGCATTTTCGCTTTATTTATCTGCGAAGTAATTGCCGCGGCAATAACTGTCGGGCTGTATTTATTTCCAACATCGTTTTGTACTATCAAAACAGGTCTGACTCCGCCTTGTTCAGAGCCTACCACCGGACTAAGATCAGCGTAATAAATCTCTCCTCGTTTAACTATCACATTATTCACTCTCCGAAAGTTTTTCCTCACACACTGTCAAAGCTTGATTATCAGCACACAAACACATTTCGGCGTATTCTCTATTAAACTCAGCCGCTTCCCCATATCCTTCTTTTAAACTTTTTAAATTAATTTTTTTGCACTTCCCCACATAAGCCCTTATAGATTTTTCTGCTATATCATTTAAATCACATTCTATAATTTCTGAAATAGTTTTCATATCGTTTATCAGGCCTTGTGGCAAAGTAAACTCTATTTTCTTAAGTTCTTTTGCCATAAAGTTATGCCCCCGCGTTAATATTAAAGGGATTAAACTCCCACATACAATTATACACGATTAAAAAGCATTGGTCAATAACAATAATATGGAACTGTTTCTTATTTGTTCCATTTTTACTTAAGAAAATTCAAAACTTTTGTAACGTTTCCTTCCTGTAAGTATACCCTGGGAATTCTTTTTCCCACACTACATAAAATTTCGTAGTTTATTGTATTTGAAAATTCAGCAACGCTTTCAACCGGTATATTGCTGTCGCCTTGCTTTCCAAACACCGTAACCTCATCATTCACACTAATATTATTGACAGAAGTTACATCAATCATACATTGATCCATACAAATTCTTCCCAAAACAGGAACAATCTTTCCTCCAACAATAACTTTTGCTTTATCACCAAGGTTTCTCGGAAACCCGTCCGCATAGCCAACAGGAATTGTTGCAATTACCATTTCTTTATCTGTAACAAAAGTTCCACCATAACTTACAGGCGATCCTTTTGCAACTTTTTTCACATTTGTAACTCTTGTTTTAAACTGCATTGCAGGTTTTAAAGTAAAATCAGACTTTACTTTTTCTGATGGATAATAGCCATACAAAATGATTCCCGGTCTTACCATATCAAGATGCATTTGGGGAAATTCCAAAGTTGCGGCACTGTTACAACAATGTCTGTATTTAAATTTTACCCCTTTCGCCCCTAACTTTTCAATCAAGCCCATAAATCTTGCAAACTGTATCTGAGTGAAATCGCTTTCAGGTTCATCTGCCAAAGCAAAATGAGTAAAAATTCCTTCCGGTTCTAATCCTTTTAAAGAGGTAATCCGTAAAATATCGCCAACAGTTGCATCATCATTTTCCTTGCTGTAACCATACAAAAATCCAAGACGCGCCATACCTGTATCTACCTTGATATGGATTTTTACTTTTTTGTTGTTAATTTCAGCAGTTTTTGAAAGTCTTTCAGCACTTTCATAATCAAACACAGTCTGGGATATGTCATTATCTATAATTTCGTTATATCTTTCTTCTGCAGAACTGCCTAAAATGAGTATTGGTTTTTCTATACCGCGCTTTCTTAACAAAAGTGCCTCATCTACGCAAGCAACCGCAAAATAGTCTACTCCTGCATTTGCAAAAACATCAGCAGTTTTAAGGCAACCGTGCCCATATGCATCTGCTTTAACTACTGCCATAATTTTTGTGCTGTCATTAAGGCTTTTTCTTATGTTTATAATATTCGATTGTATTGCATCAAGATCAACTTCCGCCCATGCGCGGTCGCTATATAACATAAAAACACACCTTTTAATTTATTTTTTTGAATACTTTTGCCAGACACTCTATTATATCACAGGGAGTCATAGCATATTCTGAAAATTCTTCTCTTGCAATATCTCCTGCAAGTCCGTGAATGTATGCACCTATTATGCCGCTTTCAAAACAAGTCAAGCCTTGTGCGGCAAAAGATGCACAAACACCTGTAAGCACATCACCTGAACCGCCTTTTGCCATACCATTATTGCCGGTGGGATTTACAAAAACTTTCTCACCGTCTGTTATAATGGTATCTTTACCTTTAAGTAAAACATTAACTGAATAATTTTTTGCAAAATCTATTGCAATTTGTTCTCTTTTGCCGAGAATTTCATCAATAGATTTACCCGTAAGCCTTGACATTTCGCCAATATGCGGTGTTATTAAAATATCACATTTGGCTTCCTTTAAAATAGCAGGATTTTTTGCCAGTACATTTAGTGCATCTGCATCTAAAATTAATTTTTTGTTATAATTTAAAATAAATTCTTTTACTATTTTTTCAGTGCCTTCGTTTATTCCCGCACCAGGGCCAATTGCAACAGCATCGCAATTTTTGCCGAATTCAATTGCTTTTTTAAAGGCATCTTTTCCAAAGTTTCCGCTCGCATCATCAAGTGGCAAGGTCATTACCTCAGTTAATTTTATCTCAAAAATATGGTTTAAAGATAACGGTACTGCGGCTGTAATAAGTCCCGCACCGCTTTTTAATGCAGCCTGCGATGCCATACATACTGCCCCTGTAAACCCAACACTTCCGCCGATTATCAAAACTCTGCCTCTTTGACCTTTATGGGCATCGTTTTTATGTCTTGGAAGATGCTCTTTTACATAGTTTTCACTAACAATCATGCTCTTTTGGTAACTTTTCTCGGCATTGACATCAAAAGTTGAAGCATAAGTTTTTCATCATCAACAATTATAAGTTTTGACAACCCGGTTTTATCCTTAAAAACAACTGCATAGTTTGTTTCGTCATCTTTGCTTCTTGCAGCAAAATATGTTTTTTTGATATCTGTTCTGTTTTTAAGTTCTTCACTTTCAACAGGAACTATTTTTTCAATTCTGTCCGCAGTTACAGATACGAATTTTTTTCTTCTTTTCTTTGCGAAAATTTTGTCAACATCAATATCGCCGTTGATTGCGCAATATTCAAACTCTACATCTGTTGTCTGTGCAAATTTATACGCAACAAAAAGTACTGCTGCTGCAAAAAATACACCGAAAGAATTTAAAAATTCAATTTTTGCCGCAAGCATCATACTGAGTATTGCTGCTATAAAAGCCGCAATTACAATACCCGTTTTCTTTAATACATCAATTTTATCGGGTTCTTTTTGAACCAGACATTCTGTTATTTGTTCCATAATTTTTTCCTCACTTTCATTTGTATATAATTGTATCATTAAATACAAAAATAATCAAGTCAATTCAAAATCTTTCTTAAATACTGACCTGTGTATGATTTTTTACATTTTGCAACTTCTTCAGGTGTACCTGATATCACAACAGTTCCGCCTTTGTCCCCGCCGTCAGGTCCCATATCAATAATATAATCTGCGCATTTGATAATATCAAGGTTATGCTCGATAATGATTACTGTGTTTCCTGCATCTACAAGTTTCTGAAGCACTTCTTCAAGTTTGTGAACATCCGCAGAATGAAGGCCTGTTGTAGGCTCGTCTAAAATATACACGGTTTTTCCTGTGCTTCTTTTTGAAAGTTCCGTTGCAAGTTTTACTCTTTGCGATTCGCCACCTGAAAGAGTTGTTGCAGGCTGACCGATTTTAACATAGCCAAGACCAACATCAAAAAGTGTCTGAAGTTTACGCTTGATTGATGGAATATTTTCAAAAAATTCAAGGGCTTCTTCTATTGTCATATCCAAAACTTCACTGATGTTTTTGCCCTTGTATCTTACTTCTAAGGTCTCTCTGTTATATCTTTTACCCTTACAAACTTCACAAGGTACAAATACATCAGGTAAAAAGTGCATTTCAATTTTTATAATTCCATCACCTGTGCAGGCTTCGCATCGACCGCCTTTAACATTGAAGCTGAATCTTCCCGCTTTGTATCCTCTTGCTTGTGCCTCCTGAGTTGATGCAAACAATTCTCTGATATCGTTAAACAGACCTGTATATGTGGCAGGATTCGACCTTGGTGTTCTTCCGATAGGACTTTGATCTATCTGTATAACTTTATCAAGATGCTCAATTCCTGTAATATCTTCCACATTGCCTGATTTTTTTCTTGCACGATTTAATTTGGTTGCAAGAGTTTTATATAAAATCTCATTTATAAGTGTACTTTTACCCGAGCCTGAAACACCTGTTACAACGGTCATAACACCAATAGGAATTTCTACATCAATATTTTTAAGATTATTCTCTGTTGCTCCGATAATTTTTAATTTCTTATCAGAAATTTCACGCCTTGTTTCAGGAATTTCAATTTTAAGTTCTCCGCTTAAGTATTTGCCTGTTATACTCTCTTTACATTTTGCAATTTTGTCAACAGGACCTGCATATACAATTTCGCCACCGTGAATTCCTGCACCCGGACCGATATCTATAATAAAATCCGCTTCGCGCATTGTTTCTTCATCGTGTTCAACAACCAAAACGCTGTTTCCTAAATCTCTTAAATTTTTAAGAGTTGCTATAAGTTTGTCGTTGTCTTTCTGATGAAGTCCGATGCTTGGTTCGTCTAAGATATACAAAACTCCCATAAGACTTGAACCTATTTGTGTTGCAAGTCTTATTCTCTGTGCTTCACCGCCTGAAAGGGTTCTTGCACCTCTTGACAAGGTAAGATAATCAAGTCCTACATCAATCAAAAAGCCCATTCGTGAGCGAAGTTCTTTTATTATCATATCCGATATAATTTTATCTTTTTCGCTTAATTCCAAAGAGTTTATGAATTTAAGTCCGTCAGAAATTGACATATCGGTAAGTTCGATAATATTTTTACCGCCAATAGTTACCGCAAGACTTTCTTTTCTCAGTCGTCTGCCCTTACATTCAGGGCAAACCATATTTATCATCAAAGTTTCATACTCTGCTTTTTGAGATTCGGAAGTAGTTTCGGCATATCTTCTTTCAAGAGTGCCGATTACGCCCTCAAACCTTGCATAATATATTCCGCCTGAATATTCTCTCTGATACTCGAATTTGATTTTTTCATTTCCTGTACCATATAAAAGTTTGTCCTGATATTCTTTTGGAATATCTTTAAATGGTGTGGTAAGTTTAAATCCGTAGTGCTGCGCCAAACCCGAATAGTACATATACGCCATACTTTTAGGATTGTCCATAGTGTTCCAGCCTGCGGCTACAATCGCACCTTCCAAAAGGCTTTTATTCTTATCAGGAACTATCTGATCGGGGTCAATTTTTAATTGTTCTCCAAGACCTGTGCAATGAGGACAAGCACCAAAAGGGCTGTTAAATGAAAACATTCTTGGTGTAAGTTCTTCGATATTTATTCCACAATCGGGACAAGCATAGTTCTGGCTGAACAGAATTTCTTCGCCGCCAATAACATCAATAACAACTTTGCCTGATGCAAGTTTTAATGCGGTTTCAACAGAATCTGTAAGTCGTTTTTGCATACCATCTTTTACAACCAATCTGTCTATTACTATGCTCACATCGTGTTTTTTGTTCTTTTCCATAGGGACTTTATCAGTAAGTTCATACATAATCCCGTCAACTTTCGCTCTTACATATCCGCTTTTTGCGGCATCTGTTAAAACTTTTGTATGTTCGCCTTTTCTTGCACGGATTACAGGTGCTAAAACCTGAATTTTTGTTCCCTCTTCCAATTCGGTAACTTTATCCACAATTTCATCAACTGACTGTTGCTTGATTTCTTTGTGGCATATTGGACAGTGAACTACGCCTATTCGGGCATATAAAAGTCTTAAATAATCATAAATTTCTGTTACTGTACCTACGGTTGAGCGTGGGTTTCTGCTTGTTGTTTTCTGGTCAATTGAAATTGCAGGCGACAGACCTTCGATATAATCAACATCAGGCTTATCCATTTGCCCTAAAAACATTCTTGCATAAGAAGAAAGAGATTCAACATATCTTCTCTGACCTTCTGCATAAATTGTATCAAAAGCAAGAGATGATTTTCCTGAGCCGCTTAAACCTGTAAGCACCACAAGTTTATCTCTTGGAATTTCTACATCAATATTTTTAAGATTGTGTTCCCTTGCACCTTTAATATATATACTTTCTCTCATATTTTACCTCAATTGTTTTGTTGTTTAAGTTCTGCAATTTTATCACGAAGTGCTGCAGCACGCTCAAACATAAGATTTTTTGCTGCAAGTTGCATTTCTTTTGTAAGTTCTTTAATTACAGCATCTACATCCTGAATATTTTCCAAAGCATAAATTTCTTCAGCAGGTTTAACCGCCTCTATTACATCGTGAACTGCTTTTACAACAGATTTTGGTGTTATTCCGTGTTCTTTATTGAATTTCATCTGAATTTCACGACGACGGTTTGTTTCGTCAATTGCACGTTTCATACTGTCGGTTATGGTATCTGCATACATAATAACTTTGCCGTTAACATTTCTTGCAGCACGTCCGATTGTCTGAATAAGTGAAGTTTCACTTCTTAAAAAACCTTCTTTATCTGCATCTAAAATTGCAACCAGCGATACTTCAGGTATGTCAAGCCCTTCTCTTAACAAGTTAATACCAACCAAAACATCAAACTTTTTAAGTCTTAAATCACGGATAATTTCCATTCTTTCAATTGTTTTTACATCGGAATGGAGATATCTTACTTTTATTCCCGCTTCTTCAAGAAATTCTGTAAGGCTTTCTGCCATTTTCTTTGTAAGAGTTGTAACTAAAACTCTTTCGTCTTTTTCAATTCGTTTATTAATTTCTGACAACAGATGATCAATCTGACCTGTTCTTCCAACAACCGAAATTTCAGGATCTACAAGTCCCGTTGGTCTGTTGATTTGTTCTACAATTGCATCGGACTTTTCTTTTTCATAATCAGCAGGAGTTGCGCTTACATATATTGCCTGCTTGATTTTGCCTTCAAATTCGTCAAAACAAAGAGGGCGGTTATCATAAGCACTTGGCAGTCTGAAACCATAATCAACAAGACTGTTTTTTCTTGATCTGTCCCCTGCATACATTGCTCTGACCTGAGGGATTGTAACGTGTGCTTCGTCTATTACAAGCAAAAAGTCATCAGGAAAATAATCAAGAAGTGTAAATGGTGGTGATCCCGCTGTCCTTCCGCTTATATGCCTTGAATAGTTTTCAATTCCCTGACAAAAGCCGGTTTCAAGCATCATTTCAATATCATAATTTGTTCTTTGTTCAATTCGCTGAGCCTCTACTGCCATATCTTTATCTTTAAAGAATTTTATTCTTTCTTCAAGTTCGGCTTTTATGTTTTCGATTGCAGCAAACATTTTGTCTTTGGTTGTTACATAGTGAGATTTTGGAAAAATAACTGCGTGATTTCTAACACCGATAATCTCACCTGTTATAACATTAATTTCAGAAATTCTGTCTATTTCATCACCGAAAAATTCAATTCTTATGGAATTTTCGTGTGAATTTGATGGTACGATTTCAATAACATCGCCACGGACTCTGAATTTACCGCGGGAAAAATCAATATCGTTTCGTTCATACTGCATTTCCACAAGACGCATTATAACCTCATCACGGTCTTTTGTCATACCTGTTCTCAATGACAAAACCATTGTGTTATAGTCAATAGGGTCGCCAAGGCCATAAATACAAGACACAGAAGATACAATAATAACATCTCTTCTTTCAAAAAGTGAAGCAGTTGCACTATGTCTTAATTTATCAATATCGTCGTTTATAGACGCATCTTTTTCAATATAGGTATCTGTATGAGGGATATATGCCTCAGGCTGATAGTAGTCGTAATAAGACACAAAAAATTCTACCGCATTATCAGGAAAAAATTCTTTAAACTCACTGCAAAGTTGTGCAGCAAGTGTTTTATTATGAGCAAGAACTATTGTAGGACGATTTACTTTTTCAATAACTTTTGCTATTGTATAAGTTTTACCAGAACCTGTAACTCCTTTTAATATCTGACCGCAAAGGCCGTCTTCAACCCCTTGTGCCAATGCTTCTATTGCTTTTGGTTGGTCTCCTGCAGGCTCATATTTTGATACAACTTTAAAGTCGGGCATAATATCACCTCACTTTCTTATTTTTTAATTAATCAGTCTTTCCAGACAAAATTGAAGTTTATGGACTCCCCACCATCTACAACTATACTCTGACCTGTGCAGAATTTGTTGGTAACTGTTAAAAAGTACGCCCAATCTGCCATTTCGTCAGTTGTTGCCCATCTTTTAAGTGGTGTTTCGTTCATAATTTCTTCCCAAAGTTTTTCGTCATTAATCACACATTCGTTAAGTGGTGTTAAAACCCCGCCGGGGTCAAGACTGTTACAGGTTGCACCAAATTTTGCAACTCTTAATGCCACATTCTTGGTATATGCCACAACACCGCCCTTACTTGCAGAATATTCGGGAAATTCTGCTCCTGTATGGGCACTTGCCGAGCCAATATTAAGAATTGATTTTATGCAAGGTTGCACACCATATTTTTCAGTGATATAAATGAGTGCTTTAAGATTTATGTCAATATCATCTTCATTTTGTGTACCCGCGTTATTTATTAAAATTTCAACATTTTCGATCTCAGGCAAATTATTTTTATCTCTGATATCGCATTCAAAGTGGATGTAATTTTCGTGGGAAATTGAAGATTTGAGACGGTCAATTCCGATAACATTATGCCCCTCATTCAAAAAGCGTTCTGCTATTGCTTTACCTATTCCCTGCACAGTTCCTGTTATAAGTATTTTCAATTATAATCACCCTTTCTTAACAAGTTCTAAATATTCTTTTCCAACCATTTCCGCCTGCCATTTTTTTGTTATTGAATATCCTATGGGCGAAAATGCAATTTCCATTATAAGTTCTGCTACCGCACCTGTTAATGCACACATTGCACATTGCAACAGAGTCCAGTTAAAGCCACCCCAGAACTTTGGTGCAAAATACATAAAAACAATCACCGAAAAAATAAAATTATCCATAAACTGACCCACAAAGGTTGAAATATATGTTCTTGACGCATATGCAAGTTTTCCGTCAGGATTTTTCTTGAAAAATGAACCGACTGCCCAGTTTAAAGTATTATTAATAATTCCTGAAGACAAAAATGCAACAGTACTTCCAAGCAAAATAAACCATGTACCGCCAAAAATTGTATCAAATGCGCTGAAATCACCTGCATTGGAAGGGATAGCACTTGCCACAAAAAATATAAGACAGGTAAGTAGATTTATCATTGCCGCCAGAACTGTTATTTTGTTTGATGCTTTCGGGCCAAAATGCTTTGTTATGATATCCATACACATAAAAGAAAGCCATGATATTAGTATACCTCCGTCTAAAGCAATCCAATCATTCTGAAAGAGAGTTTTATTTGCAAGTAAATTCATACAGATTACACTCACAACAAAAAGCGTTACAACTGTTGCCGGTACTCCCCTTAAAAGCATTTTAAATTCTTTAATTTCGTTTTTTATATTCATTCTATCCTCCCAAAAAAGAAATAGCATACATAAACTAATATTTTAAAACTACATACATAGTTATTGTATCATACTATAAGAGCATTTTCAACAATTTGCTGCAATTTAATATAAAAAAGCAAAGAAACAAAAATTTTGTTTCTTTGCTTTTAAAATTATCTTTCTTCTCTGAAATATGGCAGTCCCAATGCTGCAGGTGGTTGATTTTCTTTTTTGTTTCTGATGCTTGTAATAACCAAAACAATGATTGTTACCACATATGGAAGCATTTCAAAAAGAATTTTTGTGCTTACTGTAATATTCGGAATGTATGTTGGGATAACATACAAAAATCCAAACAGAATTGAACCTAAAATACTGATTGAAGGTCTCCATACTGAGAAAATTACAAGTGCGATTGCAAGCCATCCTCTGTCGCCAAATCCATTGTTTGACCATACCCCGTTTGCATAGTCCATAACATAGTAAAGTCCGCCAAGTCCTGCAATTGCACTGCCTATGCAGGTTGCAACATATTTATACTTAGTAACATTGATGCCTGCTGCATCTGCAGTTTCAGGGCTTTCGCCAACAGCACGAAGATGAAGACCTACTCTTGTTTTGTTAAGAATATGTGATGCAATTAATGCAACAATTATTGCAACATACACCAAAAATCCGTATGACAGGAAAATGTCTCCAAACCATCCAAGACTGTTTGCAAATGGCAGTTGTGTTTTAAAAATTGTACTTGTAGCAGATAAAGAAATTGATGGAACATCTGTGTCTACAAGTTTAATTAAAGATCCGCCAAAGAAATTACCAATACCTATACCAAATGTTGTAAGTGCAAGGCCTGTAACATTCTGATTTGCACGAAGTGTAACTGTAAGGAAGCAATAAATAAGTCCCATAAGTGCAGAGCCGATAAGTGAGCAAATAAGCGGAATAAATATTGCCAAAAATGGATTAAGTTGTCCTCCTGCACCGAGTTCATACAAAAATGACCCTGCAACACCGCTGATAGCACCCACATACATTATTCCTGGGATTCCTAAGTTAAGATGCCCTGATTTTTCTGTTAAAATTTCACCAACAGAACCAAAAAGTAAAGGAGTTCCCTGCATAACTGCACGCTGAATTATTGTAGATATCATACATTTTCCTCCTTGCTTTTTTTGTTGATTTTGATTTTATAATTAATAAAGAATTCTGAACCGATAATAAAGAAAATAATTATTCCTGTTATTATATCTGAAAAAGATGAATTAAGTCTGTAAACTTCTGAAATTTTTGATGCGCCTTTTTCTAAAAATACAATTAAAAGTGAAGTTAAAATCATAAATATCGGGTTGAATTTTGCAAGCCAGGATACCATAATTGCAGTAAAACCTCTTCCGCCCGCAGTATCACTTTTTAATGAATGATCTGTTCCTGCCACAAGTAAAAATCCTGCAATACCGCAGATTGCACCTGAAATTGCCATAGTTCTTAAAATTACTTTTTTAACATTTATTCCAATGTATTTTGCAGTTTTTTCACTTTCACCAACAACTGAAATTTCATATCCTTGCTTACTGTATTTAAGATAAATATGAACGATAATTGTAATCAAAACTACAATCAAAATATTTATCAGATATTTCTGTCCGAACAGAGTTGGAAGTTGACCAAATTCCAATGTTCTCGGTGTTCCCGAACCTTTTGGCACAGACCACTCCAATGTGAAATATGCCACAATCTGAATTGCAATATAATTCATCATAAGAGTAAAAAGTGTTTCATTTGAATTAAAGCGGGTTTTGAAATACGCAGGAATGATCCCCCAGATTGCACCTGCTAAAATACTTACAACCAGCATTACGGGAATTAAAATTCCGTCTGCTATTTTACCA
Organism: Clostridia bacterium; assembly: GCA_045660065.1. Taxonomy (GTDB): domain Bacteria; phylum Bacillota; class Clostridia; order RGIG6154; family RGIG6154; genus RGIG2094. Next base: position 19,588 of record JAZRDC010000130.1, read on the forward strand.
CCGAAAAACATCATAAATGCAGCAGTAACGAAACCACCGATTAACACCTGACCTTCAGCACCGATGTTCCAGAATCTCATTTTAAATGCAGGTGTTACTGCCAAAGAAATACACAAAAGTATTGCAGTATTCTGAAATAAATTCCACACAAGGCGCTTTGTACCAACTGCACCTTCAATCATAGTAAGATACATTTTTATTGGATTTAATTTTGTTAATGCAACTGTAATTACACCGCACACAATAAGCGCTAAAATAACTGAAATAATTCTGATAATCCAGCCTTTCCACCAGGCAAGATCTTCTCTTTTGGTAATATGAACAGGAGAATTCTGAAACACTGACCAGAATAATTTATCTGCTTTTTTCATTATTTTGCCTCCTCCTCATTTTCTGCGTTATTGGAAGACTTTGTCATCAAAAGACCAATTTCTTCTTTTGTTGTGTTTCTTCCGTCTACAATACCTGTAACTTTACCTGAACCGATAACCAAAATTCTATCGCACAATTCAAGCAAAACATCCAGGTCCTCACCTACAAATATAACCGCAACACCTTTTTTCTTCTGATCATTTAAAAGGTTGTAGATTGTATATGATGAATTAATATCAAGACCTCTTACGGGATATGCTGCCATTAAAACTGTTGGTGCTGATGCAATTTCTCTGCCAACAAGCACTTTCTGAACATTACCGCCCGAAAGTCTTCTTACAGGGGTTGTTGCAGAAGGTGTAACAACCTCTAATTTTTCAATTATGCTTTCTGCAAGATTTTTAGGGTTCTTTCTCTGAAGGAAAATTGACTTTCCTTTTTTATAACTTCTGAGCATCATATTGTCAATGATGTCCATATTGCCTACCAAACCCATACCAAGTCTGTCTTCAGGAACAAAGGCAAGTCTTACGCCCATCTGTCTGATTTGCAACGGAGTCTTATCTCGAAGATCTTCCTGCTCACCTGTTTTTGGGTTGTTATATATAATTTTCCCATCGTATAAACGCTGAAGACCTGCAATAGCCTCTAAAAGTTCACGCTGACCGCTGCCTGCAATACCTGCAATACCAAGTATTTCACCCGAATTTACTGAGAAAGAAACATCATCTAAAAGTTTTGTTCCTTCACGATTAATGCAACTGATTTTATCAACAACAAGACGCTGCTCACAATTTTCAGGTTCACTTCTTTCAATATTCAAAGATATTTTCTTGCCTACCATCATTTCTGTAAGTTCAGTTTCATTTGTTTCGGATGTCTTAACTGTGCCTATATATTCACCTTTACGCAAAACGGCTACATTATCTGAAAGAGAAAGAACTTCGTGAAGTTTATGTGTAATAATAATGATAGCCTTTCCGCTTTCGCGCATATTTCTCAAAACTTTGAATAATTTAAGTGTTTCCTGAGGTGTTAAAACTGCAGTAGGTTCATCAAGAATAAGGATATCTGCACCTCTGAAAAGAACTTTGATAATTTCTACAGTCTGTTTTTCAGAAACTGACATTTCATATATTTTTTTATGGGGATCAAGTTCAAATCCATACTGCGTTGTGATTTCCTTTATTTTTTCGATGTATTTGGGCATATCAAAACCTTTTTGGTCTTCCAAACCCAATACAATATTTTCCGCAGCGCTGAAAACATCAACAAGTTTAAAATGCTGATGAATCATTCCGATTTTATAGTTAAAAGCATCTTTAGGTGATGCAATTACAACCTCATTGCCGTCTATAAACATCTGGCCGCTGTCAGGATAATAAATACCTGAAACCATATTCATAAGTGTTGTTTTTCCGCTTCCGTTTTCACCAAGGATTGAAAGGATTTCACCTTTACTAACCTTAAGAGAAACATTTTTATTAGCAACAACACTACCAAAAGTTTTGGTTATGTTTTTAAGTTCAAGTGCTACATTCTGTTTCATATAAATCTCCATATTAAAAAATTTATTTTGCCCTTTTGTAAATACATCCGACAATTTACAAAAACACAAAACTTTAACTTAATATAGGGCGGAGTTATTCCCCGCCCTATACCAAATTCAAATTAGAACATGCTGTTTAACAAAGTAATGCCGTCAATATTGATGTCGAAGTAAGGAGCTGAACGATATTCTGATTCGTGGAAATATCCGTCTGCTACAGCTTCTGTATCTTTTTCATAGTTAGCGTCTGTATCAACATCTGCTAAATATGATTCAAGTTTCTTACCTTCAACTGTGAATGTATCAGTATCAAATACTTTAATTTCACCAGCGATCAATTTAGCTTTTGCAGCGTCTAATGCTTCCTGTGTACCTTTTGCAGCAGCCTGTTCGTTAACTTCTGTGAGTTTTACAGAACCTGCTTCAAAACCTTCGCACCAGTCATAAACGATTGCTTCGCCTTTTTGTTTAGCTTCAACAATATATTTGAAGTACGGAGCCCAGTCAATTCTTGATGAAACGATGAATGTGTTAGGGCAAGCGCTCTGTGTGCTACCATTGTATGAAACGTTAGGAACACCTGCGTTTTCACAAGCTGTTGGAGCACCCATTGAGTCAGCATGCTGGCTGATAAGTACGCAGTTGTTGCTCAAGAGTTTTGTAGCAGCTTCTTTTTCTAAAGCTTCATCGTACCAGCTACCTGTGAACTGTACTTCCATTGTAACAGATGGGCAAACTGATTTAGCACCAAGATAGAATGATGTGTAACCTGAAATAACTTCAGCGTAAGTGAAAGCACCTACGTAACCCATCTTAGCCTGGTCTGCAGTAATCTTACCTGCTTCGATCATTTCGTTAAGTTTCATACCAGCAGCAATACCTGCTAAATATCTACCTTCGTAAATTGAAGCAAATGCATTGTGGAAGTTAGCAACATTTTCTGTGTGAGCTGTTGTACCGGTTGCATGGCAGAATTCTACTTCAGGGAATTCTTTTGCAGCTTTCAACATATAAGGCTCATGACCAAAGCTGTTTGCGAATACAACATCGCAACCCTGGTCAGCAAGATCTGCTGCCGCTTCATAACATTCATTACCTTCAGGAATGTTTGTCTTGAAGATAACCTGATCTGCTGAAAGACCCAACTCTTCTGTAGCAGCTTTTGCAGCGTCTAAGAAGTTTTTGTCATAAGTTGAGTTTTCATCGTGTAAGAAAATGAAACCGATTTTAAAATCAGAATCAACTTTTTCGTTACCGCAAGATGTAAGCATAGCAACTGATGCAACAAGCATTACAGCAACGAGAAGAAAAGATATAATTTTCTTCATTTTGATACCCTCCTGCCTTTTGGCAAAAATATTTATGTAAATTTTATTTACATACTACATTATTTTCTGAATGTAAGTGAATTTTCTGTCATAGAATCTATGATTGCCAGTGAATCAACTCTTATTCCTTTTTGTCTGAGTTCATCTCCGCCACCCTGAAAACCTTTTTCAATGGCAATTGCACAACCGCAGAGAGTTGCTCCTGCTTGCTCGATAATATCCATCAAACCTGTAAGCGCATTTCCTTTGGCAAGAAAATCATCGATAACCAATACCTTGTCCGACTCATCAAGAAATTCTTTACTTACAACTGCATCATAAACATTTTTCTTTGTATATGAAGTAACTCTTGAAGAATAAACATTACTTGAAATATTACCTGATTTATCTTTTTTGGCAAACACAACAGGTACATTCATAAATTGTGCTGCTGCAAATGCAATAGGTATTCCTGATGTTTCTATTGTAAGGATTTTATTAACCCCCTCATTTTCATATAAAGACGCAATTTCCTTACCCATTTCAAGCAAAAAAGCAACATCAATACGGTGATTTAAGAAACAATCTACCTTTAAAATATCACCCGGAAAAACTGTGCCTTCTGCTAAAATTTTATTCTCTAATGCTAATATTGTCATTCACTCCCAATAGTTTACATATCTATCCAAATTATAGCACGACATTTTTTAAAAGTCAACAGAATTCTACTTTAAATTACACTGATAATAAAAAAAGAACAAAACAAGTTTTTTCTTGTTTTGTTCTTGAAATTCAATTATTTATTGATTTCCTGCAATGAAATTGTTCTTGTGTGCTGAGTGTGGAACCATTCTTTATTGTCCTTTTTAATCACACCAACAATTGCAATCGGGAACCAGGTAAATGTGTATAAATAATACGGAATATATCCCTTAA
>JAZRDC010000131.1:0-10158 GCA_045660065.1 Clostridia bacterium
AGATTACCGGACTTGATAATGTTATTTGCACTTGTAACGCTATCTGTGAACCACGCAAAGGTTGTTCCTAAAAGCATTGAGAAGCACAATAACAATGAAATTGCACTCATCAATAATGAGCGCTTTGTTGTGTTTTGCTTTTTCATTTTAAAAGCATCTCCTTATGTAATTTATTTGCCACAATTTATGTAATTTTTAAAAGGGGCATATACCATTATATATATGCGTATATATAATGTCAAGTATTTTTGTTACAATCGTTACAAAAAAATGTAAATTTTTCAATATGCCACATTTATATGCAAAATAAATTTGCATATTTGGGGTGGGGGAGATTTAAACCAAAGTTTTTTATATTCGTTCCCTACATAAATGCTTCGTTTTTTTATTCACTATTTGTATGTTATATTCTCTGTTTAGTTTGATTGAGAATTCAACAAGCGCCAAAACCACTATAACTTACATATTTCAATCGAGGTTGGAATTACTCTTTATTCTGGAAAATTTCAAGATATTCATTATCGCAGGCGTAAGGGAAGTCTATACCCTCTTTTTTGTCCCCCTTATAGGGATAAATTTTTCTGATAAATTTGTATTTTTCGCCCTCTGCAACACTATATTTTAATGTGTCAACAAGGTATTCCGAGCCTTTGTCTGCTTTTATTTTATTTTCAATAGTTTCTATTTCTTTGGCATTTTTGATTCTGTGAGCGCCAATAACATATTCGGGTGCTTTATCTTCTTCACACCAACCAATCAGTGTATCAAAAATCTCTGTCTGATTTTCATCGCCCCAGAGGGTATTAACACCTTTACCGCTATCTCCGTGTGCCTTTCCCGGAAGTATAAAAAGTCTGAAGAAATCTTTTACTTTTTCATATCCACCCATTTTTTCACACACTCTGTTGTAGTATTTTAAAGCATCAGCCCACGGACACAATGGATCGGCAGTCCCAGTATACATAATAAGTTTACCGCCACGACCATAAAACTCTGAAAGATCTGCATTGTTAGCACCAAAATCGCTTGCCAAGGCGTCTTTTATCTGTTCAAACTGCTCTGCAAAATCAAAATCTCTGTCGTCAAAGCCTTCCCCAAAGTATCCTCTGATCCAGCTCCATGCAAACTGCTTTAATTTTTCAGGTTTTCGCAAAAATTCACAAACATATTCTGAACCAATAGGAAGTCCTGTAAATATCTGCTTGTTGTTTATTTTGTTTACAGGTCCGCGATATGCCATTTCCAAAGCATTTAAATGCTCATCTGTTAAATCAGGACCATTTTTGCGCAAAAAGTCCATAAATTCGCTGATGGTTGACTCACCTGCATAAGGCAAGGAAACGAAATCATCACCTTTTTCGCCATCGCCTTTTGCCTGAAAAAATTCCACCGCACATTTGCTGATTTCAGGAACTTTTTCCATTGGAATTATCTGATTACCCTCTTTGTCTGAAAATAGCTGATAAAGCCATAAAAAATATAACACAACAAACAATCCATTGTTACTTGGCACACCCGCTAAAATTCCGTCATAGTCTTCCGGGAAACGCTGAGCTTCAGACAATGCCTGTCTGCCCCCTGCAGATGCCCCTCTGAAATATGACTTTTCAGGCTCTTTGCCATAAACTTCTTTCATGATAAGCTTTGAAATCACTGTCATTATATGAGTTGAACGCCAGGAAGAATCTTTATAAAGGTCACTGTTTGCACTTTTAACCTTACCGCTGATTAAAAGGGTTGTTCCCATATCGGTCTGACCTACTGCATAGCCCTTTTGAATAGCTTCCCAGTATTCGGGAGAAAGTCTTCCTCCCATTCCGCCTCCGCCTAATGCTATAAATCGTCCGTTCCAGTTTTCAGGAAGGTAAAGATTTGAATAAATCAAAGAGCCTTCACCGAAAGATGTTTTATAGCGCAGGTAGCATCTTCCTGGCATATCAAGAGCATCACCATTTTCAGCCTTGCCCTTTTCAAGAATTTTAATTTCTACTATTTCACTATCTGGCAAGTCCATTTTTTTGATTTTTTCAACAAATTCCATATTTAACACCTCATACGCATTATATCGCAAGTATATCACATCAGCGACTAATCGTTATTTTATCTTTATCAAACACTATAACTTTGTTATACTCAGATAACAATTTTATCAATTTCATCAAGTTCTTCTTTTGTGAAAATTAAATTTTCAGTCATTTTAAGGTTTTCTGATATCTGCTCAGGTTTTGATGCACCAATTAACACACTTGTTACCCCTTTATGACTATATACCCAGGAAAGAGCCATCTGAGCGAGAGTTTGTCCTCGTTTTTCTGCAATTACATTCAGTTTTCTGATTTTTTCCAGTTTTTCGTCAGACAAAGAATTTTTGTTTAAAAATCTTCCGTCAGTCATCACCCTGCTGTCCTCAGGAATACCATTTAAATAACGACCTGTAAGAAGGCCCTGGGCAAGAGGACTGAAAACAATTACCCCTTTACCTTTCTCAATTGCACTTTCAAACAAACCATTGTTCTCAGGCGTTCTGTCAAAAATTGAAAATCTGTTCTGATTAATTACAAACGGGCAATGTAATTCATCTAAAATCTTTGCCGCCTTTTCCATAGTTTCACCATCATAGTTTGATAATCCCACATAAAGCGCCTTTCCGCTTTTTACGATACTGTCAAGCGCCCACATTGTTTCGTAAAGCGGTGTATCAGGATCCATTCTGTGGTGATAAAAAATATCAACATAGTCAACATTCATTCTTTTTAAACTCTGGTCCAGACTTGCCACCAGATATTTCTTGCTTCCCTTATCCCCGTAAGGGCCGGGCCACATATAATATCCTGCCTTTGTGCTTATTATCATCTCATCACGATAACCAGTAAAATTTTCATGCAAGATCTTACCAAAATTAATTTCTGCGCTTCCTGCTTCAGGGCCATAATTATTAGCTAAATCAAAATGTGTTATGCCATTGTCAAAGGCGGTAAAACACATTTTGCACATATTTTCATAATCAGCATTATCGCCAAAATTGTGCCATAATCCAAGGGATACCGACGGAAGTTTTAATCCGCTTTCGCCGCAATTCCTGTACTCCATATTATCATATCGTTTTGAATCTGCAATATATTTCATCGCTATTACCTCATTTTCATTATGCTATACACATACATTTACAGGGTATTTCCAGCCGATAATCGGATGCTTTACACCCCGAATATAGTGTAACACAAGTGCACTTAAATGTAAATGGGCATTTATGTATAAATGAACACTATAAGACAGCGATCTACTGATATCTGTCCCTTTTTTATCATCCCTTCCAACTTCCTCAGAACAAAAAAAATAGCACCCTGATGGGTGCTGTTTTTATGGTTGCGGGGAGCGGATTTGAACCACTGACCTTCGGGTTATGAGTTCAATTTTTTACTTTTTGTACTTTTTTCCTATCTTTCCTAAATGCCTATTTAAAGCCGTTTTCTTTGTTTTTTCTTTTTTTATTCTTTGTTATTTTTGTTGAATAAATTTATTGTTGTTGAACAATAGTTGAACATTTCTTGTTTTTTGAATCACACATTTTATTAAATCATTCTATGTTTATTCGTTTTAAATCATTTTAAGGCGAATTGTTTTTTGTTTATAGCGAATAACAAAAACTGCCCTTATGGCAGTATTGATGCAAATATAATGTTTTACTTCTTCAGCTCTCGTTCTGATGCAGAGCCTTGACCGCTTCAATTTGTGTTTTTTTGTGCCGTTTTGTACCGTTTTTGTTCCGTTATCATATCGACAGTTCCTTGACAGTTAAATTATCAGTTCTCGCCGCTTTCTCGCCGCTTTGACTTGTAATTTTGCCCGGGAGCAAATCTGTTGTGCTGCGTTTCTGCACCATATAATTGACGGTATAAAACATACTTGCTTTTTTAGGGTATGTAAAATCGGTAAATGGTTTTCTTTTTTAGGGTGTAACAAATGTAACTATGCTTTTCCTTTTTTTAGGGTGTCCGAAATGTCCGGATGCATTCCCTTTTTTAAGGACTCAGAAAATGAAGGATAACCCTTTTTAAGGTGTCTTGAATGTCTTGGTGCTTTTGTCTTTTTTAGGCACAAAGTTTCACAAACTCTGTTCTTTTTAGGGTGTAGGAAATGTCGGGATCCTCTTTTTTATATCTGCCCAGTATTCGAGTTTCTCACGGCTTTAAAATAAAAAAATAGGGTGGAAATAACCACCCCATAAATCAAAATGTGTTTTCTTTTTTCTCTCGCTTCGTTCTCGCTTCAAGTGTGTTTTCTCGGAGTTCGCTCGGAGTTCGTTCACTATTTGGAATTAAATTCTTTTCATTTGCCATGGTTAATATCTCCTTTTTTTGAGTTCAAAACCACCCATCAAAACTGCTAACTCCGTTGAACTTGTCCAAGTAGTATTGAACTTGGACACAGATATATAACGGTGTATGTAATCAGAACCGTAAACTTTGCGTATTAGTTTATTGCGTCTTAAACTCCTTAATGCTTTTTGTTTACGATTTTGGACTGCAGAGTATGTTATATTTTCTGTTTCAGCTATTGTCGATAAATTCTCTTGCTTAAAATAATAGCGTTTAATCGTGCTTTTGAATTCAGACGGCAACTTTTCCACTTCATCAAGCAATATTTTAAAATAGTCGGCATTTTCGCTTTCTGTAAATGTATCTGCTATGCCTTTATCCTCTAAAGTATCTCGCAAATACAAATTGTCGGTACCCGGAACAGGCAAATCATAACTGACACAGTTGTTAAGCGGCTCAGTTCTTCTATTCCCAAAGCCTAATAATTCACTATACGCAGATAAAAGAGGAAAACGCAAAAAAGTGGTAAATTTATATATTTTATCACTCTTTGCGTATTCCTTAACCGCTTCAAGCAAAGCAAAATAACTCACACTTATAAGGTCAGCAAGTTCCACACCGCATTGACTGCATCTGTCCCTGTATTTGTTATAACAAGCTGCAGCATATTTATAAATTAGCTTATAGCAGTTATTGTATAGTTCTGATATGTGTTCCGCTTCACCGTTATGTATTTTCTCTGCAAGTTGTTCATTAGTCTGTTTGATTTGCATTTTTTATCACCTTATGATATAATAATTTGTGTGATATGTTTGTCAAATCTGCAGACGATTAAACTTTCACATTTATATGCCCCTTAGACGGTAGAGCCTCCAACATAGGAACAGTTCAAGGTCAAGGGGCTTTTGCTTTAGGAGATTATTTATTCAAGTCCCATAACTCGGCGTGCAAGTATTTCTTCCGCTTCGTCATCAAAGCCATCACCAAAAGTTTTTGCTTCTTCGCTGAATTCAATTCCTCTTACTTCTCCAAAATGAATAACCGCTTTAAAGAGTTTAACCAAATCAAGCGAGATAGTGGTTTCTTCTCTCTCAATATTTACTGCTGCAGTAATCAAATCAGAAATAGCAAATTCACCTTTTTGGGTGTATTCATCATAACCATACTTTGACAAGTCAACCTCATAGCGTTCAAACGCTGCTCTGATAGCCAACAATGCCTGATAATGCCCGGCATAGTTTAGTTTAATGCTTTCTATGCTTTCAATCGGAAGATTGCCTTGTGATGCCGTAATAATTGACATTGTATTTGCAAAATCGGGAATATCAAGGTTATACTTTTTCTCGTTTTCCTCGACTAAAGGAATAATATCATTAAGCAGCTCAACGATTTTTTCTTTTTTCTCGTTGTATGTAGCAGTAAATGTTGTTCTCATATCCTCAATTTTACTGTTCTTGTACGGCTCTGACATTGTTTCGTCCTGCAAGATTGCAACTGTTCTTTTTCTAAAGTCTTTTGCTGAGTGTGCGAGCTTTCGCAGTTCCCCCGCAATGTCAAGAATTTTGTTTTTTGTTTGTTCATTGTTTACATACATTGTTTTTCATATCCTTTCAAAATTATTTTTGTTGAGTGGTTGCATTTTGTTTTGCTTTTTCTTTTTCAAATTCAGCCCTTTTTTCTTTATCCTTAATTTCATATTCTCCATTAGGCTGAATATGTTGTGTCTGATTGATGCAGTAATCTTTATTACCTACAAAACCCCTACCTATTAGTCGGCTCATGTACTTCCTCCTTTCGTTTTGTTTATTACTATCACATTCCCAAAACTGAAAATATGTTAGTTACTTTTTTAGTCTGTAGTTTTTCTTTATGTCTTTCTTCATGTTGATTTTATACGGACCTGTTTTCTCATATATCCTCGACATTGTAGCTTCGTCATACTGCAGTATATCCTCTAACACTTTTTCACTTGATATAATCGTTGTTAAATTGCCTATATTCATTCTGTGGTTAATCAGCTCAAAAGCAATATTCATATCTGCAGATGTAGGAGCTTCGCCCTTAGTGGTTTTCAAAAAATCGTCTATGTATAAAACCTCTGCTTCGCTATACTCTTTCATTATGCCGGTATAACTTTTATCATTAACATTTGCTTTGAGTTTTTTAGTTTCCTCTTGCCAAAGCATATATTTTACACTCTGTCCGCTTCTGATATAGTGATTGCAGATTATAGTGCAAATAAGAGTTTTACCGCACCCAACCTGACCGCCTATATAAAACCATTTACTGTTGCTATCGTTGCAAAACTTCTGTGCAGTGTCTTTAATATTCTTTTGCCAGTCCTCGATTACACCGAATCTGTCAAAAGTATATGACATTAAATCACCTATGCCGCTTCGCTTTGCTTTTTTCAAAGTATCTCTTACAGTCTGACATTTACAAGGCTTTGCCATAAGCAACCCCATATCATCAGCCTTGTACACATAACCTCTGTTTTTGCATATTTCACAATTATATCCGTCTACTTTGTCAAGATTGCCTTGCTCTGGGTCCAGCAAGTTTATTTGTTCTTGGACTGTCATAGATAAATCCCCCCTAACTTTATTTCACATTCTTTTGGTTTTTGGGTTTGCCCTTGTTCTGAACATCCGTTTTCGTTTCTCTCCCAAGTTCTGATTGCTGCTTTCCAATCTTTCATTGAGTTCCTGCCGACTTTCCAACCGTTAGAGGAATAATAGTCTATAAACCTCTCTGCATCTATGTTGTTATTTCTCTCCCTGCAGTACTCTTGCACTTCCTCAACAGTAGGTGGTTTAAAACGGTTTGTTGTTGTCGGGGGATTGGGGGGCTTTTCGTCCCCCATAAAACAACTATTTATCTTATCTCTAATATCTATCTCTTTATCTATCTCTTTATCTGTGTGGACATTTTGGTGGACATTTGGTGGACAATGTCCACCCTTTTTGGTTTCTCTTTGCCTGCGTTTTTGATTAGCCCAATTCGTTTCATAACCAATTAAATTTTCATAGTCAGAAATAACCAAAGAGCCGTCTATATCCTCATAAACAAGCCCAAAAGACTTATATAAATTTAAAGCCTCTTTTATTTCTTTGACTGAAAACCAACTGCAATCCCTGCTTATTTTTTCAGCATCATAAGGTATAATTATTTCACCAATTTTTCGTGATAATTTTCCGTCAGTATTCATAGTTTTTAAGCAAAGAATTTGATAAAGAACAACAAATTTTGCTCCATTTTTTTGACTCATAAAGTAGTCAACTGTATCAGATGTCATAAAAGATTCTTTTAATTTTATCCAATAATACTTTTTTTCTGTAGCCATTTTTGCCCCTCTTATTATTTATATATTTCATCGATGCATGCATCTAAATCAATCACCTGTTTAAATACTTTAAATATCGCTAAAGGTAAAGAACTTTCTTTGCTTATTTTAGGCTCATCATTTAAAAAAACAAACTTAAACATATAGTCATATACTTCCAATTTTTCTGCATCAGGAAGTTCCTTAATTACTTCATAAAAACTTTTATGAAAAACAAAATTCTCACGCTCCAAATACATCACCTACTTTCTTTGAATATTCTTTTTTTATGCACGAACTTTCACGAACTTGTCCATCAGTTCCTGCGGACATAATCTCAACACCCTTTTCAAGCATTCTATCAACACCCGGTATTTTCTCAACTGCACACATGGCTATAAACACAAGCAATATAACGCACATTCCTAATACTAATTCAAACATTGCTTTTTTCCTCTCTCCTTACTCCTTAGTGAATACAACTCAATAATTATATCCGCAAATAAGTTTGCTTCACGTTCACGCTTATTCCTGTTACTTTCGTCTATATCTTCAAGATGTTTCAGTAATATATGACCTAATTCGTGAAGCGCACAACGTACGTTTTCTGTCTCGTCAAGTTTTGTTTCGTTAAAATAAACAATATATTCTTTTGACTTTGAATACATAACAGTCATAGCAGATACTTTGCTAAAATACAAACGGTCATTCTTGCTGCCGAAAGTTTTTTCTAATGCCTGAGCTTCAACATCATCATAGAACATCACAGATACAGAAAGCCTCTTGATATAATCAAGTATATTTTCAAAACTGAGTTCTTTGTGTAAACCGAATGTAAACACCGCTTCGGCAAGTTCTTTTATGTATATACCTTTACTGCTCAATAACATTGCATCTGCCCCCTTACACTCGTTTTCCCGAATCTTCGTATTTATAAACTGTTTCAACCTCTCCGCCCTCATTGAGAAAATCAATAAGCTTTTCAAGGTTTATAAGATACTTTCTGCCACTCTTTACAGTTGTTATCTGCCCCGACCAACACAATCGGCGCAGAAAATGTTCTGACAGTCCTGTTCTTGCTGCAGTATCCTTAATTGTCAGCATTGTAGGAAATACTTTTTCTTTGATAGTTTCCATTTTTACAATCTCCTTTTAATCTTTGTTTATAGTCTGTAAAAAACACTTGTAAAAACGGCTGATATATGCTATAATACTACTATAGCCGTTTTTTACGGTTAGTGCTGAGTGCATATTCCCTAAACTTTGGAGAGCTGAGGGATATGCGCTTTTTATTTCTTTATGATGTGTCATTTTTTAATATTAGGTGTTTTTTTCATCCCAAGCAAATAATCAATTGAACAATTAAAAAGATTTGAAATTTTCAACAAAACAGACGATGGGAACTCTTCTTTTAATTGCCATAAATAATATGTTTTTCTTGAAATCCCAATTTTTTGAACAAATTCTTCCTGTGTTAATCCACTTCTTTTTCTTTCTGCTTCAATATTGACGTACATACTTTACCTCACTTTCTGTGTGTTAATTACTATACAAAACGCGAATTGTAATTTTATTATACCCTACATTTTGTGTTTTGTCAATATTTTATTTCACATTTTGTGAATGTTTTGCCCCTATGTTACATTTTGTGAAAAACATATTGACTTTTTACGCATATTGTGTATAATATAATTAAGAGGTGAACGTATATGTTTGAAGATAGACTAACAAAAATACGAGAAGAGCATGGCTTGAATAAAAAAGAAGCAGCACTTGCATTGAATATGCCTTATTCAACATATTTAAGCTACGAGAATAATGAAAGAGAACCAAATTCAGAAACATTGATACAAATTGCAAAATATTTTGATGTTTCCATAGATTATTTGCTTGGGATCTCGAAAGTTAAAACAGTAGACGAAAATGTTAAAAATGCTTGTCGAGTTACCGGATTGACTGAAAATGCTATTAAGTCGCTACAAAACTTTTGTTTATTAGAACCTTTTGGAAAAATATATTTGAATGATTTAATTGAGGAATTGGCTTTAGATGGAAAAAATGAAAAAGCAACTCTATTCAAAATTATACTATATTTGCATTACAAGCAATGTCCTTCTATGGAAAAAGACTTAGTATTATTCGCAAATAACACTGTTGAACTCGTTGGAAATAAGCATAGTAATTTGCCTCATGAGGTAAAAAGAATTCCAGATAAAGAAATTGTCCCACACATTCTGTTAGATGACGTTATAGACAATTTAAAAAACATGTAGCTTTAAAAAAACAGCCGTTCCCGTTCTACTTTAGAGTCTAAGTTTACAAACACAAGTCAATAACATAACAGATTAGGTGAAAACAAATAGACATATAATAATAAAAAAGGAGTTGATTTAATGCTTACTATAAAGCAGATTATAAATGCAGCTGCAGATGTTGCGAAAGATTATCCCATAACACGCATTATGCTTTTCGGCTCTTATGCAGAGGGAACTAACACTAAAAGCAGTGATGTTGATT
>JAZRDC010000132.1:0-2014 GCA_045660065.1 Clostridia bacterium
AACTTTTTTAGGAAGTGGCTGACCTAACGCCATAAGCATAATCGGCCAGTAAATTGTGTGGAATCTTAAAATATCTTTTCCGATAACGTGAACATCTGCAGGCCAGTATTTATTGTAAAGTTCTGATGGATTTTCTGTATCAAAGCCAAGCGCTGTAATATAGTTTGAAAGTGCATCAATCCATACATAGATAACATGGCCCGGATCAAACTCAACAGGTACGCCCCATGTAAATGATGTTCTTGATACGCAAAGATCCTGAAGTCCCGGTTTTAAGAAATTGTTAACCATTTCTTTTTTTCTTGATTCAGGCTGAATGAAATCAGGATTTTCTTCGATATGCTTCATCAAAGCGTCCTGATATTTGCTCATTTTAAAGAAGTATGCTTCTTCTTTTGCAGGTTTTACTTCTCTTCCGCAGTCAGGGCATTTTCCGTCTACAAGTTGGCTTTCTGTGTAGAAAGTTTCACAAGGTACGCAGTACATACCCTCGTATTCGCCTTTGTAGATATCGCCCTGGTCGTAGAATTTTTTGAAAATTTTCTGAACCTGCTCTACATGATAATCATCAGTTGTTCTGATAAATTTATCATAACTTGTGTTCATTAAATCCCAGATAGTTTTGATTTCGCCTGCAACACCATCAACATATTCTTTTGGTGAAATTCCGGCTGACTCTGCAATTTCCTGAATTTTAATGCCGTGCTCGTCAGTTCCTGTTAAAAAGAACACATCAAAGCCCTGCTGTTTTTTAAATCTTGCAATTGCGTCTGTTAAAACAATCTCGTAAGTATTACCAATATGTGGCTTACGGGAAGTATACGCAATGGCGGTTGTTATATAAAATTTTTCGCTCATTTTATCATATCCTCTCTTTGCTTAAACCGTAGGCTTGTATGAATCTTTAAGTGTTACGGTTAAGTTGAATATTTTCTTATCATCAGTAGATTTTTTATCAACTGTAAAGTATCCGTTTCTCATAAACTGGAAACTGTCGCCAACCTTGGCATTTTCAAGGTCTTTGTCAATTTTGCAGTTTGTTAAAACCTTAAGGGATTCAGGGTTTAAGTTTTCAAGATAATCTTCCAAATCACCCGGATTTGATGTCATAAAGAGTTTGTCGTACATATTAACCTGAGCGGTCAGGCAGTTTGCCGCATCAACCCACTGAATTGTACCTTTAACTTTTCTTCCGTCAGGTGAGTTTCCACCTTTAGATGCTGGATCGTATGTGCAGATAAGTTCTACCACTTCGCCCGCTTCGTCTTTTACAATTTCTTTTACTCTTACAAAGTAAGCACCTTTAAGTCTTACTTCGTTATCAGGTGTGAGTCTCTTGTAGCCTTTAACCGGAACTTCCATAAAGTCATCTTTTTCAATAAAGATATTTTTTGAGAAAGAAATTTTCTTTTTACCCATTGATTCATCATTAGGGTTAACTTCAACTTCGATAAGTTCGCTTTCACCAACAGGATAATTTTCGATTGTAACTTTAAGTGGATCTAAAACTGCCATTGCACGAGGTGCTTTTATGTTAAGATTTTCTCTTACGCAATGCTCTAAAAGGGCATAATCTACAACGCTGAACGCCTTTGCAACACCGATACGGTTAGCAAAATCAATCATAGCCTCTGCAGGATATCCTCTTCTTCTCATAGCAGAGATTGTTGACATTCTTGGGTCGTCCCAACCGTCAACAATTCCGTCGTCAACAAGTTTTTTGCATTTTCTTTTACTTGTTAATGTGTTTGTAAGATTAAGTCTTGCAAACTCAATCTGTCTTGAAGGAACTTCGAACTCACATTCTTTTAATACCCAGTCATAAAGCGGTCTGTGGTCTTCAAATTCAAGTGAGCAAAGTGAATGAGTTACTCCTTCTGCCGCATCTGAAATAGGATGAGCAAAGTCATACATTGGATATACGCACCACTTATCCCCTGTTCTGTGATGATGAGCCTTTAAAACTCTGTAAATGATAGGGTCGCGCATATTAAGGTTACCTGATGCCATATCA
>JAZRDC010000133.1:0-10855 GCA_045660065.1 Clostridia bacterium
ATAACTTGTCCTTGAATGTCATACAGGTTTTGTGCTATAATCCGCCCCGTCGGAAGGGGAGAGAATATGGTAGACAAGATTTTAAACAAAAGCGAGATTTTAAAAAATTTAAGCGGTATTGCAAGGGATGAAAATGTTGCACCTAACTATCGGATTAAGGCTTTGGAACTTTTAGGCAAAGCAAAAGGCGTTTTTGCCGATGATGAAAAGGTGATTGGTACCGTTAAGATTGTGGATGATATTTTGTGAATTTAAAAGAGGCTATTGCCCCGAGTTTTTTTGAGGTTCACAATGCCATTAAAAAAGACTTATATACTCACTACTTTTTAAAGGGTGGGCGTGGGTCTTCTAAATCTTCTTTTGTTTCTGTTGAAATTATCCTTGGGATTATGAAAAACCAGCAGGCAAATGCGGTTGTTTTAAGACGAAATGCTTCTTCTCTTCGCGACAGCGTGTGTGAACAACTTAAATGGGCGGCCGACCTTTTGGGTGTTTCACATCTTTTTAAATTTAAATCAGCACACTTTGAAATGGTTTATCTGCCCACAGGACAGAAAATTATTTTCAAAGGCGCAGACGATGTTAAAAAAATCAAATCTACAAAGGTAAGTTCAGGCTATATCAGGTATGTGTGGTATGAAGAATGTGATGAATTTAAAAGTTATGA
This sequence comes from Clostridia bacterium, assembly GCA_045660065.1. GTDB lineage: Bacteria > Bacillota > Clostridia > RGIG6154 > RGIG6154 > RGIG2094. The sequence goes on from JAZRDC010000133.1 coordinate 668, forward strand.
CGATATTTTATCTGTAAACCAGTCTCTTTTACGCGGTGGGAGCAGGTTCTCGGTGTTTTACACCTTTAATCCTCCCAAATTTAAAAATCATTGGATTTATTCGGTTGAGGGTAATGAAAGTACGCTTTTTCATCACTCCACTTACGAAAGTGTTCCTGAAAACTGGTTGGGACAGCAGTTTTTTATTGAAGCAGAGCATCTTAAAAAAACTGATTTTGAAAGATACAAAAATCAGTATTTGGGAGAGCCTTGTGTGCCAAGTGAGCAAATCATTAAAAACTTTGAGGTAAAAGATATTTTGCCTGAAACCGACATTAAGTTTTTGGGGCAGGACTTTGGGTTTAATCACGCAAATGCCATTTTAGAGGTTGGTTTTACCGAAAGCACCATTTACATTTACAAGGAACTCTATGTCAAGGGGATGGATACGGGGGAAATTATAAAGGACGCGGAAGGAAAGTTTGACAAAAGCCTTGTTATGTGGTGCGACAGTGCCGAACCCGACAGAATTAAAATGTGGAAAAAAGCAGGCTATCGCGCGGTGCCTGTTTCCAAAGAGCCGGGTTCGGTATCGTCTCAGATTGATTTTTTGCTTTCCCATAAAATTGTTGTTTGCTCCGATTGCAAAAACACCATTGAGGAATTAAATGACTGGTGCTGGATGAAGGACAAATTGACGGGAGAGTGTACCGACCGCCCTATGCCAATAAAAGACGATGCTATGGCGGCGCTCAGGTACAGCATTGAATATTTAAGAAAGGCAGGATTTTGATTTTTGAACATTTACAGTGTTTGTGAGTATTTGGGAAGGCGCCTGAACACTACGGTTGACTGCGGTTTTTATCACAATATAAAACTGTGGAGGGATTGGTATCAGGGGTATTCAAGAGAGTTTCACCATTATACCGATTATAACGGCAAGGAAACCATTGACCTTGACAGATACTCACTTAAAATGGCAAAGAAAGTCTGCGAGGACTGGGCAAATCTTTTGTTTAACGAAAAGACAGTTATTACATCACCTGATGCCAAAGCGGACAAAATCTTAAAAAATGTCTTTGGAAACAGAGGTTTTAAACTGGGAATGAACAACTTAATTGAAAAAAGTTTTGCTCTTGGTACAGGTGCGGTTGTTTTAAGACGAAAGGGCGATGAAATAAGTTTTGATTTTGTTGGCGCAGATTCTATTATTCCAATCTCTTTCAAAGACGGGGAAATTGATGAGGTTGCTTTTGCCAGTGATTTTTATTTCAGGGGCAAAAGGTATACATATTTAGAGTGCCACTTGAAAGATGAGGGCGGAAATTATGTTATTACCAATGAGTATTTAGATGATGTGTTTGGTACGGTTAATCTCAATACGGGAGTTTTGCCTGAGGTGAAAACAAATTCTGAAAATCCCTGGTTTGCAATTGTAAAGCCAAACATTGTCAACAATTTAAGCGATTCAACTCCCCTTGGTATTTCGGTTTATGCCAATGCCATTGATGTTTTAAAGGGTGTTGACCTTGCTTATGACAATCTTTGCACTGACTTTTTCCTTGGCGGAAAAATGATTATGATGAACGAAAGCGTAATCGCAAAAGAAGAGGGCGGAAGAAGAATTCCTCCGCAATTTTCAAGAAAGCGCTTGTTTATGTCTATGGGTGATTCCATAATCGACGGAAAAATGTATGAAGAATACAACCCTGCACTTCGTGTTGACGAAAACACCAAGGGGGTTTACACCCAGCTTTCACTGCTTGCATCTCTTTGCGGTCTTGGTGAGAATTATTACAAAAATTCTGATAATGAAATCAGAACGGCAACAGAGGTTATAAGCGAAAATTCTTCTCTTTTCAGATGTGTTAAAAAGCACGAAATTATTATAGAAAAGGCAATTCTGACACTTGCACAGGCGGTGCTTGGTATTTTTGGAATTAAAACAGAGGTTGAAGTGATTTTTGACGACAGCATCATTGAAGATACTGCATCAAAGCGTGAGCAGGATTTTAAAGATGTTCAGGCAGGGATTATGGAAAAAGAGGATTACATTAAAAAATATCACGCATAAGGAGAAAAAATGGATTTTTTAAAGGAATTTTTAAGTGAAGAACTTTTTGGTGCACTTACAAAAGAACTTGAGGGCAAAAATGTAAATCTGATTAACAATTTCGGCGGAGAGTATGCTTTAAAATCTGATTTGGAGGCAGAGCATAACGAAAAGTTAAACAAGATTTTGTTTGACAATGCCTTAAAAAGTGAACTTGAAAAGTGCGGGGCAAAAAGCATTAAGGCTTTGAAAGGTTTTTTGGAGCCTGAAAAAATGAGCCTTGAAAACGGAGTTTTAAAAGGCTTTTCAGAACAAATATCACAAATTAAAAAAGAAAACGGATTTTTATTTGAAGGCTTTGGTGTGAGCGGTCAGAGTCATAGAGGCAGTCTTTGCGACTACAATTCTATGAGCGATGACGAATATTACCAGAGCGTACTAAGAAAGGATGAATTTTAATTATGGCAAATCAGTTAATTACTATTAAAGAAATCGCAAGGGCGGCACTTCCGAGACTTATTGAAAATCTCGTGTTCCCCAACCTTGTTCACAAGGATTTTTCAAACGATTTCGTAACAGGCAAGGGCGACAGAATTCAGGTAAGAAAACCTGTTGTTTTAACTGCCGAAGAATTCGACGAAACAAAGGGTACTTCTGTTCAGGATATTAACGAATCTTCTGTTGAAGTGGCTCTTGACAAGTTGGCAACTGTTGATACAGAATTTTCTGCAATTGCTGCGGCAACTTCAATTGACGATATCAACAGAATTTTCATTGAACCAGCGGCTGCGGCTTTGGCTCAGAAAATCAATTCAGACGGTTTGGAACTTTACAAAGATATTCCATATATCACAGGTGAGGCAGGCAAAACTCCATCTTCTTTAGAAGATATTGCAAATGTAAGAAAGGCATTAAATCAGAAAAATGTGCCAATCACTCCGAGAATGGCGGTTTGGGATACTGAGGCAGATACTGCATTTACAACTGTTGATGCTATTGTTCACGCTGACAAGTCAGGTGATACAAAGGCACTTCGTGATGGTTCAATCGGTAAGATTTTCGGCCTTGAAAACTATATGTCTCAGGCTGTTAAAAAGCACAAAAGTGAAATTGAAGGCTCTGCTTTTAAGGTTAAAGGTGCGGTTACAGAGGGTGCAACTACACTTTCTGTTACAGGAACAGGCCTTGCAGGTAAGTTTGTAAAGGGTGATGTTCTTACAATCGACGGCAAGAACTACACAGTTACAAAAGACTCTGAAAGTGCGGCGTCTAACATTATTTCAGATTTGGCAGTTTATCCTGCACTTGGCGAAATTAAAGATGGCACAGCAATTACTTTTGTTGGCAACCACACTGCAAATCTTGCCTTTAATCCTATGGCGTTTGCTTTTGTTACCCGTCCGCTTTCTGCACCGTCAGGGGTTGAAAGTTATGTTACAAGTTACAACGGAATTACTCTTCGTGTTGTAAAGGGATACGATATGAAGCACAAAAAAGAAATGCTTTCTATGGACGTTTTGTATGGCTACAAAACTATGTATCCTGAACTTGCAACAAGAGTTTTGGGTTAATGATTATGGAAAGAGTAGGCTTTGACTACTACAAAGATGTCTTTATGGGAAGTGATATCACTTCCCCCAAAGACTTCGGCAGGTATGAACTTCGTGCAATGGCGTACATCGACAAAATAACTTTCGGCAGAATTACAGAGATGACAGAGAGCATAAAATGTGCGGTGTGCAGTGTTTGCGATGTGCTTAAAAGACGAAGTTTGCGGGGCGGTATAAAGCAGGAGGTAAATGACGGGTATTCTGTTACATACCGTGAACAGTTCGGCGGAGAATATGATAATTTGTATATGGCTGCAAGTGTTTTTCTGCCTGCGGAACTTTTATACAAAGGCATATAACTATGCTCAATGCGAAATTATAGGTATGGTCAGCGGAGGCGCATAGCCTCCTCGGCCATTATTTAATGATTATCAGGGTATTCCTTTTGGGAAAGGGGAGAGTTTATGATAAATTGCGAAAAGTGTATTACTGTGTTTTCTTTTAATGGTAAAAGTTACACCAGATTTGTTTTTGAGGGTGTGAGCATTTACGGTGGCGACGGAATAGAGCAGACAGACAGCGGATTTAAAGAAAAGAATGTATATAAAATAAGAATTCCTGCGGAAAATGAACTTGCTTTAAAATGTGGCGACAGGGTTGTTTTAGAAAATACAGATGTTTTTGAACCTGAAAATGCTTATACCATTATGGAAATCAAAGACAACAGAAGGGGAAATTTAAAGCATTATTTACTTATTGTGAAATAGTTGAGGGGGCTTATTTATGATAGAAAAAATTAAGGAATTTTTGCTCTCGTTCGGGCATTTTAATATAGATTATTTATCGGGCAAGGTTTCGGGTATGAGTGTGTATCAGGGGCAGTTTGATCCTTGTTGCAAGTCCTATCAGGGCGGGGGGAAACTTTACAGATATACCTTTTTTGTGGAACTGACAAGCCCTTATACGGCAGATCAAAACGGGGACGGTCATCTGGTGGTTGACGAGTTTATAAGTTTTATTGAAAGAAAAAATTCAAAGAGGCAACTTCCTGTTTTAGGGGGAGATATGATTGCCCAGAGTATTGAGGTTAAAGAAAATCTCGGCAGGGTGAATTCTACCCCCAACAAGGCGAATTTTAAATTGATGTTAGAACTTTTATATACAAAATAGTGTAAAGAGTGGAGTGTGAAGCGTGGGTTTAATTGTATTAAGTGATGAGTTTGGTGTATTTATGAGCACCAAAGACGGCATAAAAAGGCTTGAGGGATTTTCAAGGCTTAATTTTAATGCAGGGGTGCAGAGTTATATAAGGCAGTATTTTTCGGCAAAAGAAAAAAATGTTGATGTTGCAGGTGCGCTTCCTGTGATTTCATATACTTTTGACAGAATGAAAAATAATATTGTTCACGATTGCCTGGCGGAAATTTCAGATCTTGGGTTAAAGGGTGAAGATGTACTTAAAGAGTTTATTTTTGTTGACCTTTCAGAAAAAACAGAGGGGAAATACAAGGCATTTTTACAACCCTTTACTGTAATATCTGCCGATAGACGCCCCGAAAACGGTTTTTTGGATTATTCGGGAAAACTGATTTCCTGCGGAAATGTTAAAAAGGGATTTGTTATTTTAGACGATGAGTTAAAAAGCGGAGAATTTATTGCAAAAAGGGGTGGAATTTTATGCGACTGAAATTTGTAAGCGGTGACAAATTTTTAGAATTTGACGGAGGCGGTGAAAGAGCGGCTTCTGTTATTTCGGTTTCGGGGTTTGAGGGAGTTACCAAAGAATATCAGACTGTCAGATATGTGTCTGTCCCGGGGCAGGTAACTGTGTCTGAAAATGTGCTTCCCAGAGAAATTGTGATTATGGGGGATATTTACACAAAAAATTCCATGCCTTTTTCAAGTTATTGCACCTTTTTTGCAGACAGCGGTGAACTTTATGTTTTAAAGGGGACATCAAGGAAAAAGATTGCATACAAGCCCATATATTTCAAACAGACAGGCAAAAAAGGGGATTTTGTTTTGTTTGAACTTAAAATTATGTGCGATTTTCCTTATTTTTCAGACGCGGTAAATAATAATATCGATATTTACAAAAGAACCGATATGGTAACGGGTGAATTTCATTTGCCAAAGGTGTTTACCAAAAGGACAACAAGGGCAGATATTATAAATAAAGGGCAGGTTGAGGCAGAGCCTGTGATTGCTTTAGAGTGTATATCTTCCGGGGTTTATTCAGGTGGAATACATATTATAAATAATAGCACGGGCAAAAGGCTGATACTTACAACAAATATGATTGCGGGAGAAAAAATTATCCTTGATGTTAAAGAGCGCAGAATTTCAAGCAACCAAAGGCAGAATTGCTATGGGATATTGGCGCAGGATTGCACTCTGGCGGACTTTTACCTGAAAAAAGGCGTAAACGAAATTGTAATCGAAAACAAAAATGACGGCGAAACGGTGAGTGCATCTCTTTATTTTGAAAATCTTTATACGGAGGCGATGTAGGTGCAGGAAGTTAAAATTTACGATTTTGATTTTAATCTTATTGCTTCTGATATGAAGTGCGTTTCCTTTGAGTGGGACACCAGATTTAATTCGGTAGGCGGGTTTGAGGGGGTATTTACCAGCGATTCTCCCATTTATGAGGCGTGCAGACAAAATGAATTTGCTGTTTGCGTTCAGGGTGAAAATCAGGGGATAGTTACGGGAGTAAGAATCAAAGATGACAGAATTGTTATATCGGGCAAAAGTATGAACTATATTCTTGAACAAAGAATTTGTATGCCTTTTTCCACCAAAGAGGATGGTGAAATGAAAAGCGCTTTTGATGTGGCATCTGATGTGGTGAAAAATTGCTGTGGTGATTTTATGGTTGTGTTAAATCCGCCTTATGGCGTTGCGGAAAGGCATTTTACCCGACTTGAACCCAAAACTGCCGAGGAAGTGGTTTGCGATATTTTGTCAGGCGTTAACGCAGGGCATTATGTTGAATTTGATGTAGAAAACAAAAGGTGGGTTTTTGGAATCAGGCTTTCGGAAGAAAAAGAGTTGCTGCTTTCAGAACCGGACAAAACCCTGTCTGACTGCGATTATGTGAGATATATAACCGATTATTCATCAAGTGCCATTTATGAACAACAACCAATTTTTATGGGTAACTGGCAGGCAAAAGAAAATATTCCTTATCTGGAAAACGGACTTGCAGACAATTTTGCAAAGGTTTACAGAGTTGTTCAGGCGGGCAAGAATTTCGGGTATGAATTTAACGAGGAAGATTTTCTTGTGTGCAAAAGCGAAGACGGAATTTGGGAAAGGGCGGTAAGTTACGGACCTTTCTGGCACGAAATAACCACAAAAAATATGTATGGGGCAAAAAAATGGCAAAAATTTGTGCCTTGCAATGATATTTCAGAGGCGGTTGAATTAGCTGACCTCTTAGATATTGACGAAAATGTTGTTGCCATTGTAAGAGGGATTAATACCGGTGAATTTAAGTTGGGGGATAATGTTAAAATTCAACTTAAATCAAAAGGCGGCGTTAAGGTTTTTCAAAAGCAGATTAAAAAAATTGTTTATCATTATGAGTGGGGGAACTGCTTCGTGAAACCTACATTTTATAAGTTAAAGGAGAGAGAAAATGAGTAATTTTAAATATACTTTTTTTGATAATCAATTAATTGGTGTTGACCACTTGAACGAAATCACAAAAAGACTGGTTTCGGGCGGAATTTCTGCAGTTTACAGCGGTGCGGATTTTAATGTTTCTGAAATTAACGACTCCAATATGGCTCTTCTGACAGGGGGAGTTGTGCCGGGAGATGATTTAAACTTAAAAGTTACACCTTTAGGAAGCGGCAGATTTTTGATAAATCAGGGGATTTGCTTTTTTGATGACGGAACTTCTATGGAAGTTTTATCAGGTGGTGAAGAAATTTATGTGACACCAGGAAACACAATGCATATTTATCTTACATCTGACAAAAATCAGATGAAATGCTATCCTGAAATTTCAATTTCACCAAAACAGACGGGAATGTTTGTATATCTTGGCATTATAAACAGCGACGGAACTGTTACTGACAAAAGAACTTATGCAAAGGGTAAAGTGCCCGGATTTTATGCGTCAACTGAAAATGTTGAGGTAAATGTAACAAAAACTTTTAAAGTGGGCGAAGTTTCTAATGGTATGACTATTGAAATTCCGGTTGGAAACGGGAATTTTAAACATCTTTTAATGGAAGGGTCTTTCCCGAGATATGGCCATAGCGCTCTTGTTTATTGCGAATTTGAAAACGGCGAGGCAGTTAATGCTGCAAGTTATTCTGCCGAGGGCGGTGCAAACGGAATGTATATTTTCAACAATTATTTTGCGGGGAATTTAAAAGCCCATTCTATTTCTTTAAAAGACGGAAAACTGATTATTTATGCCTCGGGCTATATGGGCAGAGAGGGCGAAGATGCAATTGTTAAATTCCATTTGTGGTAAGGAGGAATATAAATGAAAAGAAAAATTACTGCCAAAGAGCAATATACTACATATGCAAAGTTCCCGCTTGTAGCAGGCGATGTAAGGGCGTATGAAGTTTGTCTTGACTTGGGCGAAAATATTTCAGGAGCAGAGTTTAAGGTTACTGCAATCCGTGCCGACGGTAAGGCGGTTGAAGATTTGGGCTTTGTTAAAGACGGCATTGCAACATACACTATGGCATCTGATATGTACTCTGTTCCGGGGGAACTTGTTGTAAGACTTGCGGTTTTGCATGAGTCAAGCGTTCTTACAGATCGTGAAATTGTTTTTGAAGTGTTGGAAGGTACATCAGGGGCAGAGACGGCTCAGACGGTTGTGCCGTTAAATGACAGCGTTATTTTAAGGCTTGGTTCAGTTGAACAGAAATTGGAAAACAAAGTGGATAAAATTCAGGGCAAGGGTCTTTCTGCCAACGATTTTACAAATGAGTATAAGGAAAAACTTGATAGCATAGATCAAAGCATTTCGGAAGAAATTGAAAATCACAATAAAGACACCAACAATCCCCATCAGGTTACGGCGGTGCAGGTTGGTGCATACACAAAAAAAGAAATGGATGCAAAACTTAATGTAAAAGCAAACAAGTCAGATGTTTCAAATGTATATAAGTTTTGCGGTTCGGTAAAATCTGAAGGGGATTTGCCTTTCGATTACACTTTTGAGTGTAATGGAGCGCCTTACATTATTGCTGAAGGACAAAAGCAGGAAATAGGTACATTCATCGAAACCACAGGCGAGGTTGCTTTTAATAATCAAAGTCTTAGAGTTCCTGCAGGCGGAGAAGTGGTTGTTATTTTTCCTGTAAAAACAGTTACCCTAAAAGCTGGTTGGTATGACATTACTGCCAACGTGAATTTAGGTGATATTTCAGTAGATGAATACGCTGTTACTCGTTGGCACGAGATTGCCGGGGTGCCTGATATGCACACATCTATACCTATATATTTAGACGAAACAGAGGTAACTGAAATTCTTGTGCATTACGTTGCGGATTATTCTACAGGCGGAGAGGTGTATTTCAATTTCAGCGAGGGTAAGGTAACAGGTTCTTTGAATAAGATAGTTTATGAAGATGAGGACAATTACGGAAATCAATCAATATCTGAAGGTGTTGTGTATAATGTTCTTGATACGGGTATGAACTATGCGTGGAACGGAACTGATTGGGACGCACTCGGCGGTGAGCATAAGGACATTGAGGCAAGGACGCAGATTGGCAAGGTTGACGAGGCACTTGATGGCATTTTATCCATTCAGAATTCTTTGATGGGCGGTGATAGTGTATGAGTATAGCAGAAAAACTTACTACCATTGCTGAAAATCAGGAAAATGTGTTTGATGCAGGGAAACAGTCTGAATACGATAAGTTTTGGGATGCATTTCAGGTTAACGGTACTCGAACATTCTACACTCACGCTTTTTGTTGGGGGTGGAATTTTGACAACTTTTATCCCAAATATGATATAAATGTTGTGGGGGATGGACAACGATTATGCTATGCGTGGGCATCAGCAGCACAAACTCCGTCTATCGGAAGTTTAAAACAAAGGTTGGAAGAATGTGGGGTTAAACTTGATACATCAAAAGCAACAATATTGGCTAATGCTTTTAATTACTGTGCGTTTACAGAGATACCTGCAATAGATTTGACTGGGCTAACGGGTATACCTACCAGTATGTTTGCAAACAATTATCAACATCTCAAAACCATAGAAAAAATAATTGTAACCGAAAACACACCGCTTTCGACAAATATGTTTACAAGTGATAGTAAACTTGAAAATATTGCTTTTGAAGGAGTAATCGGGGGAAGCCTTGACCTTCAATGGTCAAAAGTTTTATCAAGAGCGAGCATTGAAAATATTGTTGAATGCCTATCGCCAAACACAACGGGAAAAACACTTACGCTTTCAGCCACTGCGGTAAATAACGCATTTACTACAGATGAGTGGAGTGCATTGATATCAGATAAAACAAACTGGACAATTTCTTTGGTGTGAGGTGATTAAATGAAAAGAAAAATTTTAAAAGCATCAGATGGTATGATTCTGACTAATGGAGAGATTTACGGC
>JAZRDC010000134.1:0-18682 GCA_045660065.1 Clostridia bacterium
CCTGAGGTACGATTTTAATATTTGCTACAATTAAAACTATTACGATTAAAAATAAAATTAAAAAAATCATATGTTTTCTCCTTTACTTTACGATTAAGTGAACTCCCTCAATTTTTTCAACGGTTACAAGTTCATCTTTTGGAATGTTTTCTGAGTTTTCAGACCTGGCGGACCATATTTTCCCATCTACCTTAACCTGACCTTTGCCATCTATCGGGCAGATATCTTCAACTACAATGGCTTGTTTCCCGATAACAAGGTCAGCGTTGGTTTTCACCTTGTTTTTGTGGATTTTGCTTTTTACAAGCGGTCTTGTGCAAAGCAGTGCAATAGCAGATACAACAATAAATATTATAATCTGAAGCGGAAAGTTTATGCCAAGGTATGATGATATAAGTGCCACCAGAGCACCTGCAGAAAACCATATTGTAACAAGACCTGCAGTTGATGCTTCAACAACCAGAGTTGTTACAATAACAACCAGCCATAAAAATGGCGCAGAAATCGGTAAACCCATATTTACCACTCCTTTCTTTATAAAAAGTATATCATAAAACAATAAACATTGCAATATTTTGAGCTAATTTGCAAAACAGGCAAATTTTATGACATACGAAACATTTTATTTACAGATTTGTTGACATAATTTTTGAAAATTGTGGGATATAATTTGAAACAAAGGCTAAAGAAAGGGAAAAGTATGTATCAGAAAACAATTTATAATATTAAAAGCAAGGTATATGCAATATTTAAAAGCATAAGGCTGAATGAAATAATTATGCTTGTTACGGGATTTTTCTTAGGGGGAGCAACCCTTTTAGAACAAATAAGTATTTTCGGAGTTGCCTGCGCAGTTTCATATCTAAAGAAAGGATTTAAGGCATTTTGTGTGTTTTTGCCGGTAATGGGGTATGTTTTAAGCGGAGATGTTTTTAAACTTAAATATGTTGTTTCTTGCGTGATTTTGTGCATTTTAAGAGAAATTTTACATAAAACGGGTAAGTTTGAAAAATTTGGTCTGATATCAAAATTGGTGTATCCTGTGTGTGCAACAAGTGCATTTTTTATAGAATATGGAAGTATTTACGATTTTTTTATAATTATTATTGAGTGCACGGTTTTGCATTATTTTGTGAAGTTTTATGATACTTTCTTAAATTATTTTTCATCTAAAGGGTTAAGGCGCACGGTGAAACAAAGTGAACTTTGTGCTATTGTGCTTGTGTGTGCAATATGCCTTACATGGACAAGCGGGGTACAACTGCCGTTGGGGATAAATCCTGCGGGAGTAATATCTGTATTTATAATAATGTTCTGTGCATTGGAGTTTTCTTTGGGAGTAACTGCCATTTCAGGGATAATTCTTGGGACGGCGGTGTCTGTTGCAAATCCTGATTGTATATATTGCATAGGTTCATATGCAGTTTCGGCGCTTTTCGGCGGACTTTCAAAAAAATATGGAAAGTGGGGGATAGTTTTTTCTTTTATCATTGCAAATGCAGCAGTTACCTTTTATGTAAACGGCTCAGAAGAAATTTTGATAAATCTGTTTGATGTACTTGTTGCGGCAGTGATATTTGCACTTTGTCCAAAACACGGACTTGCTGCGGCGAAAGAAAATCTGATGCTTTTAATGGCATCTGAAAAAACAAGGGAGGCAAAAAGACTTGGGATAATAAAAGAATTTACATATAAAAAAATGACAAAACTTTCAAGCGCCTTTAAAGGTCTGGCAGAGTCTTTAAAATCAGAACCGGGCAAAAAACTCATTATGCCCGACGAAGAAAAAATGCTTGTTAAAAATGTGGCAGAGCGTGTTTGCAAAAGATGCAGAAACTGCGGGGTTTGCTGGGGAGAAAATCAGACAGAGACTTTCGGTGTGATAAAAAATCTTTTTAGTGCGGTTCAAAGGCGTGGCTGGGCAGAAAATTACGATCTGCCCACAGACTTTAAAAATATGTGCTTTGCATTTAATACTTTGGTTCTTGAAACAAACAAAGTTTACGAACTTTACAGAGTAAACATGGTGTGGGAGAAAAAACTTGCGGAAAATAAACTGATAATGAGCAGGCAACTCAATGAAGTAGGAGGGCTTGTAAATAATCTTGCATCGGAACTTAAAGAAAATTTTAGTTTTGAAACGGGAATTGAAAACAATATTATTATGATTTTAGACGAGTTCGGAATTAAAGTTAAAGAGGTTGTGGCTCTGATAGAAAAACAAAGGCTTAAGGTTTATGTTGCAATCAAAGACTGCGAAAATACAGATATTTGTGAAAAAACTGTGCTTATGGTTGTGGAAAAAGTTACGGGGAAAAGAATGAGGGTGAGTATTGACGGAGTAAAAGACAGCATTTGTATGGCATCTTTTTATGAAAAAGAAAAGTATTCACTGCCTACCGGGATTTCCAGGGTAAGACCTGAAAATGAAAGGGTAAGTGGGGACAGTTATGCAATAATCACTCCCGGGGACGGCAAAACAATAATTGCACTTTCAGACGGTATGGGCACAGGGGAAAAAGCCGCCAAAGAAAGCAAGGAGGCAATAAATCTTTTAGAAAAACTTTTAAATGCAGGAATTGAAAAGGAAGCGGCAATAAAACTTATAAATTCGGTGTTTATTTTAAAAGCCTATGATGAAAGTTTTGCAACTCTTGATATGCTTATTTTTGATATGTATTCAGGTGAAGGGGAATTTATAAAAACAGGGGGAGTTGCCTCATATGTAAAAAGGGGAAATGATGTTATAACCATAAATGCAGGAAGTCTGCCTACGGGGATTATAAGCACTTGTGATGCCAAAAGTCATAAAATTAATTTGAAAGATGATGACATAATTGTGATACTGTCCGATGGCGTAACAGATGCACTCAGAAACGAGCAAATCATTCCGAAGATACTGAAAACCTTTGAAACAGACGATATGAAAAAACTTGCAGACTGCATAATGGAGCAGGCCATAAGAAAGATAATAAGGCCACACGACGATATGACGGTAATTTGTGCACGAGTACAATAACTTTATTTTAATATTAAGTTGACATATTTCGCTAAAAATTGTATAATGTAATTTAGAAAATTATTTGGAGGTAATATAAATGTTAGTATCAGCAAAAGAAGTTCTTGCAAAAGCAAAGAGCGAAAAATACGCAGTAGGTCAGTTTAATATCAATAACTTAGAATGGACAAAAGCAATTTTACTTACTGCTCAGGAATGTAATTCACCTGTTATCTTGGGTGTATCAGAAGGCGCAGGAAAATATATGTGCGGATTCAAAACTGTTGCAGATATGGTTAAAGCAATGGTTGAATCATTAGGCATCACAGTTCCTGTTATTCTCCACCTTGACCACGGTAGTTACGAAGGTGCAAAAGCGGCTATCGAAGCAGGTTTTTCATCAGTTATGTTCGACGGTTCACACTACGGTATCGAAGAAAATATCGAAAAAACAAAAGAAATTATTGCACTTGCAAATTCAAAAGGCATTTCAGTTGAAGCAGAAGTTGGTTCAATCGGCGGCGAAGAAGACGGCGTTGTTGGAGCAGGCGAAGTTGCAGATCCTAATGAATGCAAAATGATTGCAGATTTAGGCGTTGGTATCTTAGCTGCAGGTATTGGTAACATTCACGGTAAATATCCTGCAAACTGGGCAGGTCTTAACTTTGAAGTTTTGGCTGAAATCGAAAAAGCAACAAGCCCAATGCCACTCGTTCTCCACGGCGGTACAGGTATCCCTGCAGATATGATTAAGAAAGCAATTTCACTTGGCGTTTCAAAAATCAATGTTAACACAGAATGCCAGCTTGCATTTGCTGATGCTACAAGAAAATATATCGAAGCAGGTAAAGACCTTGAAGGTAAAGGCTTTGACCCAAGAAAACTTCTTGCACCAGGCTTTGAAGCAATTAAAGCAACAGTTAAAGAAAAGATGGAATTATTTGGTTCAATCAACAAAGCATAAAAATGTGATGTAAAAATAATTTTACAAAATAAAAAGTGGATGTAAATTTATTTACATCCACTTTTTTACCTTCCGTGAGGGGATAGGAAAAAATGTTCAGAACGGAAAAACTGAGCAAACACCAAAGGCTTCCTTTGGTGTTTGGTTACCCGAAGCACGTCGAAGTTCGTGCTTTTACTTCGCTTCCGCTAGTCGCAGAAACTCATTTTACGCACGACTCCTCCTTTACAAAATTGAAAAGTACTTTTCAATTTTGAGAGGAAAAACCGCGACAAAAGTGAGCAATGACACATTGGCATTGTGAGCATATTAAAGCGTGTTTTGACGATACGCTGAGAGGCGAAGTTTTTTCGTAACAAAAATGCTTATTAAAATGAAAAATCTCGAATTGTTTCGAGATTTTTCTTCATTCAGTATGCTGATTTATAGGTTTTTGCTACCATTTTTATGATAATTTAAGCATTTTTGTGTTCTGGGCTTTTTTTACATCCCCTTTTGTTACTTTAAGGTTCGAGCCAACCGAACTGTCCCGGACTTACTTCGCTTTTGCCAAGGTGATGCACCGGATTTGGTTCCATAGCCCATATACTTGTATGGCTTTTTATTTCGTGTCCGATTCTGAGTTTGAACGGAATATCTTCTGTCCAACCGATGTCTGTTCTTTTGAATGTGATTGTAAAGTGCATTCCGTCAGACGGGATAGGAGTTATCTGCCATATTTTTTCTAATTTTTCAAGACCGTCATCTACACAAAGTGCATGGTATAGCGGATTGTGGTATGCGTGCTTGAATTTGATATCTTCAGTTACTTCACCCGAATAATCAACATGCATCAATGTATATTCAGGTGAAAATCTTACACCGAACTTAATGTCGCTCTTGAATTCAAAATAAAGATTTTCCTTGTCGTAAGCGGCTTTGAACTGTGATTTTTCATCGTTAAGTTTAAGCCAATCTGCATTTTCAAGAGAGCCTTTTCCCATTTTATAGCGGGGAACGCCATCTTCTACGCCTTTATAGTATTCAAAAGGAACAAGTCCGTTTTCGATTCTTTCTTCCACTTCAACAAACTCGGTTTTAAGTAAGTTTTCAAGTTGATTTATACGATGCTGTAATTTAAGCGGGAAGAATTTGAAGTTTTCAGCTTCAGAATGGTAGCCAAGGCGCTTGTCATTCTCGCAAACAGGAATCATTTCTTTTGTAAGTCTGATTTCCTCTTTAACAATTTCTTTCATTTCTGAAAGAGTACTTTTTGCATCTGCCTTTTCTAAGCCAATCATTTCACGAAGTTGATAAAATCTTAAAATGTTATGACCGCTTTCAAACAAAATTCCAAGTGCTTTTGCACAATTGATCTGTTCGTTATAGTTATAGCAGTCGTTTGATGGAATTTTTTCAAGTTCTTTAAGACCAAGATTCCAACTTTCGCTCATTTTTTTGCACAAAATTTCGGCTTCTTCAATTGTGTGAAGTCCCATAAGACATTCTTCAATTCTGTCGCCGTCTGTTTTGTCAACAGAGAACCATGAACGTGGAAGTGAGAAGTTTTTAGGAATAAGTTGAAGTTCCCATACAATACCGTCGTGCATTGGTCCATAGTAACTGAACATTATGTTGTTCGGATAGTTTTCATATCCTTCAGTGAACAACTTCCAGGCTTTTACTACTGCTTTTGCATTACTTCTGCCCCAGTAGATACTTGCCAGATCTTCTAAAAACGCATCTTCGTCTGAAAAATCGTGTAAGAAGGAAAGTTCACCTGCGGCTTTTGACATAAAGCAAGGATAGTTTCCAAAATACCAACATTCCAAAACACCTTTTACACCAAGTTCAAAAGCGCCTTTGAATTTTTTGAAAACAAGACCAGGAACCGGGATGTAAGGCACACTTGCAACTTCGTGTGAGCAACAAATCTGCATTTTTGCATAAAGTTTTTTGCCGTATTTCTCACAAGCTTTTGCTGTGTTTATAAACATATCAGACGGACCTGCATATGAAAGCCAGTAGTCAGCGGTAAGGCGTTTTTTGCCAAGCTGAACAGGGGTTCCCATATCGTCAAAGTTCTGCATTAAGCATGCTTCAACGGGAGCGTGTTTAACATAATCTTCAATGTCTTCTTTTTTCCAGGTGCGGTGGCCATATGTCCAACTGATCATTTTGGCATCTGATTTTGCTTGTCTGAATCCTTCACAAAAAGCATCAACCGCACTTGCCAAAACATGACCTCTTGACATATGAGAACAATAAGGACAGTCTTTTTTATTTGAACTTGCACAGTTGGTGTTTCTTTCACCGTTGGTTATGCTTAAAAATCCGCCAACACCCGGCAGAAGCTGAGCCATAGTTTTTGTTGAGTCAATACAGTATGCTTTTCCGAATTCTGATTCAACGCAGAAAAGTTTTCCATTGCCCCAACCTGTGGTTGCACCCTGAACCTGTGGGTAAAGTTTAAGTGTATTAGGGTCTGCATAAGGTTCAATAGCAAAAACATATACTTTGATGCCATAGCGGGCACATTTTTTAATAACGCCTCTTAATTTTTCAAGGCGGGATTCGTGGCCTTCACCATATTCTTTAATCATTCCCGGAGGCAAAAGTTTAGGGAAGTTTGTGTATATCCAAAGACCGTTTGTACCGTCGTGGGCAAGGCGATTTAAATATTCTTCAGGATAGTAATCAATATCGTCTGAAAGTTCGTCGCCATTTTTAGGCGGACGGTTTGTAGGTGAGAAAAATCCTCTTGTAATTCTGTCCTCTATATGAGGAAATCTTGTAACGGTTTTTTCTTTTAAAAACGGACCTTCATTTTTTGAAAGTTCATTTTCAATCCACACAAGACCGCGGCGGATACCTTCAGTATCACCTGCAGATAAGGTAATTCCATCTTTTTTAATATCAACAGTATATTTTTCAAAAACATCTGTTTTTTCGTAAACAATATTTACGGGGAATTTATCTCCTGTGATTTTGCATACCTTTAAAAATTCGTTAAAGTCCTGATACGCGGCTTCAAGTGCGTTATTTTCATCGGGAAAATCAATGTTTAAATACATTCCCTCAAATGAAAATTCACCATCTTGCAGTTTGCCTTTACCCCAGTTCATAGGAGGCTCTTGATGCACAGGCACTTTTAAAAGGTCAACAAATTCTTTTTCGGGTTGCAAGTCAAAAAACTTGTCGAAAATTTCTTGTCTGATCATAGGATTACCTCATTATTTAATAACGCTTTTTAAGTGTTCCAATGAAAGTTTAACCATTTCGTCACCGATTTCTTTTGATGCTTCTCTTGCGCTATCTGTAAACCAGTGTTTAATTTCATCAATTCTGCCAAGGTCAACTGCTTCAGGATAAAGTGACATTAAAATAGAACATTCATATTTTCCTGCATGGTCATATCCTGTTGCGTTCTGAACTTCAGTGCTCATTGAAGGAATAACCTTGATTCTGCTGAACGGATCATCATTTCCGCCAAGGTTTTCATAGTAGTCTTTATAACTTTCGCTACCCCACCAGCCTCTGCCGTGAGTCTGTTCCATATATGCCATTTCAGCACGCTTTGCGGCTTTTTTGTAGCAAAGTGTCATAGGCATAAGATTTTCCTGTTCAAACTGATGGTGGATAACAACATAAATGTTGTGAAGTCCTGCGTTTAACATACTCATAAATGTGTGGTAAACATATTCTTCAAAAACATTTTCAGGAATGTGAACTGTTCCTGTTGTTTCATCACCAACTGCCCAACTTGAAGGGCTGTAACTGATTGTTGGTGCAATGATGATTTCTTTTTCTTCAGCCAATTTTTCAACAAGTCCCTGAGCGATTAATGTATCGCATCCGTATGAACAATGAGGACCGTGATATTCTACTGTTCCGCCTACTAAAACCACAGGTGTGTGATTTTTCTTTGCATTTTCAATTTCTCTTGGGAAAATTTTATCAAAATACATATTATATTCTCCTTTACAGTTAATTTTTTGTATTTTCTTTCATCCAGGCAAGTGTTTTTACATGCCACTCTGCACTGAACCAGTAATCAAGATTTTTATATAATTCTGTCATTACGGCATCGTCTAAATCTTTTGCACAAAATGCCATAAGTTCTGAGTTTCCGCAAATGGCAGAAGAAATAAGGCTATATTTAAGCCCTGTTTCCAGCATTTTTTCAGAACTCAGTGATGGCCAGATGTATTTTTCTCTTTCGCATCTTGTATCAAACGAGAGTAGTTCTTTTGCACATTTTTCATACTCGCCCCGCGATGCGGCAACGTTTAAAGCATTTTCTGCCAAAGTATATTCAATAAGATGTTTTAAGGTGTAGGACTCAAAACCAACGCCTATAAAAACAACTTTTATATTGTTGTCATGCATTTTCTGCCAGGGTGAGTCACCCGAAAAGGGAGTATCTCCGTAAGGCCCGTTTCTTAAACCTGACTTTCCGTGAGTACAGGTGTAATATTCGGCAAGTTTTCCAATAGCCGCAACAGAGTGTGTTGCCTGATCGCTCCTTAAAGCCTCCGGCATTTTTCTGAAAACCTCGGTAATTATGCCAACATCTGATGGCTTGTCCATATGCCAGGTTCTATAAGAATTGTCAAAATCCTTTTGCGACAAAGTGGGTACTATTACCGTTCCTTCACTTGTAACGATATTTAAAAAGGCAGAGATGACGGCATCCGCGCCGCCATCTACCTGCCCGAAACTTTTTAGTGATGAATGGAATAAAACAGTATCGCCGGCTTTTAGACCTATTTCTTTAAGTGAATTTTCAATATCTGTTTGTGTTACCATAACATAACCTCTATTATTCTGAATAACCCATTGTTGTATAGAAAGCAAGATTTGCCTGTGTATTGTCAAGTCTGCCATACTGCACAACAATATTGCAGTTTGATGTGAGTTTCATAGCATACTGTGTTTCAAAAGGAACAACAAAGCCGTCCATATCTGAAGGTCTGTTTGTTCTGAAACATCTTACTCTGCCTGCACCAACAGTCCATTTGATTTCTTCGTATGCATCTTTGTCTGTAAAGAAAAGTTTTACATCAATTACAGCATCAACATCGCTGTCATTTACAACGATTACGGATTCGTGTCCTTTTGCTACGCCTTCGCCTTCCGGTGGAAGTTCGCAGTCAGGGAGTATCCATACTTTTTTTCCTGCTCCATTAGCCATCGATTTCAATAATTCCTTTCTTTAAGTAATCTGTCATTGAAGTACAACCGTCTTTAGTAACAGCAATACCTTTTTCCCAACGGCAACCGAATGTAGGACCTGAAATAAATGTATCAACCTGGAATGTCATATTTTCTTCCAAGAGATAATCACTTGTTGTTTCCATCCAAGGTGCTTCAACTTCGATCATACCTGTACCGTGGCAAGGACCGTAAACAAAGTTGTCTTTCATACCATTTTCTTCATATAATTTATAGAAGTCTTTAGCAATATCACTTGCTAAAACGCCTGCTTTAATTCTGTTAACTGTCCAGTCGTGTGCTTCTTTACAGAATTCAACAATTCTTCTTCTTTCGCCTTCTAATTTACCCATTACAACAGGAAGACCAATTGCAGGTGAGTAACCATCGATTTTAGCAGAAAGGTTAAGCTGAACGATATCGCCTTTGTTGATTGTTTTGTAGCTTGAACGGCTGATAGCGTGGCGTGTTGATGATTCTGAGAACACGTACATTGGAAGACCTTCGTATTCTGCGCCTTCTTCGTAAATAACTCTCTGAGCAATACCAACCATCTGGAGTTCTGTAACGCCTGGTTTTAAGTGTTTGATAACTTCGTCTGTTGCGAGGTCAACAATTCTGAAACCTTCTTTGATACAAGCAAGTTCGTTAACAGATTTGATTTTTCTGAGTTCAACCATAATGTCGTTGCATTTTGAAATTTCAGCTTTTGGGAAACTGTCTTTCAAGCCTTCGTAGATTGGAAGTGTGCATTCTACATAACTTCCGAGACCAATTTTGATATTTTCGCCTGTTACACCGATAGCTTTGAAAGCATCAGCAAATGTATCAGCGCGGAGTTCAGGATATGCTGGGTCTGCTGATTCTCTGAATTCTTTAAGAACGAAAATTTTATCGATTTTACCAAAGTCTTTTGCAAAGATTGCTGATTCAGGACCAACTAAGAGTGCTGCATCGCCGTTTGCAGAAATAGCAACACCTGCTCTTTCAAAAAGTGGCCAGAAACCGCTGAAGTATCTTGCGTTTGCGTAGTCTGATTCTGTACTTGACACAACCATAACATCCAAACCTTTTTTGCGGATGAGAGCAGCAGCTCTCTGAATTCTTTCTTTGTACTCATAATCTGGTATACATATTCTTGACATAATTAAAAACCTCCTGTTTTTTAGTTTGTTTTAATTATACTACAAAAAAACAATTTTGTCTTTGCATAATATTAATAAAAATTTGCACAATATTAAAAAAATTAAATATTGACTAAAATTTTTGACTGTGATATTATATTAAGTATAAAGAGGTGAGCGGCTTGGATTTCAAACTGAAGAAATTCAAAAAAAGTGTGAATGTAACCAAAATTGCAAATATTCATTATTTTGAATTTGCAGGTGAATATGAAACATTTAAAGACAGTCATAATTTCAGGGAACTGGTATATGCTGACACCGGCAGAATAATGGTGGAGTCGGAAAATTACAAAGGCATTCTGGAAGCAGGACACTTTATTATACATAAATCAGGCGAGGTTCACTCGTTGAGTTGTATTGAAGATGTTGCACCTAATGTAATAATCATAGGTTTTGAATGTCAGACATCAGAACTTGATGATTTTTCAGGCGGACAAAATCTGATGAGCGAGGTTTGTCAAAGGCTTTTGGCAGATGTTGTAAAAGAGGGCAGAACTGTGTTTATGCCACCATATGATCAGCCAAATCTCAAAGATATGAAAAAAAGAAAAAATTATCCTTTTGGCGCAGATCAGATGATAAAATTAAAACTTGAAACATTTTTAATTGAACTTGTAAGAAGTAAGGGGATTTTAGCAGATAAAGACGGTAAAGGCGCATTAAATTCAAAGTTCTCAGAGATATATAATTATATTAATGAGCATTTTAAAGAAAATATAACGTTAGACGAACTTTGTTTTCTGGTAGGCACAAACAAAACAACCCTTTGCAGCGAGTTTAAAAAAGTTTACGGGTTTACTGTTGTAAATTACATAAATAAACTTAAAATAAAAGAGGCAAAAAAACTTTTGCGTGAAGGCAAAATGAATCTGACTCAGATTGCAGATTTTGTGGGCTTTTCAACAGTTCATTATTTCAGCAGAACTTTCAAGCAGTATGAAAATATGTCACCAAGCGACTATATAAAATCTGTAAAATCAAAACTGGAAGCAAATTAGGGAGGTAATTATGAGAAAAATTACAAGTATAATATTCCTGATTTCACTGATGCTTCTTATTGGCATTACTGCCTCGGCAGACGATGTAATCAAGGTGGCGGTTGACGGAAAATATATAGACTTTGATGTAAATCCGCAGATTATAAACGGCAGAACTATGGTGCCTATCAGGGCTATTTTTGAAGAAATGGGTGCAACTGTTATATGGAAGGACAGTACAAAATCCGCAATTTGCTCAAAAGAAGAAATTATTATAAAAATGACAGTGGGCAGCAAGGATATGTATATCAACGAGCAGGAAATCAAAATGGATGTTGCTCCTGTTGAAATCGGCGGAAGAATACTTGTTCCTGCAAGATATGTTGCAGATGCATTAGGGGCAGATGTTCAATGGAGTCAGGTCAATAATACGGTTGTTATTTGCTCGGAAAGGATATATGCTTACGCAGATTTTCCTGATATCCCTGACCTTGGAAGATGCTATGACATACCTATATACAGTGAAAAAAACAAAAACGGATTTAGAATTATTTCCTATTCTTATTCAGACAAAACATACGATAAGTATTACACCGCTTTATATGATAATTCCGCTTTTGTGCTTGGTGAATATATAAAAGAAATAACTGAAAACCCCGATGGCTCGATGTTAATCAGTTATACAAAACCTTTTGAAACGGCACCGAGATATTTTGTAAATGCAGGTTATGATGATAGGGGAAATCTGAATTTCGAGGTCAGAATTCCAATAATAAAAGACGGAGCAGACGACAACGGATCTTCCGTTTTCCCTGTTAACGGATATTATTACAGAACGCCCAAAGGCAAGAAGTATCACTTAAATCAAAGTTGTGCAGGAAGAACTGCGTATAAAACAACAGATATATCAAAACTTTCACCTTGTCTTAAGTGTGTTAAATAAAATAGGAATTGTTTTTAAAAATGTGTTATGGAGGAATAAAAATGAAGTACAGCGAGCAGTTTAAATCAAAAAAAGAAGTTATAAGAAGCAAAAAAGTAAGTATCGGATTTGACGGATTTGTGGATTTGGTAATCCGCCCTGTTAAAACCCGTGCTGATGAGAAAAATTACACTTGCTTTTCTACAATCGATCAGTTTGGCGAAAAGATTACAAGTTTAGCCGGCAAAAGTGGTAATATCGAACTTATTGTTACAAGCACCGATTTTGGCGGATGCGGTCCACACTACGCAAACGGTCTTGCCAATATGGGAGTTAATTGCACTTGTGTTGGTGCTATGGGATATCCTGAAAAAAATGCAGTTTTTAATCTTAATGAAAATTGCAAAACTATCAGCGTCAGTGAACCGGGGTATTCATATGTATTTGAATTTGGCGACGGCAAAATCATAATGAGCGACATTGAAAAAATCAACCAGTTCAGATGGGCAGACCTTGTGGAGCGTGTTGGTGTTGACTCTTTGGTTGAATATTTTGACGATGCTGATATTATAACATTGGTAAACTGGAGTTATCTTGTTCATTTCCACGAAATTTACGAAAACTTTTTAGAAATTGTAATGCCGAAACTTAAGAAAAAGGACAGAAAAATATATATAGATATCGCAGACTGTGCAAAACGCAATCCTGAAGAAATCAAAAAGGCACTTAAAATGTTTGGTAAGTACAGTGCCTATGCACCTACATATTTAGGACTTAACAAAAGCGAGGCTTTGGTTATGCATTCTGTTTTGTGTGAAGGTGAATATGAAGGCTCGCTTGCAATAGCAAAGGCAATTAAGGAATATTCGGGAATTGGCACGGTTGTCATTCACCCGGTTGACAGTTCGGCGGCAGTTTACGACGGCGGAGAAGTAGAAGTAAAAGGTGTGTTGTGCGAAAAACCGAAAAAGACAACAGGTGGCGGCGACAACTTTAACTCAGGCTTCTGTGCAGGACTTTTGGCAGGTCTTGATGTAAAAAGTTGCTTGATAAGCGGTATGACAACATCTTACCTTTATGTTAAAAATGGAAAATGCAACTGCTTTGATGACATTGCTGATGCAATGGCGATGTACGATAATATCGACTAAATTTAAATAAAAAAGAAAACATTCGCGAAAGCGGATGTTTTTTTATTTTGCATATTTTAATAAAAGCGGGAAAAAATACTACTGAAAATTTAAAAAGGCGGTGAAATAATGGGTAATTCAGAAATTGAAGTTTACTCGGAAATAGGTGCGTTAAAAAAGGTTATGCTTCACAGACCGGGCAGAGAACTTGAAAATCTTATGCCCGAGTACATTGAAAGGCTTTTGTTTGATGATATTCCATATCTTGAAATCGCAAGGCAGGAGCACGATGCTTTTGCGGAGATTTTAAGAAAAAACGGTGTTGAAGTGGTATACCTTGAGGACTTGGTCTCGGAGGCCATCTCAAATGATGATATCAAAGAGCAATTCATAAGAGAATATCTTTATGAAGCGGGCATTAAAGGTGCAAAAAGAACTCAGATGTATATTGACTACTATAAGCAGTTCAGCACCAAAAATATGATTGTTAAAATGATTGAAGGCTTGAGAAAAACGGATATTCCATGGTACGGCAAGAAAAATCTTGTGGACTATTTAGATGACGAATATCCTTTTTTAATTGACCCTATGCCAAATCTTTATTTTACAAGAGACCCTTTTGCAAGTGTAGGTAACGGGGTTACAATTCACAAAATGAACACAAGAACAAGAAACAGGGAAACTCTTCTTGCAAAATATATTTTCAAGTACAACACTATGTATCGCAATACTGAAATTTTTTATGACAGAACGGAAGATTCTTCATTAGAGGGCGGCGATATTTTAGTATTAAACCACGAAGTGGTGGGGGTTGGTATCTCGGAAAGAACTCACCCTAATGCTATCGAAATACTTGCAAAAAAACTTCTTGCAAGTGGCAATTCATTTAAAAAAGTTTTGGCTTTTGATATCCCAAAATCAAGAAGTTTTATGCATCTTGACACGGTGTTTACCATGGTGGATTACGACAAGTTTACAATTCATCCCAACATTTCAGAAGATATCAAACTTTTTGTTTTGGAAATGGATCAGAATCATAAAATCAAAATTACCGAAGAAAATGACAAAATTGAAGAAATTTTAAAACGGCATCTTAATCTTGAAAAAGTAACTTTGATTAAATGCGGTGGCAATAGCGTTATCGATGCTGCCCGTGAACAATGGAATGACGGCTCAAACACATTGGCAATCGCACCGGGGAAGGTGGTTGTGTATTCAAGAAACTATGTAACCAATGAAGCCTTGAAAGAACACGGAATTGAAACTATAAGTATGCCAAGTTCCGAACTGTCCCGTGGCCGTGGCGGTCCGAGATGTATGAGTATGCCTCTTGTGAGAGAAAATTTACACTAATATATAATAGGAAAGGACATTTTTTATGGCAGTTAATTTAAAAGGTAGAAGTTTTTTAACATTAATGGATTTTTCAAGTCAGGAAATAAGATATCTCCTTGATTTAGCGCACGATTTAAAAGCAAAGAAAAGAATGGGCGTAAAAGAAAAGTGTATGTGCAATAAAAATATCGTACTTTTGTTTGAAAAAACATCAACAAGAACAAGATGCGCTTTTGAAGTTGCAGCACACGAAGAAGGTGCACACATAACATTTTTGGATTCAGGAAGTTCACAGATGGGCAAAAAAGAATCTCTTGAAGATACAGCCAAGGTTCTCGGCAGATTTTTTGATGGTATTGAATACAGAGGGTTCGATCAGAAAGTAGTAGAAGATTTAGCAAGATATTCAGGGGTTCCTGTGTTTAACGGACTTACAGACGCAGACCACCCAACACAGATTTTAGCAGATATGATGACAATGGAAGAACACCTTTCAAAACCGCTTTCAGAATGCAAAGTGGTGTTTGTTGGCGATGTGAGAAACAATATGGCATACGCATGGATGTACGGTTGTGCAAAAATGGGTATGGATTTTGTTGGCTATGGTCCTGCAGAACTTATAAACGACCTTGATAAAAATGTACTTGAACAGGTAAAAGGAATCTGCGATAAAACAGGCGGAACTTTAACCCTTTCAGCAGATGCAAGTTGTTTGGAAGGTGCAGATGTTATATATTCAGATATCTGGGCATCAATGGGTGAGGAAGACTTAATCCCTCAAAGAGTGGAACTTTTAAGTCCTTTCAGAGTAACTGAAGAAATGCTTGAAAAAACAGGCAATAAAAATGTCTTGTTTATGCACTGTCTGCCATCTTTCCACGATTTTGAAACAAAAATGGCAAAAGAGTGGAATGATAAAGGCATAGATATCAGAGAAGTTACAGACGAAGTGTTCAGAAGCAAAAATTCTGTTGTTTTTGATGAAGCGGAAAACAGAATGCACACAATTAAAGCAGTAATGGTTGCAACGGTGTGAGGTGGCATAAATGAAAAAAGTGGTTATAGCACTTGGCGGTAATGCGTTGGAAGACAAAAGTCTTCCTCCTACTGCACAGTCGCAGTTAGAGGTTGTTCACAAAACTGCAAAGTATATTGCTAAAATCAGCAACGCAGGTTTTGAACTTGCCATAGTTCACGGCAACGGTCCACAGATCGGAAGAATTTTACTTGCGTCAGAAGGTTCAAAAGATATAACACCGCCAATGCCTTTTGATGTCTGCGGGGCAATGAGTCAGGGATATATCGGTTATCACATTCAACAGGCACTTTGTGATGAACTTAAAAACAGCGGCAGAAATATTCCCATTGTAACAGTAATCACACAGGTAATTGTTGACAAAAACGATCCTGCATTTAAAAATCCCACAAAACCAATAGGTCCATTTTATAGTGAAGAAGAAGCAAAAGAACTTCAGGAAACCAAAGGTTATACTATGAAAGAGGATAGTGGAAAAGGTTACAGAAGGGTGGTGCCGTCACCAAAACCTGTGGCTATTGCCGAAATTGGTACTGTGAAAAATCTATGGGACAGCACAATTACAATCGCCTGCGGCGGCGGAGGTATACCTGTTGTCAAAGATGAAAACGGTGATTTGAAGGGCATCGCTGCGGTAATCGACAAAGATTTTGCGGCAGAAGAGTTGGCAGAAGAAATGGACGCAGATATCCTTATGATCTTAACAGAAGTGGATAATGTTGCCATTAATTTCGGTAAGCCTGATCAGAAAAGTCTTGAAAATGTAACAGTTGCAGAAATGGAAAATTATATTAAAGAAAATCATTTCGCACCGGGAAGTATGTTGCCCAAAGTGGAAGCGGCAATCAAATTTGCAAAATCAAAACCGGGAAGAAAAGCAATAATCACATCATTATATAAAGGATGCGAGGCATTGGAAAAAGGTGTTGGCACTCATATAGAGCAGAGGTGACATTTATGAAAAAATTTAAAATGCCCACGGCTTATTCAATACTGTTTGTAATTATTATAATAGTAGCAATACTCACCTGGATTATCCCCGCAGGGCAGTATGCTTATAATGAAAGCGGAGAACCCATTGCGGGCACATATACTCAGACTGAATCCAACGGTCAGACAGTAAAAGATGTGCTTTTAGCACCATTCCAAGGTTTTTATGACGCAATCGATATTGCTCTTTTTATCCTTATGGTTGGTGGATTTTTGGGCGTGGTTATGAAAACGGGAGCCATAAGTGCAGGTATTTCTGGAATTATTTCTTCCCTTGGCGGAAAAGAAAAATATATGATACCAATCTTGATGTCGGTGTTTGCGTTAGGCGGAACAACTTTTGGTATGGCAGAAGAAACAATCGCCTTTTATCCTCTGTTGCTTCCCATTTTTATAGCCGCAGGCTACGATGCACTAACTGCCGTTTCGGTTATATTACTTGGAGCGGGTGTGGGAGTGCTTGGCTCAACAGTAAATCCTTTCGCAACAGGAATAGCGTCAGGTTTTGCAGGAGTGTCTTTGGGAGATGGCCTTGTTGTAAGATTGATTTTATTGGTTGCGGCTCTGGTAATCGCTATTATATATGTAATGAAATATGCAGCAAAAGTCAAAGCAAAACCCGAAACTTCCTATGTATATGATATGCGGGAAGAAAATATCGAACATTTTTCACTTATGAGTGGCGACCAAAAAAGCGGAGGAATGACCACAAAACAAAAAATCGCTCTTGCACTTTTTGCTCTTGTATTCATAATAATGATATATAGTGTTATTCCTTTTGAAGATATGGGGATAACAATGATTCCAACTCTTGGTTGGTGGTTTGGTGAACTTTCGGCTTTGTTTTTTGTAGGAGCAGTTGTGATAGGTATAGTTTTCGGACTTTCAGAAGAAGACATTGTATCAAGTTTTGTAAAAGGGTGCGAAGAACTTTTGGGGGTTGCATTTATTATAGGTATATCGAGAGGTATAACCGTAATAATGAACTCAGGACTTATCACAGATACAATTCTCAACTGGGGCGAAATGGCATTAAGCGGAACTCACAGCGTTGTGTTTACAATATTGAATTACCTGATTTTCATTCCGCTTTCATTCCTTATTCCGTCAAGTTCGGGACTTGCAACCTTGTCAATGCCCATTATGGCACCCCTTGCAGATTTTTCGGGAGTGGGAAGAAGTCTGGTTATTACTGCATTTCAATGTGCGTCGGGAATACTGAATTTGTTCACACCCACAAGCGCAGTTGTAATGGGTGCGTTGGCAATAGGCAGAGTGCCATATGAAAAGTGGCTTAAGTTTTCGTTAAAGATTATTTTGATATTATTTGTTTTATGTGCAGCGGTACTTGCCATAGCATCAATTATATGATTTTTTCAACTGCCGGTGAGCCAAAACTCATCGGCAGTAAAAAAATTAATAAAAAAATTGTAATTTTTCACAAAAAAGTGTTGACAATATTAAAAAAATGTGTTAATATATTCAAGCTGACCAACGAAAACTTAATACTTCAAAAAAATTTTTTAAAAAATTTCAAAAAAAGTATTGACAAAAGTTTTAAGTTGTGTTAATATAATCAAGTCGCGTGTGAGAACACAGACAATTGGACATTGAAAATTATATAGCAACCAGCAAAGGTTCTCGTAAAATTTTACGAACAGTAAAATCAATTAATTTGAGAAGTACAGATTTGAAATGAGCTAAAAGCTTATTTATGAATTTGAGTTTAAGTTAACTCTGAGAGAGTTAACTAACAATAATTTATAGAGAGTTTGATCCTGGCTCAGGACGAACGCTGGCGGCGTGCCTAACACATGCAAGTCGAGCGAGAATCTATTAATTGATCCCTTCGGGGTGATTTTGATAGAGGAAAGCGGCGGACGGGTGAGTAACGCGTGAGTAACCTGCCCTTCAGAGGGGGACAACAGTTAGAAATGACTGCTAATACCGCAT
>JAZRDC010000135.1:0-3006 GCA_045660065.1 Clostridia bacterium
CGCACGGAAGTATGACATATAGCCTACGCCTGTTACCAAGAATGAAACAAACACCATAATCCACATACCTGTTGCATCAAGAGTTGGGATTATCTGAACCTTTCCTACCAAAAGTGCAATCAAAAGCACGATTGAGCCTAAGAAGAATGCCCCGGCAGTCTGGATAATTCCTCCTGCCTTGCTGCGGAACTTCTGATTAAGCACTGTGTAAAGGCTGAATGTGAGCGCTGACAAAAATGCTAAAAGCACTGAAACCAAATTTGTGCCTGATGTAAAGTCTGCACAAAGCAATACGCCGATTACGCCTGCTACCAATGCGATAATTTTGTTTCTTGAAAGCTTTTCTTTCATCAAAAGCACTGAAAAAACAATGGTAAACACTGAGTTTGATGAAAAGATGATTGCCATTAAAGACGGATTTGTTGCCTGCTTGATGCCAACCTGTAAAAGTACCATACTGATGCAGATAAACAATATACCCAAAAGTGTCATTCTTAAAAGGTCTGTGCCTTTTAATTTAATCTTTTCTTTTTTGATTTTGACTATTGCAAAAGGCATAAGCATAAGCGAGCCAATCAGAAATCTCCAGAATGTAAGTGCATAAGGCACAATATCTCCTGCGATAACTTTGCTTGCAGGCTCAAATGTTGCAAACAAAACCGCAGTAATTATTACATATAAAATTCCTTTTTTCATTATTTCACCTCATATTTGGCGATAAATTCTGAAACATAATCTGCAAACTTGCAGTCATTTTCCGGAAACTCTTTTAAATATCTGCAATGTCTGAATCCTTCCATATAACGATAATCAACTCTTTCCATATCGTGACCAAAATGCTTCATTGTTCCCATTAAAAGCTGAGTCTGTTCATATCGGTTATCAATATCATTTTCCGCATTGAAAATCTGCATCGGTGCATATTTTCTTGTATCATCAATATAGAAAATAGGCGCTCTTTCATCGATAATAACTCTTCTTGAGTCCTGACCGTGTTCTTTAAGTACATTGAAATGAGCAGTAGGCTGACCTGCATCTAAAATATAGCCGTGGATCTGGTCTGCATCAATTCCAACTGCGCCAAGATATTTTTTATCAAAGCAAAGCATCTGAGAAATGTATCCCCCTGCTGATGAACCACCAACAAAAATGCCTTTAACTTTTCCATACTGACCCATATTTTCCTTTGCCCATGCAACAGCATCGGCAGCATCTTCTATAAATTCAGGATATTTTGCTTCAGGGTACAAACGATAGTTTGCATCAACCACTGCAATACCCTGTTTTGCAATATATTCAAGTGCCAAAGTTCTTCCTTTTGCTCCGCCTGTTATTCCACCACCGTGGAAATATACAAATACTGAAAATTCTTCCTGGTCAGGAAGAAAAATGTCTAAAAGATGTCTTTCGTGACCTGTGTTTTTGTACGCAATATTTTCAATTTTTTTCATTTTTAATCACCCGATGACCATTATACTACAGTTTGATGGATTTGTAAAGAAGTTTTGCTGATATTTAGTGACTAGTGGCTAGTGGTCAGTGGCTAGAATTTAGCACCGCTACGAAGCCTCGCCCTATAAAATGCTTAAATCATAAAATTCCAAATCATACCTCAAAGGGAATAGGAAAAAATGCTCTTGGGTGGGCAAACCGAACCGCGTCAGAGTTCGTGCTTTTACTTCGTTTCTGCACTTAGCAGAAACTCATTTTTTGCACGACTCTTCCTTTTCAAAATCAAATTACCATTTGATTTTGTTTGTTTCAGCACCGCTACGAAGCTCTGCCCCAACAACCATTAAATCATGATCGAGGAGGACATGCGCCTCCGCTGATTATACCTATAAATTTGATTGTGTCGAACGAAGTGAGGCGCAAGGCGAATGCGAACAAATTTGCAAGACCAATTTGCAATGGATATTGCAAATTGAGAGACATAAAAAAAGACGCCCAAAGGCGTCTTTTTATGTCTCTTAAAGTTCTGCGAAGTATTTGATTGTTCTAACCATCTGGCTTGTGTATGAGTTTTCGTTGTCATACCATGAAACAACCTGTACCTGATAGAGGTCTTCGCCGATAGGAGCTACCATTGTCTGTGTAGCATCAAACAATGAACCGTATGTGATACCAACGATATCTGATGATACGATTTCTTCTTCGTTGTAACCGAAGCTTGCAGAAGCTGCAGCTTTCATAGCAGCATTGATGCCTTCTTTAGTAACGTCAGCACCTTTAACAACTGCTGTAAGGATTGTTGTTGAACCTGTTGGAACAGGAACACGCTGAGCAGCACCGATAAGTTTGCCGTTGAGTTCTGGAATAACCAAACCGATAGCTTTAGCAGCACCTGTTGAGTTAGGAACGATGTTAACAGCGCCAGCTCTTGCTCTTCTTAAGTCACCTTTTCTGTGTGGACCGTCGAGGATCATCTGATCGCCTGTGTAAGCATGGATTGTAGCCATGATACCGCTCTGGATTGGAGCGTAATCGTTAAGAGCTTTAGCCATTGGAGCTAAGCAGTTTGTTGTGCATGATGCAGCTGAAATGATTGTATCTTCTTTTGTAAGAGTACCTTCGTTTACGCTGAATACGATTGTTTTAAGGTCGTTACCAGCTGGAGCTGAGATAACAACTTTTTTAGCACCTGCATTGATGTGAGCCTGGCTCTTGTCTTTTGAGCAATAGAAACCTGTGCATTCTAATACTACGTCAACGTCTAATGCACCCCATGGGCATTCGTTAGCGTCTTTGATTGCATAGATTTTGATTTCTTTTCCATCAACTTTGATGAAATCTTCGCCTGCTTCTACTGTGTGTCCATCGTATCTGCCCTGTGAAGAATCGTACTTCAAAAGGTGAGCAAGCATTTTAGGATCTGTTAAATCGTTGATTGCAACGATTTCATATCCTTCTGCACCAAACATCTGTCTGAATGCAAGACGACCGATACGGCCGAAACCATTAATAGCAACTTTTACTGACATATTAATTTTCCTCCTTAAATATCTA
>JAZRDC010000136.1:0-2418 GCA_045660065.1 Clostridia bacterium
CCTGAGCCTTCCACAAAATACAAAATTTCAATATTATTATGCCAGTTACTTATGTCTGCAGTAACCTTTGTTACTTTGTCTTTATGAAACCAAAAAGGCATCAATTCATCATAAACAATATGTTTTTCATACATAAAACCAACTCCTGATACAATTATAATACTATTGTTTTAAAAAAACAATATATTTTAGGTAATTTTTATCAAAAAATATCACAATTGTGTTAGTAATTGGCACAATAATTTATTGATTTGCCTTATATATTATTGTATACTTTAAGTATGATAGAAAGGAGAAGATTCTTATGTATAAATTTCCAATTGGTGCTATGGTTGAATCTTTTAGACTTGATACAAAATCTGCTATTTTAAAGGCTGCAGAAATCGGAGCAAAAGGTCTTCAGATGTATTCAACCAGAGGTGAAAATGCTCCTGAAAACCTTGTAGGTGCTAAAAGAAAAGAATTACTTGATTTCGTTAAATCTAACGGCTTGGTATTTTCTGCTATTTGTGGTGACCTTGGCCAAGGCTTCGGAAAAAAAGAGTTAAACCCTGAATTAATTGAAAAATCAAAAAGAATTATGGATTTGGCAAAAGACCTGGAAACTGACATCGTTACTACTCACATCGGTGTAGTACCATCTGACACAAATCACGACAGATATAAAATTATGCAGGAGGCGTGTTCAGAACTTGCTGCATACGCTGACAGTATCGGTTCACACTTCGCAATAGAAACAGGGCCCGAAACTTCCCTTACTCTTAAAAACTTTTTGGACTCATTAGGTTCAACCGGTGTAGCAGTAAATTTAGACCCTGCAAATCTTGTTATGGTTACAGGAGACGATCCTGTTCAGGCAGTTTATAATTTAAAAGACTACATTGTGCATACCCACGCCAAAGATGGCATAAAACTTGCAGAATGTAATCCTGAAGTTGTATACCACGTTATTGAAATTGAAAATCTTATTGCTGTAAAAGCATACAAGGAAGTTCCGCTTGGTGAAGGTAGTGTTGACTTCCCTGCCTACTTAAAGGCTTTAGAAGATATTGGTTACAAAGGATTCTTGACTATTGAAAGAGAATGTGGCGACAATCCTGTTAAAGATATTCAAACTGCATATAGTTTCTTAAACGATATTATTAACAAATAAGGAGTGAGAATTATGTCAAAATTAAGAATTGGTATTATTGGTGCAGGTAACATTGCAAGATCTCACATTTCTGCATATAAACAGTGCGAAGATGTTGAAGTAGTTGCTATCTGTGACATCAATGAAGAAGTTTTAAATGAAAAAGCAAATGAATTTGGTATTAAAAATAGATATATAAGCATGGAAGAAATGTTTGCAAATGTAGAACTTGATGCAGTAAGTGTTTGTGTTTGGAACTGCAACCACGCAAAATGCACAATAGCCGCACTTAACGCAGGTGTTCATGTATTATGTGAAAAACCAATGTCATATACTGTTGAAGAAGCAAAAGAAATGATGGAATTATCAAAGAAAACCGGCAAAGTTTTAATGCTTGGTTTTACAAGCAGATTTATGACAGATTCTATTGTTGCCAAAGACTTTGTTGACTCTGGTATTTTAGGTAATATTTATTATGGCGAGGCTACATATTTAAGACGACACGGCAACCCCGGCGGATGGTTCTCTGATCTTTCACGCTCAGGCGGTGGTCCTGTTATTGACATTGCTGTTCACGCAATTGATAACATCAGATATCTTATGGGTTCACCAAAACCTGTTTCTGTTTATGCAATGACTAATAACGAAATCGGTCCGAGACATCATTTAAGAACTGATGTAGGTTGGAAACCAAAAGGAGCATCTGAAAATGATATTTGCGATGTTGAGGATTTCGCAACAGCACTTGTTCGTTTTGATAACGACGCAACAATTTTAATCAGAGCAAGTTATGATATGCACGATGTTCCAAGCGGTGAAAAGAAACTTCTTGGTACAAAAGGCGGTCTTAAATTCGGTACCGGTGATACACCTACAATTTACACCGAAATTTGTGATTATATGGTAGATGTAACTCCGCAGACCTCACATTTAAAAGTAGGAAAAACAAGTTTTGCTGCAGAAATTCAGCACTTTGTTGACTCTTGCCTTGGAAGATGCGAATGCAGTGCAACCGCCGAAGATGGTTATGTTGTTATGCAGATTTTAGATGGTATTTATCGTTCTGCTAAAACCAAACATGAAGTAATCATAAAATAAAAGTAACTTTATCATTTTAATGTAGTTTAGGTATGTTCTATTTAGCCATTTTATGAGGTGATGTTATGAAAATTTCAGTAAGTTCTTATTCTTTTGCACAATATATCACAGAGGGTAAAATGACACAGTTCGATGCTGTTGCAAAGGCAAAGGAAATTGGTTTTGGTGCAATTGAATTCACAGCCTTG
>JAZRDC010000137.1:0-5999 GCA_045660065.1 Clostridia bacterium
CAAATGATAAAACAAGACATTCAGAAAGAAATAAACGAACATTTAAATTACCTTTCGAAATTTCTTAATGAAAGTGGTTTAGAGATAACTTTAAAAGATTTAGGTTTTTTAGTTTATTAATGAATAGCTTAGTGTTTATATTAACGTCAAATAAAAGTGTGTCAAAAACATTCGTTTTTGGCACATTTCTTTTTATGTCGAAAAACAGGCAAAAAATCATTGAAAAATATTTCAAAAAACGTATCAAAAACTATTTACATTTTGACACGTTTATGATATAATGTAGTCAATCAAAGAAAAAGGGGTTGACTATTATGTTAGTTGGGTACGCAAGAGTTTCAACAGACGGACAAAATTTAGACAGGCAGATAGATGCCCTAAAAGAAGTTGGTGTAGATAACAGGGTTTTGTATCAGGAAAAAATCACAGGCACGAAAAAAGACCGCCCTGAACTACAAAGAATGTTGGAAGAACTAAACGAAGGCGATACAGTAATTATTACTGACCTTACAAGAATTTCACGTAGCACAAAGGATTTGTTGGATATAATCGAAAAAATCAAAAATAAGGGTGCAACCATACGAAGTCTGAAAGATACATGGTTAGATACCACAAGCAACAATCCATACAATGCTTTTCTTTTAACTGTTATGAGCGGTTTAAGTCAGTTGGAACGTGATTTGATAAGCCAACGAACAAAAGAAGGTTTAGTAAGTGCAAAAGCACGTGGACGAAATGGCGGTAGACCATCAAAGCAAAATGAAAAAGGCGAAGTTGTAAAAGCATTAGCCAATAGCGGTATGAAAATTGTTGATATTGTAAAAGAAACAGGATTATCAAGAAGTACAGTAAACAGAATTTTAAGAGATAACAAGTAGAATAATATTTTTGAAAAATTGCAAGGTTGAAATATACCTTGCTTTTTTTATGCAAAAATTCAAAAAATCATATCAAAAGTGTGTTGTGTTCAAAAACGCAAATTTTCATTAAAAAGTTTCAGAAAAAAAGAGAATAATCTTGTGTAGGGTGATTTATGTGCAACCAATGCCTAAAAATTACAGGAGGAATATTTAATGAATAAAGAAAAAAGAATGGCATATTGCACGAACAATACACAAGTAGGTTTCCATACAGGGAACGGAACAACGGATAATATGATTGATTTTGAAGTTGCTGACAATATCAACATCATAAATTCATGCAATGTGCGAAAAGTAAGAAATCGTGATTGGTACAAAACATATATACGTGTAAATCCAAATAAGAGCAACGGCGGTTACATTTTAGAAAAGTATTCAGATTTCAAAAAGGTAATGAAAACTGTCTTTGATGAAATTGACGTAGATGACTTTGAATGGAAAAGACTTGATTTAAGTTTTAATACGTTAGATAACAGTTATTACGAGAATTACACAAAATTGAACAGATTGCTGATTGCGTGCTTTGCAAGTGCGACAAATGACTATAATACATACGACACAAGGAACTTTTGGACCGGATGTACAAAAAGTCTTGCAACAAAGAATAACTATCGAGAAGTAGAATTTTACGACAAGCAAGACGAAAGTCAGAATCGAAGTCCGTATTATAGCAGACTTGAATTTAGAAGTTTGCGTATGCGTGCGGATGTTGAAACAGAGTTTTTGACGATATGGTTTGACAGGTTGGATAAGGCGGTACAGGAGTTTGAAAATGTGCAGCACAAGTTTAATCAACACATGGCAGAAATCTATTTGAATGACCTAAAGAAGAAAAAACAGGAACGCCAATTTTTGAGTATCAATAGTTTTCTGATGACAAGAAAAGATTTTATCTTTACGAGCCGTCAGATGAAAAATTTACTGATGCTGATTGGTTTAAATGAGAAACAGGCACAAAACAAAGCCTATAACTTTAAAAAGTATCATAAAATCGAATACTTTAAAAAAGAAGATTTGGCGGCGATTGTTGCCGACATCAAAACAAAAATTACTGACTATTTTTCTAAATAATCAGTAACAAATTACCAAAATACAAAATCATGAAATGTCGAACAGGCATTGATATATAAGGCTTTATAGGCAATTCTCTTTAAAGCTAATTACCTAATATATATGTAAGCATATGTATATAGGTAACAGTTGCATATAAACACTCTACGAAAATTATATGCAAAGGAGTAAAGTGCATTGGCACTAATATCTACCAATAAAATAATCTTTTCATTAGTGCTGATGGCACAAGTGAAAATCATGGAAATTTATAAGAATCTTACAAACACAGAAAAACATATTAAGTATAACAATATGAAAAACAGATGCGGCAAATACTATCAGTTACAAAATCCACGTTATGAAGGTACATATATGTGTGATGAATGGTTAGAAAACAAGTATGAAACTTTTTTCGTTTGGTTGGATAACAACTATTATGAAATAGATGGTGAAACACAGATGGATATTGACAAAGATATTATTCAATATGGGAACAAGCAATATCATCCTGACTTGTGTTTGGTAGTACCACATAGCATAAATACATTCTATGAAACATTAGTGGTTGGAAAAACGAATATAAAGTATAATTCAAAGACTGGAAAATATCATGTTTTGGTTATAGATAAAGACCGCCACATTAGTTCAAAAAATATAGATACATATAATGAAGCATTAGATATTTATTGCGATATAAAACAGGGGATATTATATAACAAGGCTAAAGCACTAAAAGACAAAGTGCCTGAAAAGGTTTATAACGCTTTGATGAATACCGATATAAAGGCTATCAATCAAAAGTATTATCAGAGTGAGGTGTAAGCAGTATGGATAACAAGAACTTTGTACCTATATGGGAAAAGGTACTGCTTACAGTTGAAGAAGCAGCAAGCTATAGCAATATAGGAATTAACAAAATAAGCGATATGTTGAACAATCCTTTGTGCGAGTTTGTTTTGCACGTTGGCAAAAAGAGATTAGTTAAGAGAAAAGAATTTGTAAAATTTATTGAGAAAACGATAGAGATTTAAGAGATTTGACACAAATTTGATACAAAAACATGCAGAATAATTGACTATTAAATGGTATTATGATATAATATAGTAATGTGTCAAACTCTTTTTTAACAAAAGGAGTTGATAACTTGGGTAAAGACCTAAAAGGCAAAGAATTAGGAGCTGGTATTGTCCAGAGAAAGGATAAAAGATACGTTGCAAGATATGTAAGCAAAATTTCAGGAAAACGTATTGAGAAGTATTTTCACAAAGTTAATGAAGCGAAAAAATGGTTAGCAGAAGCAAAGTATGAAGATGAGCATAGCAAGTGTATTGTTTCTACTCAAATGACTGTTGATACTTGGTTTGATTATTGGGTAAACAATATTGTAGGCGATTTAGCACCAAATACAACACGTAATTACAGGGAAAGATATTGCCACAATATTCAACCAATCATAGGCAAATTACCAATTACAGATGTTAAACCACTTCATTGTAAAATGGTGTTGAATAGTATGGATGCCGATTATGCCGGCTCAACTATAAGGCAAGCATTTATTACAATGGGTACAATGTTTAAATCTGCAAAGATTAATGACTTAATACCAAAACACCCTATGGATGGTGTCAGATACACCAAACCTGTACGTGCGGTTAATGATATTAAATTTCTTACAGTTGAAGAACAAGAAAAGTTTTTGGAAACTGCAAGAAAGTCGCATAACTACAATCAGTATGCTTTGATATTGGAAACCGGATTAAGAACTGGTGAAATGATTGGCTTGACTTGGGATGCTATTGACTTTGAAAAACGCACACTAACTGTTAATAAGACTTTGGAATACAGACACAAGCAAGGTTGTTGGAGAGTGGGAGCACCAAAAACGCAACACAGTTATAGAACAATACCACTTACCAATCGTGCTTATGAGATTTTGCAAAGCATATATGCTACAAGGGATGAACGTAAACAATCATCTACTTTATATCAGACTTTGGAATTTATGGATAGACACACAGGAGAAAAATCTACTCTTGTAATGAAAGACCTTGTGTTTATAAATTGGCGAACTGGTGAGCCTGCTAAAAATAGTTCTTATGATACCCATTTGTATAAGCTTTGCGATGAAGCTAATATTAAACGATTTTGTATGCACGCTTTAAGACATACATACGCCACACGTGCTATTGAAAAAGGAGTACAACCTAAAGTGTTACAAAAGCTTCTTGGACATGGCTCAATTCAAACAACGATGGATAAATATGTACATGTTACGGATGATTCGTTGAGAAAAGCGGTGCAACAATTTGAGAGAAATAATCAAGAGCAAATGGTGGCAAATTGGTGTCAGACCAATTAAAAAAACGCCTGAAACCCTTGAAAATAGAAAGGTTATGATAAATTATGAAACTTGGTATAGTAGGTTTGCCTAATGTTGGCAAAAGTACTCTTTTTAATGCGATAACAAAAGCAGGTGCGCAGTCTGCAAACTACCCATTCTGCACAATCGAGCCTAATGTTGGTATTGTTGATGTGCCTGACGAAAGACTTGACGTACTCGCTAAAATGTATGATTCTGCAAAGGTTACACCTGCTGCAATCGAATTTGTTGACATTGCAGGTCTTGTAAAAGGCGCAAGTCGTGGTGAAGGATTGGGAAATAAATTCTTATCACACATCAGAGAAGTTGATGCAATTATTCATGTAGTTCGTTGCTTTGAAGATACAAACATCATTCACGTTGAAGGCAGTGTTGATGCTATGCGTGATGTTGAAACAATCAACTACGAACTTATTTTTGCCGATATTGAAATTGTTGAAAAAAGACTTGAAAAAGCAAAGAAAATGTCAAAATCAGGCGAAAAAAGATATTTGGGCGAAATTGCTTTAATGGAAAGAATCAAAGAAACTTTAGAAGCAGGTAAAGCCGCAAGAACTTTAGAATTTACAGATGAAGAAAAAGATATCTTAAAAGAAGTTTCACTTCTTACAAGAAAACCTGTAATTTATGCCGCAAATGTATCAGAAGACGATTTTGTTAACGGCATTGAAAACAATCAGATGGTTTCTGCACTTTTAAAAATCGCAGAAGCAGAAAATGCACAACTTCTTCCTATTTCTGCAAGAATTGAAGAAGAAATTTCAACCTTAGAACCTGATGAAAAGGAACTTTTCCTTGCTGAAATGAACTTAAACGAATCAGGTCTTGACAGACTTATCAAAAAAAGTTATGAACTTTTGGGACTTATAAGTTATTTAACATCAGGTGCTGATGAAACAAGAGCCTGGACAATTGTAAAAGGAACAAAAGCACCTCAGGCTGCAGGTAAAATCCACACAGACTTTGAACGCGGATTTATCAGAGCAGAAGTTGTTGCATATGACGATTTAATCGCCAACGGCTCAATGACTGCCGCAAAAGAAAAAGGATTAGTTCGTTCAGAAGGCAAAGAATATGTTGTAAAAGATGGCGACATAATTTTATTCAGATTCAATGTTTAATTCAAGGAATGTTAAAAGGATGCAACTTTAAGTTGCATCCTTTTTTTATTAATAATCAAGTATTACCATCTGGCAGTTTTCAAACTTATCAACTTTAAAGGAAACCTTATTTCCTTCCTGTTTGAAATCAATTTTTTCGTTCTGTGGTGCTAAATACACATTTTTAATGGTTTTATCAGTTAAAACTTCAACTTCTGTATCCAAAATCGGAATCAAATCTTCAATAATTTCAACACCGTCGCCGCGTTTAACTGCCGCAGCATACAAAAGATTCACAACAAGTCTGTTGTTTTCTTGCTGGTCCATCATAGTTGTAACGCCCTGTGCAGGAAGATTTGTTTTCAAAAGTTTTTTATCTCCTAAAAGTTCGTCAATAATATATGTAACCAAGCGTTTGTGCATTAAATAGCCGTTGTTGCCATATTCTCCAAAGATATCCCAACTGATATAAGCACCGTCTTTACCAATTGTAACCGCATCGTACTCGGTTTCAGGATTGTTTGGTGTATGGCTATGACCTGAGAA
>JAZRDC010000138.1:0-5538 GCA_045660065.1 Clostridia bacterium
AATAGAGTGGCACATTAATTTAGCAGATGAATTCGGCATTGAAAATCTGCCCCTTGGACTTTTGGGAAAGGTTGACCTTTTGTGTAAATCCCGAAAAGGAAAAGATGAAAAGCCTGAAATAATCGTAAAATCAGATATTGATTTTACCTTAAAGATTTTCTGGAACGGAAAAGACGAAACAATAGAATTTAAAGCATAAAAAAGATGGTGTGAATTTCACACCATCTTTTTTAGTTTTTGTTTTTTAGAACAAAATAATAATAAACTGAGATACAAGTACAACTGCAATCAATGCAATCGGATATGTAGCCGCATATGCTGATGCAACATCTTCTGTTCCTGCTACACCAATAAGTGTACCAAGAGCAGGAGTACTTGTCATACCGCCTGTAATTGAACCTAAGTTGTTAAGCAGGCTGAGTTTAAGTACATATTTTGCGAATAAGTATCCGATGATCAATGGGAAAATTGTCATCACAATACCGTAAACAAAATACATCGGGTCAAAGTTTGCAACAAATTCTGCACCACCAGGGATACCTGCACCAACCAAGAAAAGTACAAGACCTAATTCTCTGAAAAGTTTAAGTGTACCCTGAGCAGGCATAATGCTTATTCTGCCGATTCTGCCGAAGTGGCCTAAAATCAAACTCATAAGCAAGCAACCGCCTGTTGTGGTAAGTGAGAAGCATGTGCCTGATAATCCTGCAGAAGAAAGCGGAATTTTAATCTGTCCTACAAATGTACCAAGAATTGCTGCGAGGCAGAAGCCTGCAATACCCATATGGTCAATTTCAAACAATTTCTTCTGTGCTTTTTCTTCTTTTGCTTCAGTTACAATAGCAATTTTAGCACGTTCCTCATCCATATTTGCTTTTGTAAGTTTTGGTATAATCTGAACGAAAAGAACAACACCAACTACACCAAAAATGTAAGCAATACCGTGGCCTACTGAAACAAGACCTGTAAATTCTTCTGCAACAGTTGCTTTAGCAGCAGAAAAAGCAGGAGTCGATGTAAGTGAGCCTGAAAGAAGACCAACAATCATTGCAACAAAACCGTCCTGGCTTTCAATTGTTGCACCATAGCCGAAAATTTCACCTGCATAAATGCAACCAACAGCAGAAATACCGCCTGCTAAAATGATAATTGCACCTAAAAGTACATAAGACTTAAAGTTTTTCTTGAAGTTGCCGAAAAACTTAGGTCCTGCAATGTAACCAACTGATGTTACAAAAAGAATAAGTCCAAGGGCTTCAATGATTGAAAGTCCGCTGTTAAAATCATAAGGTTTTGATGATGCTGCAAACAATAAATCGCCGGCTTCATTTACATGGAAGAACAATGCACCAAATAATAAAGCAATGATAAATACGCCTGCATCACCAAGTGAAATACCTTTAATTGTAATTCTTCCAAGGAGATATCCTAAAAGAAGAACAGAAAAAACTACAAATAACAATGTGTAAATGTTACTGATGGAAATAACTCCGTTCAATAAACTCATTGTATTACCTCCTTAAATTATCTTTTGTTTGTGTAATCAGGTAAGAGTTTTGGTGAAACTACCTGAGTGTCAATGCCCGCATCTTTGATTTCGTTTTCGAATTTTTCAACGTGAGCAAGTGAAAGTTTGCCAACATTAACATTTTTAGATTTAGCAGCAGCATTTTTACCTGCACTTCTGCCGAATACGATAATATCAAGAAGTGAGTTACCCATAAGTCTGTTTTTGCCGTGAATTCCGCCAACTGCTTCACCTGCAACAAATAAGTTTTCAACATTTGTTGTCATACAATCAGCGCTGATGTCAAGACCGCCGTTCTGATAGTGGAGTGTAGGATAAACCAAAATTGGTTCTTTTCTGATATCAATTCCGTATTTTTCAAACATTCTCCACATAGCAGGAATTCTCTTCAT
The DNA here is from genome assembly GCA_045660065.1 of Clostridia bacterium. Lineage (GTDB taxonomy): Bacteria > Bacillota > Clostridia > RGIG6154 > RGIG6154 > RGIG2094. The sequence continues at coordinate 1,921 of JAZRDC010000138.1, forward strand.
AATTGTGCCTTCGCCACCGATTTTTTCAATCATCGGAGTATCAAGCCATACACCCTTTCCGCTGCCTGTGTCAACGCCGTTATCTCTTTCAGAACATTCACGGATAATAGATGCCGCAGCAACGTCACGGGTTTCTAACGGATGCATAAATACTTCACCGTTTTCGTTTACAAGTTTTGCACCAAGTGAACGAACTTTTTCAGTAACCAACGCACCGAAAATCTGTTCAGGATATGCAACACCTGTTGGGTGATACTGGAGTGTTTCAGCATATAAAAGTTTAGCACCTGCTCTGTAACCTAAAACAAGGCCGTCTGCTGTTGCACCGTAGTGGTTTGATGTAGGGAAGCCCTGATAGTGCATACGACCTGCACCACCTGTTGCAATAATAACAGTTTTTGCTTTTGCAACTAAAAGTTCTTTAGTTTCCATATTCATTAAAACTGCACCTGCAGCATTGCCATTTTCATCAAGAATAAGTTCAATTGCAGATGTAAAGTCAACAACAGGAATGTTACGGTTTAAAACTTCATCACGGAGAGTTCTCATAATTTCTGCACCTGAATAGTCTTTTGCAGCGTGCATTCTCTTTCTTGAAGTACCACCACCGTGAGTAGTTACCATTGTTCCGTCTTCTTCTTTATCAAACTCAACACCCAAATTGCTGAGCCACAAAATTGCTTCAGGAGCATCACAAACGAGTTTTGACAAAAGTTCTTTTTTAGCAGCAAAATGTCCGCCACCAAAAGCGTCAACAAAATGGATTGCAGGTGAATCGTTTGGCTTGTCAGCCGCCTGAATACCGCCTTCTGCCATCATTGTGTTGGCATCACCCATTCTGAGTTTTGTAACAATCATAACGTCTGCGCCTGCTTCGTGAGCTTCAATGGCAGCAGATGTACCTGCACCACCTGCACCGATGATTAAAACATCAGTTTCGTAGTCAGGTTTTTCAAGGTCTACTGAATCTTTTGTGATACGGCTGTGTGCCTGCAAAATTTCAGCAAGTTCTGTTGGAACTTTTTCACCTTTGTTAGGACCGATTTTTAAAACGTCAAACTGATCCTGTTTATAGTCCGGATGAAAAGCCGCAAGCAAATCTTCTTTCTGCTTTGCAGTCATACGATCCGGCTCAAGTGCTATATTTTTTTCTCTTGCTGCTTCTACTGCTGCAATTGATTTTTGAAATTTTTCCGAATACATATTTCTTTTCCTCCTTATTTCTCAATTTCTCTGGTGTTGTAAAGTTCTTTCATTTCTTCAAGAGGTTTGTTCATAAGAGCCTCGATAAGTTCTTTAAAATCACCATTTTCAATTTCTTTAACTCTGTCTTCCAAATGACCGCAACCAGGTGCTAAGTATTTACCGTTAATTCTTCTTGCAAGCATTGCAACCTGAGGATGTGAAATTCCAGCAGGACATCTTGAAGAACAAACTCCGCACATTACGCAGTCAAATGATTCTTCTGCACATGCTTCAAAATCACCGCGCTGAGCGTATGCGATATACTGCATAACATTAAGTCCCTGAGTACAAGCTTTTGTACAAGCATTACAGCCGATACAAGCATAAATTTCAGGGTAAAGCTGCATCATAACAGACTCATTTACAGGAATATTTTCAATGTCATATCCTTCTTTTACAAGTGGGAAGAAAGGAAGTGTTGCGATATACATATTATCTTCAACTTTTGTCTGACAAGCAAGACACGCTTTTAATTCTTTATCGCCTTTAATACGGTAAATTGTTGCACAGGCACCGCAAAAACCATTACGGCATCCGCAACCGCGAACCAACTGGTATCCTGCGTATTCCATAGCAGTCATAATTGTTAAATTTTCAGGCACTTCATATTTTTTGCCGAAAAGATATATATTAACTAATTTTTCCATGTTACCTCTCCTTTAATATTCATCCGGAAGTTCATCGAGTTCATCGCATCTGAACACCGGACCATCTTTACACACATACTTAGAACCAACATTGCATCTTCCGCATTTGCCGACACCGCATTTCATACGAAGTTCCAAAGTTGTGTAAATCTGTGTTTTGTCAAATCCAAGTCCGCAAAGGCCTTCCAAAGTGAACTTAATCATAATCGGAGGACCGCAAAGAACAGCAGTTTTATTTGTGTCAAAACCAAGTTCTTTTACATAGTTTGGAACAAAACCAACATGACCGTCCCAACCTTCCTGCGGATTGTCAATTGTAAGGTGAACATTTACACCTGCATCTGTTGACCATTCTTCAATGATTTCTTTATAGTCAAGCAAATCATCTTTACTTCTTGAACCGTAAACAATATCGATATCACCGTAGCGATCACGATAGTGTCTGCAGTAGTTGATTACGCTGCGAAGTGGTGCAAGACCAACACCGCCGGCAATAAATAAAAGGTTTTTGCCTGCAAAGACATCGTCAACAGGGAATGGATTTCCGTAAGGTCCTCTGATTGTAATCTGCTGACCTACTTCTGCCTGATGTAACCAATCGGTTACGCATCCGCATTTTTTAATAGAAAATTCCATAAATTCTTCATTGGTAGGAGATGAAGTGATAGAAAACATCGCTTCACCAACTCCCGGGATTGAAAGCATTGCACACTGCCCAGGGCGGTGGTCAAATGCTTTTTTACCATCAGGTGTTACCACTCTGAAAGTTTTGATATCAGGTGTATCAATACGAACATCTGTTATAACACCAATCTGGGGAATTAAAGTTTCCGGTTTGTTATTCACGCGTCTACCCCTCCAATCTTCTTCATAACTTTAACAATATTCATAGAAATAGGACATTTTGCAAGACATCTTCCACAACCTACACAACTAAACATACCTTCATTGTTTTCAGGATAGTAAACAAGTTTGTGCATAAATCTCTGACGGAAACGTTCTTTTTGTGTAAGTCTGTTGTTTCCGTGAGCCATTTTTGTAAAATCAGAATACATGCAAGAATCCCAGCATCTGTATCTTATAACGCCATTACCTGTGTTAAAATCTTTAATGTCATAGCACTGGCAGGTAGGGCATACAAAAGTACAAGTTCCGCAACCCAAACAACTCTGTGAAAGTTCGTCCCATGCAGGATTGTTAAAGAATTCTTCTGTTTTTCCGCCGCCAAAAGCGTCTGTCTTAAGGTCTTTAAGCGGAAGTTTATCCATGATTTTTGAAATCTTTTCTTTTTCGGCATTGACTGCATTTTCATCACATTCTTCTGTAAGTGATGCAATCTTTTCTAAAAGTGCTTCACCTTTTGGTGTGTTAGCCTTAAAGAAAATTTCAGTTTCTGTTTTCCATGTTGAAACATCGCCTTCAGGTTCTTCTGGAGAAATTCCGAAAGTTTTACAAAAACATGTTTCAGCAGGTTTTGAACAAGCAGTTGAAATAATAACGCCTTTTTCGCGTCTTGAAGCGTAGTAACTGTCAACAGGTTCTGTTAAGAAAACTCTGTCTAAAACTTCAAAACTCTTAACATCACAAGCACGAACGCCGAAGATAACAAAATCTTCTGTTTCAGATCTTGTGTCAATAATTTCGATGTTTTTACCCTCAGTTTTAAATTCCATAAGGTTTTCCATCTGAGGGAAGAAGAAGTCTTTAGGACTTCTTACTGTATTTA
>JAZRDC010000139.1:0-2863 GCA_045660065.1 Clostridia bacterium
TTTGCTTATAATAGCATTAATTATAACCCCTGCGGAGGCGATTAAAATGAAATGTAATTTAGAACATAAATGCGTTAAGGTTTATATACCTGCAAAAGAGCACATTCCTTTTTTTTATAAACTTGTTGACCTTATGGAACACTACGGTTACAACGCTTTGATGATGGAAGTAGGCGGTGCTATGGAATATGAAAAGCACCCTGAAATCAATGAGGGCTGGATTGAATACTGCAAAAAATTTACGGAGTACCAAGGACAAAGTTTAGATGCACAACGCTCTAAAACATGGTCAAAAAATTCGATACATATGGAAAACGGAGGAGGTAATTTTCTTCCTAAATCCACAGTAAAAGAACTTATCCGTTACTGTAACGATCACGGAATTGAAGTTATTCCTGAAGTTCCATCACTTTCTCATTGCGATTATCTTTTGACCCGCCATATGGAACTTGCAGAAAGAGATAATGACGAACTGGCTGACACATATTGCCCATCAAATCCTGACAGTTACAAACTTTTGTTTGATGTTTTAGACGAAGTTATTGAAGTTTTTGAACCGAAAGTTGTTCAGATCGGACACGATGAATATTATTCTATCGGCATTTGCGACAAATGCAAAGGAAAATCAGCACCTGAAATTTACGCTGAAGATATTAAAAAAATATACAACTACTTAAAAGACAGAGGAATTAAAACCCAGATGTGGGGTGAAAAACTCTTAAATGCAATCACCCGACAGGGTGCTCATTGTGGCGGAAGTCATAAATTGATTGAGCATAAAGGCGGTGTTATTGAAGATATTCCGCCAACATATGAATCAATTGACCTTATTCCGAGAGATATTATAATTGACCACTGGTACTGGAGTCTTAGTACAGAGTGGGAAAATGAATATTTAGAACGTGGTTTTAAAGTTTATTTCTCAAATTTCTCAGGAATGATTTTCAAAAACTTTTACGAAAGATGTGCAAAAGGCGTATCCGGCATAAGCATTTCAAACTGGAGTCTGTTAAATCTTGACCATATGCAAAGAAATCTTGTGCTTTTCGATATCGCATACTCTGCAAATCTTTTAAAAGGAATGGAAAAACCATATAAAGAAACTTGCATTGAAGTTTCTGAAGATCTTTACAACTACCGCACCAAAGACAGTAAAAATCTTCTTGAAATCACACACAGAACAGATGTAAAACTCCAGCACAAAATGTTTGTTGATGGCTATATGATCGACAAAGATGGTGATTACCTTGGCAAATATATTGTTAAATTCACAGACGGAACTGAAACAGAAATTCCAATTTATTACGGTTTGAACATCGGCACATCTCAATCCAATTTCAGCAACGAGGCATCAGAGGCACAAGATGGCACTCTTTATATGGACTCTCACCTGTTAGAACCAACATACTCCTGCGCTTTGGTTGACACAGATGAAGGTATTTTTTACAAATACGGCATTGAACTACCTGAAGGAAAAGAATTTGACTCAATAAAACTTATTCAGGACAGTAAGCACGGAGAAACAATCACAACAAAAGAAATAGAAACAAAATAATATAAGGCGGCAAAATTGCCGCCTTATATTATTTTCAGTTGTTCCTTATCACAAGGGATCTTTATCATATACTCAATAAAATTTTTGTTTTCCTTTTTGCTTGTTTCCACCATCACTCCCGCTTTTTGCACCACATCAACTGCTTTGTTGATGGTATTTATAAACATCCGAAGATGCACAACCCCCATCACTTTTCCGCTGTCTCGAGTCCTTTGTTCTTGCACTTTTTCTATGGCTTTTGAAACAAGTTCTTCGGTTTTTGCAACATTTAATTCTCCCTCGCAAACTTGTTTTAATATCTTAAGTTGAGCGTTTTCGTCGTGAACTTTCAAAATTGCTCTTGCGTGTCGCTCGGTTAAATTATTTTCCTGTAAATAATCTTTTACACTTTCGGGAAGTTTTAAAATCCGAAGTCTGTTTGCAACCGATGACTGACTTTTTCCAAGTTTCACCGCCAGTTCTTCCTGGGTATATTTATGGTCTAAAATAAGATGTTGCATTGCTTCTGCTTCTTCCCAATATGTAAGGTCTTTTCTCTGAAGATTTTCTAAAAGTGCAATAACTGCCGAATCATTTTCGGTTACATCTATCACGATGCAGGGCATATGAGTTTTGTTTATAAGTCTTGATGCCTTTAATCTTCGCTCACCTGATACAAGTTCGTATCCGCCTATAAAATTTTTTCTTACCGTAATGGGCTGAATAACTCCATACTCTTTTATGCTTTTTGCAAGTTCCGAAATTGCATCAGAATCGAAAACCTTTCTTGGCTGGTATGGGTTTAAAGATATTTTATCAATAGGCACTTCTATAACATTATTTACTATTTTTTCGCTAAATGCCGCTGTGTTTCTCATCAGAATTCCTCCTTGGTATCTATGGATATATTTTATCATATTTACCATTTTATGGAAAGAAAAACACATTGCTAAAATTTTTCTTTAAACTACAAAAGAGCCCTTATTTCAAAGGCTCTTTTGACGGTTTACCCGCTTTGCGGGGATATTTTGTCGGTGTTGGACGAACTTTTTTTATTTTGATAATTGTATGATTTATGTCAGAATCAGGTAAGTTTTCGGCTTCTACCTCCAAAACCTGACCTCCCAATGTTCCGATTGCACTTCTTGCATTGTCAAGTTCTTCTTGCACATCAGGACCTTTCATTGATACAAACATTCCGCCTTCTTTCACAAAAGGCAGGCAATATTCTGAAAGAGTTGACAAATTTGCAACTGCACGTGACACGCAAAAATCAAAACTTTCTCTGTAATTTTTATTCTGTGCTCCGTCTTCTGCTCTTGAATGGAA
>JAZRDC010000140.1:0-8617 GCA_045660065.1 Clostridia bacterium
GTTTATCTGTAGTATGGCGGTGTAAAAAATTACACTCTTTTTTTGTTAAAAAACTCTTGGAATTTTGCGCGTTTTGTGGTATAATGACAGAATAAATGTTAAAATGCGAAAGTTATATACATTTACATAAATATTGAAAGGTCTGATTTTATGATTATTACAGGTTTTCTTGAAAAAAATGCGGCGACAAAGCCTGACGAGGTGGCATTGGTTGAAATTGCTCCTCAGATTGCAGACAAAGCAAAAATCACTTGGAAAGAATATGCACTTATGCAGCCAAACCCAAATGAAAGCGGCAGAAAGGAAATGACATGGAAGCAGTTTGACAAAATGGCAAACCGCTTTGCAAACTTTTTGTTCAGCCGTGGTATTAAAAAAGGAAACAAAGTTGCAATACTTTTAATGAACTGTATTGAATGGCTTCCTGTTTACTTTGGTATTTTAAAAACGGGTGCTTTGGCAGTTCCTCTTAACTATCGTTACACAGCAGACGAAATCAAATATTGTTTAAATCTTGCAGATGCAGATATTTTGGTTTTCGGTCCTGAATTTATCGGAAGAATTGAAGAAATCTGCGATAAACTCCCAAGAGTTTCACAACTTTTCTATGTTGGCGACAACTGTCCTACATTTGCAGAAAGTTATGACGAACTTATTACATACTGCACTTCAAGAAAACCTGAAGTTGAACTTGAAGAAAAAGACGATGCGGCTATCTATTTTTCATCAGGTACAACAGGTTTCCCGAAAGCAATTCTTCACAATCACGAAAGTTTGAAGCATGCGGCGCTTACTGAACAAAACCATCACGGTCAGACAGAAAATGACACATTCTTGTGCATTCCGCCTCTTTATCATACAGGTGCTAAAATGCACTGGTTCGGAAGTTTGGTTGCAGGTTCTAAAGGTGTGCTTTTAAAAGGCACAAAGCCTGAATGGATTATTCAGGTTGCGTCAGAAGAAAAGTGCAGTATTGTGTGGCTTTTGGTTCCGTGGGCACAGGATATTTTAGATGCAATTGACAGAAAAGAAATTGATCTTTCAAAATATGATTTATCTCAGTGGCGTTTAATGCACATCGGTGCACAGCCTGTACCACCGAGTCTTATTAAGCGCTGGAAAGAAATATTCCCTAACCACAGTTACGATACAAACTATGGTCTTAGCGAATCAATCGGTCCAGGTTGCGTTCACCTTGGCGTTGAAAATATTCACAAAGTTGGTGCTATCGGAAAAGCAGGTTACGGATGGCAGACAAAAATCATCGGTGCTGACGGAAATGACGCAAAACCAGGCGAAGTTGGTGAACTTGCAGTATTCGGCCCGGGCGTTATGTCTTGTTATTATAACGACAAAAAAGCAACAGATGAAGTTTTAAAAGACGGATGGCTCTTAACAGGGGATATGGCAAAAGAAGACGAAGATGGTTTTATCTATCTTGTAGACCGTAAAAAAGATGTTATTATCTCAGGCGGTGAAAACATTTACCCTGTTCAGATTGAAGACTTCCTGCGTCGTCATAATTCAATTAAAGACGTTGCGGTTATCGGTCTTCCGGAAGCCCGTCTTGGTGAAATTGCGGCAGCGATTGTTGAAGTAAAAGAAGGTTTTGAACTTTCAGAAGAAGAATTTATGGACTTCTGCAAAGACCTGCCTAAATACAAGCGTCCGAGAAAAGTAATCTTTGCAGATGTTCCGAGAAACCCAACAGGTAAAATTGAAAAACCTGTTTTAAGAGAAAGATATTGCAAAGAAAGTTTGGTAGAAGCACAGATTAAATAATAAAGGAATGATAAATTTGAAAAAACTTATGCTTGGCAACGAAGCAGTTGCAAGAGGAGCCTACGAGGCGGGAGTTACAGTTGTATCTTCTTACCCGGGAACTCCAAGTACAGAAATTACAGAAAATATCGTAAAATACGATGAAATATATGTTGAATGGGCATCAAATGAAAAGGTTGCGGCTGAAGTTGCAATCGGTGCATCTATTGCAGGTGCAAGAAGTATGTCTTGTATGAAACATGTTGGTATGAATGTTATGGCAGACCCGATGTTTACAGTAAGTTACATCGGCACAAACGGCGGCCTTGTATTCTGCGTTGCAGATGACCCTGGTATGCATTCATCACAGAACGAACAGGATTCAAGACATTATGCAAGAGCAGCAAAACTTATGATGCTTGAGCCATCAGACAGTGAAGAGTGTAAAGAATTTACAAGAAAAGCCTTTGAAATCAGTGAAAAATATGATGTTCCTGTTATCGTAAGACTTTCAACAAGAGTTTCACACTCACAGGGAATGGTTGAATGTATGGACCGTGAAAATGTTGAATTAAAACCATACGAAAAGAACATTGCTAAAAATGTTATGATGCCTGCAAATGCTAAAAAACGCCATGTTGATGTTGAAGAAAGAGCATTGGCACTCAAAGAATTTGCAGAAAGCACAGAAATTAACAAAGTTGAAATCAATTCAGATGAAATCGGTGTTATTACATCAGGTATTTCATATATGTATGCAAAAGAAGCATTGGGAGACAGAGTAAGTTATTTAAAACTCGGTATGGTTTATCCGCTTCCTGACAAACTCTTAAAAGACTTTGCTGCAAAACACAAAAAAGTTTATGTTATTGAAGAACTTGACCCTGTGTTTGAAGAATATTTAAAATCAATCGGAATTGAAGTTATCGGAAAAGATGTATTTACATTGCTCGGAGAATACACTCCTGCAATGATTAAAAAGGCAATCTTTAACGAAGACAGTGCTGAATTTACAGAAACAGACCTTGAAATTCCTGTAAGACCTCCTGTTATGTGTGCAGGTTGCCCTCACAGAGGAACATTCTATGTTCTTAAAAAATTAGGACTTACTGTATCAGGTGATATCGGATGTTATACTTTAGGCGCAGTTGCTCCTCTTGCAAGTGTTGATACAACTATTTGTATGGGTGCTTCAGTTTCTGCCGCTCACGGTATGGCTAAAGCCAGAGGCGAAGAATTTAATAAAAAACTTGTTGCTGTTATCGGTGATTCAACATTTATTCACTCAGGCATCACAGGTCTTATTGATATTGTTTACAACAAAGGAAATAACACCGTAATTATTCTTGACAACTCTATCACTGGTATGACAGGTCATCAGGATAATCCAACAACAGGTTTTACCATCAGAAAAGAACCTACAAAGCAGGTTGATTTGGAACTTCTTGCAAAAGCGGTTGGTATTGAAAGAGTTGTTGTAGCAGATCCGTTTGATGTTAAAAACTTTGAAAAAGTTGTTAAAGCAGAAGTTGAAGCAGACGAACCTTCAGTTATCATCGCACAGCGTCCTTGCGCACTTTTGAAAACTGTTAAATATGAAGGTCATTGCACAGTTACAGACAAATGTAAAAACTGCAAGATGTGTATGAAACTCGGTTGCCCTGCAATCACTGCAACAGAAAACGGAATTAAAATTGATCTTAACCAGTGTAACGGTTGCGGACTTTGTATGAATGTTTGCCCATTTGGTGCAATTGAAAAAGCGTAAGTAAGGAGGCAGGGAAAATGACAAAGAATATTATGATTGTTGGTGTTGGCGGTCAGGGAACCTTGCTTGCCAGCAGAATACTGGGAAATACAGTTATAAACGAAGGCTACGATGTTAAACTTTCAGAAGTTCACGGTATGAGTCAGCGTGGAGGAAGCGTTGTAACTTATGTAAAATACGGTGAAAAAGTTTATTCACCAATCGTAGACAAAGGCGAAGCGGATATTATTTTAGCATTTGAAATGTTAGAAGCCGCACGTGCACTTCCGTTCCTTAAAAAAGGCGGAATTATGATTGCAAATACTCAGGAAATTGATCCGATGCCTGTTATCACAGGTGCGGCAAAATATCCTGAAAACATTGAAGGAACTCTTAAAGAAAAAGTAAATCTTATATCATTGGATGCAAGTAAACTTGCACTTCAGGCAGGTAATATCAAGGCAGTAAACGTTGTTTTAATCGGCGTTATGGCAAAGTCAACTGATATTCCATATGAAAAATGGGTTGAAACCATTAAGGCAACAGTTCCTGAAAAGTTTTTGGATGTAAACTTAAAGGCCTTTGACCTTGGATATAATTATTAAGGATAGATTGAATATGAAAAAGTTATTAAGTATTTTAGTTTTTGTACTTGTTCTTACCTGTGCATTTTCTGTTTTTGCAGATTATCAGACAGTAGACATTTATGTTAACGGCGAACTTTTGGTTTCAGACAGTCCTGCGGTTTTAGTAGGTTCAAGAACTATGGTTCCTCTTCGTGCAATCAGCGAAAAGTTGGGCTGTGATGTGGATTGGAATGCAGATACCCAGACTGCAGAAATCAAAAACGAAATAACTGCGGTTTATGTTACAATAGACAGCGATGTAATGGTTAAAAAAACATTGGCTGAAAATAAAAGCGAAGATATTAAAATCGACGCTCCTGCCATGCTTTATAAATCAAGAACTTTAATTCCTTTAAGAGCAGTTTCTGAAGCATTGGATGCCAAAGTTGAATGGGATTCTGAAAGAGAATGTGCTCTGATTACAACAGACAGTTATAAGTCATGTTTCGGTGTTGTTACCGAAAAAGGCTATGTAAGCGAAGAATTGGGACTTGAGTTTATTGCAGGCAACGATATGGCTATGATGCACAACACAGAAAAAGTTGAAGCAAAGGATACAGTTTCAACCCCTGAAGATGTTGACGCATTTTCAGTTTCTGAATTTTCTGCATATTACCCTGAATCAGGAAGCAGTGTTACATTGGCGGTAAGTCCAAAAACGGAAGTAACAACAAATGAGTATCTTGAATATGTAAGACCGTTTCTTGAAGGTGAAACAAGCGGAGTTTCTTATGTTTCTGCAAAAGGAACAGGATTCGAAACAATCGCAGGATATGAATTTGAAAAAATCACTTTCAGAGGAACGTATTCAGATATTATATTAAATCTTGAATACTATGCAGGTAAAGTAGAAGGCAGACTTGTTCTGATTGCAATTAACTATGCCGATGGTATGGAAATTAACAAGCAGGAAATTATTAAAGCATTTTCAAAAATTGAAAAATAAGGAGGAGTTTTGCATGACAAGTAAACAAAGAGCCTATCTGATGAGTCTGGCAGTTAATTTGCAGGCAAAATATCAGATTGGTAAAAACGGAATTGATTATAATTTCTTAACCCTTATCCGTGATGCCTTGGAAGCAAACGAACTTATAAAAATTAATGTTTTGGAAAATTCACTTTCAGACCCTCGTGCACTTTGTGCCGAACTTTGCGAAACCGTTGGTGCAGAGCCGGTTAAGGTTATCGGAAACAAGATTATAATCTATAAAGAATCCAAAAATAAAAAGAAAATTGAACTTCCAAAAGCAAAAAAAATAAAAAAATAGCTATAAGTACTTGACATAAACGAGAACTTGTTATAAAATATAGAGGTCGTATTTTACAAACGATGAATTTTTACTTGCTTGATACACCTTTTGGTGTATGTATATAGCGGAGGGAGGGAAACCTAATGTCAGAAATTAAAATCAAGGAAAACGAATCCTTGGATAGTGCTCTTCGCAGATTTAAGCGTCAGTGTGCAAAAGCAGGTGTTCTTTCTGAACTCAGAAAAAGAGAACATTATGAAAAGCCCAGCGTAAAGAGAAAGAAAAAATCTGAAGCAGCTAGAAAAAGAAAGTTTAAATAAAACTAAACTTCAAAAAGAAACTTCAATAGAAGTTTCTTTTTTTTATTTATAAATTCTGATACGCACCTTTTAAAGATTCCCAGTTTCCGTCTGCCATTAAATGCACGTCTTTCCAGCAGATGCCTTTGAATTTTCTGCTCTTTACAAGATTGTGCTTTTTGCTGATGCTTTTTGTGTCTTCCATAAAAACAAGGTGCGGGGATTTTTGTTCGTCAAGATATGTAAAATAAGAAGAGTATGAACTTTCATCAAAAAAAGTTTTCGAGCCTTTTGTTGCACATTTTAAAATTGCCTGATTGTAACTTAAAATCTGTGCTTTTGCGGTGTGCATATTAAAATCTACGCTTTCGCCCGAAAGTTCTATTAATGTTTTATGTTTTAACTTTTCAAATTCTGCTAATGTTTTTTCAAAAAATGGCAGGGGAGTGTGTGGCCTGAGAGGTTCGTTTAGCGGAAAGCGTATAATTAAAAAGTCGGAAAACTTTTCGTAAAATTCTGCAATTTTAATTGCAGGGGGAAGTATTATTCCTTTTTTGGGAAAACAATTTAAAAATGATACATTTTTTTCATATTGTCCAAAGGAAACTGAAAAATCAAAAATTTCACCGACCATTGCTTTGCTATGAATAAACTTAAACTGCTTAAGAGTGGAAAAGTCAGTTAAATTGCTTACAAGTCTTTCGGTTGGAGTGCTATTGAATATACCGTGGATAACAAACATAAAATCTCCTTAGTTTACTTGTGTTTTTGGTGTTTTTGTGATATACTTACAATAATATATATATTTCACGGAGAGTTAAAAAATGAAATTTTTGTTACCAAGATTTATGTTTGATAAAATTGAAGATATTCCCCTTGATTTTATGAAAAAAATCGGGGTAAAAGCGGCAATCTTAGATATTGATAACACTTTGGTTGAACCGCATACTCCTGTTGCAGACAAGCGTGCGGTGGAGTTTGTTAAAAAACTTGAAGAAAATGGATTTAAGGTGTGTATTGTTTCCAACAATATTTATGAACGCGCGAAAAAGTTTGCAGACTCAATACCTGTGCCTTTTGTTTGCGATAAAAATAAGCCAAACAAAAAACCATTTCTTATGGCACTGGATATTTTAAAGACAGATGCAAAAGATGTTATGGTAGTTGGCGACCAACTTTTAACTGATGTATGGGGCGCCAACAGAATGGGTATGGTGCCTGTTTTAGTAAAACCCGTTTGCGATAAAGAGGGCAAATTTGTAAAATTCAAAAGAATTATTGAAAGAAAAGTATTAAAAGGATTTGAAGGTGAAAAGGTTGACTGAGAATTTTTTTGTAACAGGTCATCCCATAGGGCATTCGCTGTCCCCTGTAATTCATAATGTGTTTTTTAAAGAGGCAGGACTTGATGAGAATTATGGAATAGCAGATATTGCTCCTGAAAATTTTACTGAAAAACTTGATAGTTTCAGAAATTGTAAAAAAGGTTTCAATGTTACAATTCCCCATAAAATTGAGGCATTTAACAGCGTGGACTTTAAAGATGACTATGCTAAAAAAGTCGGAGCAGTAAACACAGTAAAAGTAGATGGCGGAAAACTTTACGGCTTTAACACCGACGGAGTTGGTTTTATTAAGGCTTTAGAGAAAAAAGGAGTAAGCGTTAAAGATAAAACCGTGTGCATTTTAGGTGCAGGAGGTGCGGTGAACTCAATCTCAGTAAAAATTAACCTTTGCGGAGCAAAAGAAATAATAATTCTTGCAAGAAGAAAAGAGCAGGCAGAACTGCTTTGTAAAAATCACGGGTTTGGTATAGCAGATACTTTAGATAACCTTGGAAAATATAACTATGATATTCTTGTGAATGCAACACCTGTTGGTATGCACCCTAATGCAGATCAAAGTCCTGTTGATGATTTTAAAACTTGCGAATTTGTGTATGATTTAATATATAATCCTTTTAAAACAGAGTTTTTGAAAAAAGCAGAGCAAAAGGGAATAAATTGCGATAACGGATTGTGGATGCTTGTGCTTCAGGCGGCGGCAGCATTTGAAATATGGACAGGCAGTTATCCTTTAGATGAAACTCTTGATAAAGCATATAAAAGTGCTTTGAAGGCTTTGGGGGAGAGAAAATGAATATTGTTTTAACAGGATTTATGGGCGTTGGGAAATCTACCGTTGGCAAAATCCTTGCACAAAAAACGGGGAAAGAGTTCATTGATACAGACGAAGAAATTGAAAAAATTTATAAATTGAGTATTCCTGATATTTTCGAAAAACTCGGTGAGGAAAAATTCAGAGAGTTTGAAACAGAAGTTATAAAAAATGTTTCTCAAAAAGACGGATGTGTAATTTCCTGCGGCGGTGGGGTTGCAAAATCTGAAATTAATATGAATTTCTTAAAACAAAACGGTAAGGTTGTAAATCTTTGTGCGTCGGCAGATAAAATAATTGAAAATATCGGAAATGACGTAAACAGACCACTGATTTTCGGTAAAAGCAAACAAGAAATTATAAATCTTATGGAAGAAAGAGAAAAGTTTTATAAAAATTGCCATATAAGAATAGATGTAACAAATCTGTCTGCAAAAGATGCGGCAGACAGGGTTATAAATGAATTGGAAAGGTCGTGGAAAAATGATTAAATTCGGACCGTCGGGCAATCCCGATCAGTTTTATGAAGACGGCAATAAAGCAAGTACAGCAATGCCTTTGTGGGTTAAAAATCAGGGGCTTGATGCTTATGAATATCAGTGCAGCAAGGGAGTAAAAATATCTCAGGCAACCGCGCAGACTTTGGGTGACGAAGCGGACAAAAACGGAATTTACTTAAGCGTTCACGCACCATATTTTATAAGCCTTTCTTCTGTTGAAGAAGAAAAAAGATTAAAAAGCGTAGACTACATTATGCAGACTATGGCGGCAGCAAAG
>JAZRDC010000141.1:0-2058 GCA_045660065.1 Clostridia bacterium
ATGTAGAAAATTACAGAAAATATGAAGTTTTAGGCAAAACAAGAGATGATGCGGCAGGAGAAGCCTTTGATAAGGTGGCTCGTGTTTTAGGACTTGGTTATCCGGGCGGACCAAACATCGATAAAGCCGCAAAAACGGGCAAAAATCGAATTAAAATTACAAAGCCTAAATTCCATGAAGAAACTCTTGATTTTTCCTTCAGCGGTATAAAAACGGCTATTATAAACTATTGCCATAATGCAGAACAAAAGGGTGAAGAAATAAGCGTTGGCGATGTGGCAATGAGTTTTCAGGATACAGTGGTTGAAATTTTAACAGACAATACATTTTTGGGTGCAAAACAGAAAAATGTTAAAAAGGTGTGCTTGGCAGGCGGAGTTGCATCAAACTCAAAACTTCGTGAAAGTTTTAAAGAAAAAGCAAAAAAAGAAAATATGGAATTTTTCTGTCCCGAACCAATATATTGCACAGACAATGCCGCAATGATTGGTGCTGCGGCTTACCATTATTATTTAAGGGAAGAATTTTCAGGTCTTGATTTAAACGCACAGGCATTTGTTCCAATTGACAAAGCGTAAAAGGATGTTAAATTATGAGAAAATATTATCAGAATGAAGAAATTTCATACATTCAGAATAAATATGTGGAAGAAAACAGTTTTATAGGGGGCGAACTTAATAAGATTACACTCCCTGTTTACAACGAAATAAAAGATAAACTTCCAAAACCTGTTTGGGAAAATCATAATTCTGCGGTTGATTGTTATTACAAAGCCTGGGAAATTGCATTTTCAAACATACATAACCCCATCGAGGGTTCAGGATTTGTTTCACCATTTATAGATTCTGCATTTAACGATAATCTGTTTATGTGGGACTCTTGTTTTATAACAATGTATGGCAAATACGCATCAGAGTTTTTTGATTTTCAGGGAACCCTTAATAATTTTTATGCCCTTCAGCATAAAGATGGTTTTATTGCAAGAGAAGTGGGAGAAAATGACGGCGGGGCAGTATTTACAAGATTTGACGCACCTGCAACAGGTCCGAACATTATGCCCTGGTGCGAGTATGATTACTATAAATTAACAGGGGACAAGGAAAGAATAGAAAAGATTTTCCCTGTACTTTTAGCATATCACCAATGGCTCAAGCGATACAGAACATGGAGAGACGGGGGATACTGGTCTTCAGGTTGGGGTTGCGGTATGGACAATCAGCCAAGGCTTAAAGAAAGCGACAATATTGAAGAAAGAAATCTTTCCAACGGCCATATGATATGGATTGATGCCTGCCTGCAACAACTTATTAACTGCAATGTGTTGATTAAAATGGCAAAAATCTGCAGAAGAGAAAATGACATTCAGGATATTATAAAAGAAAAAGAAACTCTTGGCAATTTAATTAATGAAAAATTATGGGACGATGAAACCAAGTTTTATTATGATTTGTGGGAAGACGATACCCTCAATATGGTAAAATCAGTTGGTGCATATTGGGCATTATCAGCAGATATTGTGCCAAAAGATAAACTAAAAGATTTTGTTGCCCATCTTGAAAATGATAAAGAATTCAACAGACCGTTCAGAGTGCCGAGTTTGTCAGCAGATAACAAGTATTACGATAAAGACGGAAACTACTGGTGCGGAGGTGTATGGGCGCCAACAAACTATATGGTTTTGAAAGGTCTTTCGGAAAATAATTATCACGATTTAGCATTTGATATTGCAAAAAATTGTGTAGGAAATGTAGTTGAAGTTTTTGAAAAAACAGGAACTATATGGGAAAACTACGCGCCAGAGTCTAAAAATCACGGAAGTATTGCAAAAAGCGATTTTGTAGGCTGGTCAGGATTGTTCCCTATTTCAATTTTAATTGAGTATGTTTTTGGAATTAAAGTAAACGCAGAAAAGAAAGAAATAGAGTGGCACATTAATTTAGCAGATGAATTCGGCATTGAAAATCTGCCCCTTGGACTTTTGGGAAAGGTTGACCTTTTGTGTAAATCCCGAAAAGGAAAAGATGAAAAGCCTGAAATAATCGTAAAATCAGATATTGA
>JAZRDC010000142.1:0-4311 GCA_045660065.1 Clostridia bacterium
TCAGAGTTATCATCGCTCCCGTAATTGAAGATTATAAATCCGGTAAAATCACTTATGCTGAAGCAGAGTTTAATGCCCGTATAAAAATCTATCAATCGGTAAATCCTAACTTCAATCCCGATGTGGAATATATGAAGGACCCACTTTTGAGAGATATTCCGTCGGTGGATAATAGCTTATTTATATTAGCAAGAAAGCTAATTTTAGAAAGCAAATAAAATGAAATAACCTAATGATAGCGGCAGGACTAACTATTCCTGTCGCTATTTTTGTACAAAATGTAATATTTTCTCAAACTTGTTGACTTTTCAACAAGTTTTTGCTATAATATACTTGTTGAAATCTCAACAAGTATATAGGAGGTTGGATTATGGTCATGCTTAAACAAGAACAAAAGACGAAACGAAAAGTCTATTTATTGCTGACAAAATTTCCTGATACAGGAACCAAAATCATTAATATTTTGACAGGATTGAAATATCCTCATGCCTCTATCGGCTTGGAAGAAGATATCAATACATTCTATAGTTTCGTTACAAAAGGATTTATTGTAGAAGATATAAACCGATATGCAAAACCGGGAAGAAAAACTATACCGTGCCAACTATACGAAATGTATGTGACAGAAGAAACCTATTTAAAAATCAAGCAAGCACTTGACTATTTTATTGAGTTTAAGGACTTGTTTTATTATTCAAGAACAAGCCTTACTTTAAGTATTTTGAAGTTGCCATACAAACGCAGTCGTTTCGGCTTTTTCTGTTCACAGTTTGTAGCATATATTCTGCAAAAAAGTCAAGCAAACAAAGAAATTAAAAGTGTTAATCAATATTTTTCTGATGATTTAAGTTGTATTTCAGGGATGAGATTAAAATATCAAGGCAACTTAAGAAGTATGTTGGATAGATTTTACGTTTTACCTTGTCCTGTCTAAAACAAAAAATCAGAATGTGTTAAATCAGTGTATAGGAGGTTTTATAGTGATTGAAAGATTTGAAACTTTTACTGTTTTATTAAACAGAATAAACAGAAATATACGTAAAATTAAGAATGAAGAAATGGCGAACTATGAACTCAGAAGTCCGCATATTTCGTGCCTATATTATTTGTATATATCAGAAGAACTGACATCGAAAGATCTTTGTGAACGTTGCGAAGAAGATAAAGCCACGATTTCGAGAAGTCTTGACTATCTTGAAAAGAATGAATATTTAATATGCAAATCTCAAAGTAAAAAAAGGTACAATTCTCCTTTTGTTCTTACTGATAAAGGTTCACGTGCCGGAAAAAGAATTGCAGATAAAATTGATGCTGTGTTAGAAGAAATAAGTGTTGGCATTTCTGATGAAGACAGAACTGTATTTTATCGCAGTTTGAATATTATCAGCGAAAATATAGAAAAAGTCGCAAAATCCTATGATGAATGAGAGGTAGTTATGTTTTTTATTAAATCAGCTTTTTGTCGTGTGTTTCAAACGGCATTTCGTATTGCATTACCTATTCTTCCGTATAGAGAACCGGAAATTATCAGTTCATGTGCGGAGCTTGGTGATGTATTGAAAAAAGAAAATGTTAAGTCTGTGCTTATCGTTACAGATAAAGGAATTGTAAACAATGGACTTGTTTCACCACTTGAGGAAGCATTAAAAAAGAGCAAGGTTCATTATAAGGTGTATGATCAAACTATGCCTAATCCCACAGTTAAGAATGTTGAACAAGCATTGGCGGTTTACAAATCAAATAATTGCGACTGCCTTATTGCAATCGGTGGAGGTTCCTCAATGGATTGTGCAAAAGCAGTCGGAGCAAGAGTTGCATATCCTAGAAAAACTGTAGGACAAATGAAAGGAATTCTTCGAGTGCTGCGCAAATTGCCAACACTTATTGCTGTTCCAACTACGGCAGGAACAGGAAGTGAAGTAACCTTGGCATCTATCATCACGGATAGCGAAAAACATCATAAATATGCTCTTATGAGTTTTCCTTTGATTCCCCACTATGCGGTGCTTGATGCTTCTCTTACATATACATTACCGCCGCATCTGACGTCAACAACGGGAATGGATGCTCTTACGCACGCTGTTGAGGCATATATCGGACGTTCAACGACAAAAGAAACCCGAAGACTTGCGCTTATGGCTGTAAAGCTTATTTTTGATAATATAGAAGCAGCCTATAAAGACGGAACAAATCATAAAGCAAGAGAAAATATGCTTCGTGCAGCATACAACGCCGGAGTTGCATTTTCAAAATCTTATGTAGGATATGTTCATGCTATTGCACATTCCCTCGGTGGAAAATACGGAACACCTCACGGTCTTGCTAATGCGGTAATTATGCCTTATGTGCTTGAAACTTATGGAGAAAGCGTGTATAAAAAACTTCATAAGCTCGGCTCGGTTGCAGGAATCTGTGATGAAAAGGATTCTTATGAAGCAGGTGCGAAAAAGTTTATTGCAGCAGTGAAGAAGCTAAATAAAGATATGGGTATTCCCGATAAGTTAAACGGAATCAAAAAAGAAGATATTCCGCTGATGGCAAAGCACGCTGAAAAGGAAGCTAATCCTCTTTATCCCGTACCAAAGCTTATGACAAGAAAAGAGCTAGAAAACTTTTATTATATGATTGCAGATTGGAGTAAATAAAATGACAAATGAGCAAATTGCTTCGATACTCGAAAAGCAGAGAAAATATTATAAAAGCGGTGCGACCATTCCGGTTAAGTTCCGCATTGAACAACTAAAAAAACTCTATTTGACTGTAAAGAAATATCAGACCGAGGTAAATGATGCTTTGACATCTGACCTCGGTAAAAGCCATTTTGAAGGATTTATGTGTGAAAGCGGTCTTGTTCTTTCAGAGATTTCATATATGATTCGTTATACAAAGAGATTTGCAAAAAGAAAGACGGTATATACTCCCATTACAAATTTTGCATCACATAGCTTTAAGCAGCCCGTACCTTACGGAAACACTCTTATTATGAGTCCTTGGAATTATCCTTTCCTTTTGACGATTGATCCCCTTGCAGATGCTATTGCTGCAGGTAACACAGCGATTGTTAAACCAAGCGCATATTCTCCTGCAACAAGTAAAATTATTGAAAAAATCATAACGGAATGTTTTTCTCCTGAATATGTTGCAGTAGTAACGGGAGGCAGAACAGAAAATCAAGCGCTTTTAGAACAGAAATTTGATTTTGTGTTCTTCACCGGAAGTCAGGCAGTTGGTAAAGAAGTTCTTCGTAAAACTGCCGAGTATTTAACTCCTGCCGTATTGGAACTTGGCGGTAAAAGTCCGTGTATTGTAGATGAGAGTGCTAACATTAAGCTTGCGGCTAAAAGAATTGTATTCGGAAAATACTTAAACTGCGGTCAGACTTGTGTTGCTCCCGATTACATTCTTTGCGAAAGTTCTGTTAAGGATAAATTTATCAGCGAAGTTGTAAAGCAAATAAAGAAGCAATATGGTGATAATCCTCTTGAAAATAAAGATTACGGCAAAATAATCAACGAAAGACATTTTGAAAGACTTTGCGCACTTATAGATAAAAGCAAGGTAGTCATTGGTGGTGAAACAAACAGCAAGACCAATCAAATTGCTCCTACTGTTATGGATAATGTAACAGAAACCGATGCAGTTATGGGTGAAGAAATATTTGGACCTATTATGCCGATACTTACATTTGATGATTTTGACAACTTAGTTGATGACTTGAAGGATAAAGATAAACCACTTGCTTTATATCTGTTTTCAAGTAATAAAAATCATATTAACCGTGTTACAAAAGAGCTTTCTTATGGTGGCGGTTGCATAAACGATGTAGTGGTTCACCTTGCGACAAGCGAAATGGGCTTTGGCGGTGTTGGTGAAAGTGGTATGGGTTCATATCACGGCAAAGACGGATTTGACGCATTTTCTCACTACAAATCAGTTATGGATAAAAAGACCTGGCTTGATTTGCCGATGCGTTATCAGCCGTACAAAAGCAAACTTTATGAGAAGCTTTTGCACATGTTTCTAAAATAATGAACCATTACATAATATTTTGAAAGGAAAATGATAGCATGAACGAAAAATACGAGGCTTTATTCACACCTTGGAAAATAGGAAATGTGGAAATAAAAAACAGAATCGTAATGTGTCCTATGGGCGGAACATCACTTTTTGGATGGTTTGAACTCACCGGGTGTGGATTTGACAAAGAAGCAGCAAAGCTTTTTTTAGATCGTGCAAACAACAATGTTGGTCTTATTATTCCCGGTATTGCACCTCTTCGTGATACTTTCTTCGGGAAGTGGCTTTGGCAAA
>JAZRDC010000143.1:0-6635 GCA_045660065.1 Clostridia bacterium
TGGTTCTGCTACAATGGACTGGATGGTTCAGGAGCAGGAACGTGGTATCACAATCACATCTGCGGCTACTACTTGTTTCTGGGAACCTCAGGTAGGTCCTTTCAAAGGAATCAAGAACAGAATCAATATCATTGACACACCGGGTCACGTAGACTTTACAGTTGAAGTTCAGCGTTCACTCAGAGTATTGGACGGATCTGTTACAGTTATGTGTGCTAAGGGCGGTGTTGAACCTCAGTCAGAAACAGTTTGGAGACAGGCTGACGACTACGGTGTTCCAAGAATGATCTATGTTAACAAAATGGACATTATGGGTGCAGACTTCTATAATGTTGTAAACATGGTTCACGAACGTCTTAAAGCAAACGGTGTACCAGTTCAGCTTCCTATCGGTTCAGAAGATACATTTAAAGGTATCGTTGACCTTATGAATATGAAAGCTGAAGTTTATTATGACGAAATGGGTACAAAATACGGTACGGAAGAAATTCCTGCTGATATGATGGACAAAGCTCAGGAATACAGAGCAAAAATGGTTGAAGCTATCGTTGAAACAGACGAAGAACTTATGGATAAGTATCTCATGGAAGAAGAAATTTCTGTTGACGAACTTAAAAAAGCTCTCAGAAAAGCTACAATCAACAACCAGATCGTTCCTATGCTTTGCGGTACTTCATACAGAAACAAGGGCGTTCAGCTTCTTTTGGACGCTATCATTGAATATATGCCATCACCGGTTGACGTTCCTGCTATTAAAGGCGTTAACCCTGATACAGAAGAAGAAGAAACAAGACCTTCATCAGACGAAGAACCATTTGCATCACTCGCATTTAAGATTGCAACTGACCCATTCGTTGGTAAAATCTGCTTCTTCAGAGTATATTCAGGTTCAGTAAACTCAGGTTCTTACGTTCTCAATGCGTCAAAAGGACACAAAGAAAGACTCGGAAGAATCCTTCAGATGCACGCTAACCACAGAGAAGATATCGATACTGTTTACTCTGGCGATATCGCAGCTGCAGTTGGTCTTAAGAACACAACTACAGGTGATACACTTTGTGACGAAAAAGCTCCGGTTATCCTTGAATCAATGGAATTCCCGGAACCAGTTATCAGCGTTGCTATCGAACCAAAAACTAAAGCAGGTCAGGAAAAGATGGGTATCGCTCTTGCAAAACTTGCAGAAGAAGATCCAACTTTCAGAACTTATACAGACGAAGAAACTGGTCAGACAATTATCGCTGGTATGGGTGAATTGCACCTTGAAATCATCGTTGACAGACTTTTAAGAGAATTTAAAGTTGAAGCTAACGTTGGTGCTCCTCAGGTTGCTTACAAAGAATCTATTACCAAGACTGTTGAAACAGAATGTAAATATGCTCGTCAGTCAGGTGGTAAGGGTCAGTATGGTCACGTTGTTATGACAATGGAACCATTAGAACCAGGTGCTGGTTACGAATTCGTAAACAAAATTGTCGGCGGTGCTATTCCAAAAGAATACATTCCATCAGTTGATGCAGGTATTCAGGGTGCTATGCAGGCTGGTATCCTTGCAGGATACAACGTTGTTGACGTTAGATGTACTCTTACTTATGGTTCATACCATGAAGTTGACTCATCTGAAATGGCGTTTAAGATTGCAGCATCTATGGCATTTAAAGACGGTATGAGAAAAGCAGATCCGGTTCTCTTAGAACCTATCATGAAGGTAGACGTTGTTGTTCCTGATGAATACATGGGCGACGTTATGGGTGATATCAACTCAAGACGTGGTCAGATTCAGGGTATGGAAGCAAGAAACGGTGTTCAGGCAATCGCTGCATTCGTTCCGCTTTCAGAAATGTTCGGATATGCAACAGATATGCGTTCAAATACTCAGGGTAGAGGTCAGTACACCATGCAGCCTAGTCACTTTGCGCCTATTCCAAAATCTATTATGGACAAAATTATTGCAGAAAGATCAAAGAGCGAATAATTTATAAAATTATAGTTGCAATTTTTGCAAAAATAGTTTATAATAGTAATTACAGTAAATTATTAATTTTTGTTTTTTATAAAAAAGGAGGAAATTAAAAATGGCTAAAGAAAAATTTGAAAGAAATAAGCCCCATGTCAACATTGGTACTATCGGACACGTTGACCATGGTAAAACATCATTGACAGCAGCAATCACAAAAGTTCTCGGTATGAAAGGTCAGGCTGAATTCACAGACTACGCTAATATCGATAAAGCTCCAGAAGAAAGAGAAAGAGGTATCACAATTTCAACAGCTCACGTTGAATACGAAACAGACGTTAGACACTATGCACACGTTGACTGCCCAGGCCACGCTGACTATGTTAAAAACATGATCACTGGTGCTGCTCAGATGGACGGCGGTATCCTCGTAGTATCAGCTGCTGACGGTCCAATGCCACAGACAAGAGAACATATCCTTTTGTCAAGACAGGTAGGCGTTCCTTACTTGGTAGTATTCTTGAACAAAGCTGACCAGGTTGACGATCCAGAACTTCTCGAATTAGTAGAAATGGAAGTTAGAGATCTTCTTAACGAATATGAATTCCCAGGTGACGATATTCCGATCACTATCGGTTCAGCTCTCCAGGCTTTGGAATCAACATCAACAGACCCTAACGATCCAGTTTACAAACCAATCCTTGACCTTATGAATTCAGTTGACGAATTCATCCCAACACCTGAAAGAAAAGCAGACCTTCCATTCCTTATGCCTGTAGAAGACGTATTCTCAATCACAGGCCGTGGTACTGTTGCTACAGGTAGAGTTGAAAGAGGTCAGCTCAGAACTAACGAAGAAGTTGAAATCGTTGGTCTTACAGATGAATCAAGAAAAGTTGTTGTTACAGGTATCGAAATGTTCAGAAAACTTCTCGACTACGCTGAAGCAGGCGACAACGTTGGTGTACTCCTCAGAGGTGTTCAGAGAAACGAAATCGAAAGAGGTCAGGTTCTCGCAAAACCAGGTTCAATCAACCCACACAAAAAATTCAAAGGCGAAGTATACGTTCTTACAAAGGACGAAGGTGGCCGTCATACACCATTCTTCAACAACTACAGACCACAGTTCTACTTCAGAACAACTGACGTTACAGGTGTTATCAACCTCCCAGAAGGTACAGAAATGTGCATGCCTGGCGATAACGTTACAATGGATGTTGAACTTATCACTCCTATCGCTATCGAAGAAGGTTTGAGATTCGCTATCCGTGAAGGTGGTAGAACAGTAGGTTCAGGCGTTGTTACAGCTATCAACGAATAATCTTATTCGACACTACAAAAGAGTTTGGGAAATCCCAAACTCTTTTTTTGTTTCTCATAAGGGGATGTTAAAAATCCCCACACCACAAAATATTACATATTTTGTTATGGAACAAACCTCACCTAACTCGGCGTACCTTTGTACGCCTTCGGGTAACCCCTGCGGGTTCGGTTTGCCCATTGTGAGAATTTTTTCCTATCCCTATAAATAGCAAATTACTGTTTTGTAACGGACGAAAAAACTATTTTTCGTCCGAAAAGGAAGAGTCGTGCGAAAAATGAGTTTCTGCGAATAGCGGAAACGAAGTAAAAGCACGAACTCTGACGCGGCACATGTCCTGACTTTTTATGATTTTAATATTTAGCGAGACTTCGCAGGGAAGTTGGTCTGGTTTTTTATGATTTTAATTTTTAGTAGGGCTTCGGGGGAAAGATGCTTTAAAAAATCAAACCATTACAAAATTCTTTGGGAAAGGGGTTAAAGGGGGAAAACTCTTTCTTTTAAGAAAGGTTTTCCCCCTTTGTAGATAAAAATAATAACATTAAAAAAAGACGCTTATGCGTCTTTTTTGATTTTTCTTGGAAGTGCTACGATTACACCTGAAAATGCTATTACAAACCATATCAAAATCAGGTTTTTCCAGCCGATTGTATTTACTGCGTTAGCAAAAAGTGATGTTGATGCGGCGGCTGCCATATAACTCATAAAGTCCAAAAATCCTGTTGCGCTTGAAACTCTGCCTGTATCTTTAAGACTTGGGCAATATCTGCACCAGAGCATTGTTGCGGCGCCGTTTGAAGCCATAATTGCAACCACCATAAGAGCGATGTTGATTGCAGGTTGTTTTATTAAATAAACCAACAAAAACGATGCTGCCGAAAGAATGAATGAAAGCAGGATTGTAAGGTCCATATTTCGTTTTAATTTTTCATAAACAAACACTGTTATAAATGTTGTAAATGAAATGATTAAGGTTGCAACCGTAAAGAGCATTGCAGATGTTTCTGATGAAAATCCTAAGTATTGCGAGATGTATGTAGGAAGCCAGAAGACCACTGTTGTACGCACAACGCCTGTTATAACTGAAATTAATGTGAACTTTATAATCTGTCTTTCAATTAAAAGTTTTATGCTTCCTTTGTTTTCTTCTTTTGCTTTGTCAAACTGATTATACTTAACAATGCCTTTTTTCTCTAAAGATAAAAAGACGATAAAGCAAACAATACCCATTACAACTAAAATTGCACTTGATACTGCAAAAACCGATGTCCATACCAAAAGGGCGGCGGCAACACCTGCCAGTGGCGAACCAAAAAACGATGCAAAGGTGTATCCAAGGCTGCACCTTGTAGCATAAATTGGTTCTGTGTTTTCGGCAACTACTTTTGTCATAGGTGCGTATATCATAGAAAGGAAAAATCCTGTCATACCATAAACAAATTTTGCAGCATCCGGGTTATCAAGCATAAGCGGGAAAATAAAGTTTGTAATACCTGCTAAAATAAGACCGAAACTTATCATTATTCTTGCGTTGATTTTATCGCCGATAAGCCCGTTAATAAGTTGTCCAACGGCATAAAATATAAAATACAAAGATGATACCGCTCCGATGTAACTTTCGCTGTAAACGCCCGAATTTACAATCTGAGGTGTAACTGCGCCTAAAATATTTCTGGCAAAGTAAACACCAAGATATGAAATTGAACAAAGTGAGCCGATTATAACTGCATTTTTTACTTCCACTTTCTTCATTGCAGCAAAAATACTCATAAATATTAATCCTTTCTGCCTAATTTCAAACAAGGTTATTGTAGCACAAAAGGTGCTTTTAGTCAATAAAATAATGGGAATGTATTTTTACATTCCCATTTGTTTAATTAAAATCCCCAGTCAACTTCTACTTTTGCATTCTTTTCGTATTCTACAACGATATTGTCAAGCATCTGTGAAATTTCAGTAGCAAAGTTCATTTCAAAGTACTGGTCAAATGTGATTGTTTCACTCTTTTCAAGGCAGTAAAGGATGTGATAACCATAGTCTGATTTTACAATGTCAGAATATTTGCCTTTTGTAAGTTTAACCGCTGCTTCTTCAAATTCAGGAACAAAACCTGAACCGATGAATACTTCGTAGCCTGTATCCGGCATACCAGGATCGTTTTGTTTGTAGTTTTCCAAAAGTTTTTCAAATTTTTCGCCTTTTTTGAGTTTTGCAAGAACTTCCTTTGCTTCAGTTTCATCATCAATTAAAATGTGTTTTACTGTTGCAACAGGGAATTTAGCCAAAGACTTGTCTTTTTCAAATTCTGCCTTTTTGGCATCTGTGAAATCTTTGATTTCTTTAGTGTCATTTTTAAGTTTTTCTGTTAAAGGCACCATTAATTTATTATCAAGAAAATCTTTTATGTAGTCTGCTTTAAACTTGTCAGGTTTTAAGTTGTTTGATGCAAGAATAAGTTCAAAAGCCTCAACTCCGCCGTAACTTTCTATAAATTCTGCGTAAGATTTTTCTGCTTCTTCTTTGTCTGCATCTGTGTTTTTAAGACCATATTTTTCAAACATTTCTGTTTTGAAAGCAACCCATTTCGCAGAACTTGTGATAGCCTCTTTCAACTGTTCTGTTGTCATTGAGGGATTGTTTGCTTTATATGAATCATACATATCTGAGATATATGCGCTGTCAATCTTTACGCCATTTACAGTCATTGTTGTTGCTTTTACAATCGGAACATCAATTGTCTGCATAGGACCCTCAGGGAAAACAGGTGTTTTGCCCGGTGATGTTAAAACTGCAGTGTGAGTTCTGTCATCCCAGTCAACCTGAAGACCTAAAAGATTGCCCATATCACGGAGTCCTAAATATGTACTTCCCTCGTGAACGAAGTTTTTAACATCTACTTTTTTACCGTCTAAAGTAACTGTTACATAGTCAACTAAAACATCAATTTTTTTTGAAATACTGTCTGCAACGGCAGGAACCATTGTAACAGAAAGTGCAACTGCCGCACCACAGATAAAAGATAAAATTTGTTTTTTCATTTTATTAATCCTCCTAATAAAATCTATTCTAACACAAAAAGTTTTCTTTGTCTATATTTTTTAGTAAAGAGTTTCAAAAGGTACCGGTAAATGAAAACCTGTTGCATACCACATTTCATAAAAATCAAAATTCTGGAATGTGTCAGGATTTGCCATATCGCTGATTGATACTGCAAAGGCATCGCAATCGCCTAATGTAACAGCCTTGTTTACCTGATTGTTATAGTAGCAGTTTACAACAGTTTTTGTGTTGTTAGCGCAAATTCCGCCATAGGCTTTTCCTGAAACAAGGTTTGCCGCCGAGTAGCAGTTTACAAGT